>NZ_CP054058.1:4200000-4571204 GCF_003935895.2 Scandinavium goeteborgense | reverse complement strand
ACTGAATTCTGTGGCTGGTAACTCATCCTGCAATCGGGCAAGACACTGCTGCCAAAGCGAAAGTGACACGGCGGACTCCAATCGAACAAATAAGGGTGAAACAGAATTAATGATTGTTGACACACGTCGGACAGCCCACAGGTCGGTGGGGGTGACGTGCGAACCGCTATCAGCGGTTGTTACTCCGGTCAGGATCCAGGATCACGATCGGGACCGCGGATCATAGCCTAAACTGCGCCAGAGATCTCCTGTTTCTCACAGATTCTTCCCGATTTATCCACAGGGAAGATCAAGACCGGCTAAGTGTAATCGATCCTGGCTGGAGTGAGGGGCGATTTCGCCCGCATATTGGAAAAATTAATGCGTCGCGACAATTTTTTGCATAATCGATCTCATAAAGATCCCGGGCGATCCTTGCGCTTTAATTGGCAGGCTTTATAATCCTCCACCCGGTGCGTGTTACTCGCTAACACGGACCATTGCCGGTCATTTTGCACGCGAAATCGTGCGGAAATACGCGGGAAATAAGGTAAAGAGAATTGACTCCGGAGTGTACAATTATTACAATCCGGCCTCTTTAATCACCCACACTGAAGCGGAAGTCGTTCGAAACTCGTTCGGGTACACGCAAAAGTCAGTGAATTTATTCAAGTTTAGGTAGAAATCGCCATGAAACGCACTTTTCAACCGTCTGTACTGAAGCGCAACCGTTCACACGGCTTCCGTGCTCGTATGGCTACTAAAAATGGTCGTCAGGTTCTGGCACGTCGTCGTGCTAAATGCCGTTCTCGTCTGACCGTTTCCAAGTAATAAAGCTAACCCCTCAGTGGTTAAGCTAGCTTTTCCCAGGGAGTTACGCTTGTTAACTCCCAATCATTTCACATTCGTCTTCCAGCAGCCGCAACGGGCTGGCACGCCGCAAATCACCATCCTCGGCCGCCTAAATTCGCTGGGGCATCCCCGCATCGGTCTTACTGTCGCCAAGAAAAACGTTAAACGCGCCCATGAACGCAATCGGATTAAACGTCTGACGCGTGAAAGTTTCCGTTTACGTCAGCATGAACTTCCCGCTATGGATTTCGTGGTGTTAGTAAAGAAAGGGGTTGCAGACCTCGACAACCGGGCAATCACGGAAGCGTTGGAAAAATTATGGCGCCGTCACTGTCGCCTGGCTCACGGGTCCTGATAGCCCTTATCCGGGTCTATCAACGCCTGATTAGTCCGCTACTCGGGCCACACTGCCGTTTCACTCCCACCTGTTCACAATACGGAATTGAGGCATTGCGCAGGTTTGGAGTATTAAAAGGCAGTTGGTTGACGGTGAAACGCGTATTAAAATGCCACCCTTTACACCCGGGTGGTGACGATCCCGTCCCACCAGGACCAACAAATACCAGAGAACACTAACGATGGATTCGCAACGCAATCTTCTTATCATCGCTTTGTTGTTCGTGTCTTTCATGATCTGGCAGGCATGGGAGCAGGATAAAAATCCTCAGCCTCAGCAGCAGATTACGCAGACTACGACCACCGCCGCGGGCAGCGCAGCCGACCAGGGCGTTCCGGCCAGTGGCCAGGGAAAACTGATTACGGTGAAAACCGATGTGCTTGAACTCGTCATCAACACCCGTGGTGGTGATGTTGAGCAGGCACTGCTGTTAACTTATCCGAAAACGCAGAATTCTAACGAGCCGTTTAAGTTACTGGACACCTCATCGGACTTTATTTATCAGGCACAGAGCGGTCTGACCGGTCGTGATGGTCCAGATAACCCTGCTAACGGTGCACGTCCACTGTACAACATTGATAAAGATGCGTTTGTTCTGGCAGATGGGCAGAATGAACTGACTATTCCGCTGACTTACACCGATAAAGCCGGCAACACCTTTACCAAAACCTTCACCCTGAAACGCGGTGGATATGCGGTGAACGTGGGCTATAACGTGAAGAACGCCGGTGAGAAACCACTGGAAGTCTCCACCTTCGGTCAGCTGAAACAGTCCATCAATCTGCCACCGGCACTTGATACTAAAGGTGGCGGTCTGTCCACCATGCATACTTTCCGCGGCGCGGCTTACTCCACGCCAGACGAGAAGTATGAAAAGTATAAGTTCGACAAAATCGCCGATAACGAGAACCTGAACATCAGTTCTAAAGGCGGTTGGGTTGCGATGCTGCAGCAGTACTTTGCTACCGCTTGGGTACCGAACAACGACGGTTCGAACAACTTCTACACGACTAACCTCGGTAACGGCATTGCTGCTATTGGGTATAAGTCTCAGCCAGTTCTGGTTCAGCCAGGTCAGGCGGCAAACCTTGCCAGCACCCTGTGGGTGGGTCCTGAAATTCAGGACAAAATGGCAGCCGTTGCGCCACACCTGGACTTGAGCGTTGACTATGGTTGGTTGTGGTTCATTTCTCAGCCGCTGTTCAAACTGCTGAAATTTATCCACAGCTTCCTCGGTAACTGGGGCTTCTCCATTATCGTTATCACCTTCATCGTTCGTGGCATCATGTACCCGCTGACCAAAGCGCAGTACACCTCCATGGCGAAGATGCGTATGCTTCAGCCGAAAATTGCGGCGATGCGTGAGCGTCTGGGCGATGACAAACAGCGTCAGAGCCAGGAAATGATGGCCCTGTATAAAGCAGAGAAAGTAAACCCGCTCGGCGGCTGCTTCCCTCTGGTTATCCAGATGCCAATCTTCCTTGCGCTGTACTACATGCTGATGGGCTCCGTTGAACTGCGCCACGCGCCGTTTGCTCTGTGGATCCATGACTTGTCCGCACAGGACCCGTACTACATCCTGCCGATCCTGATGGGCGTAACGATGTTCTTCATCCAGAAGATGTCGCCGACCACCGTGACCGACCCGATGCAGCAGAAGATCATGACCTTCATGCCGGTCATCTTCACCGCGTTCTTCCTGTGGTTCCCGTCAGGTCTGGTGCTGTACTATATCGTCAGCAACCTGGTGACGATTATCCAGCAGCAGCTGATTTACCGTGGTCTGGAAAAACGTGGCCTGCATAGCCGCGAAAAGAAAAAATCCTGATTCGGTAGGCGTTCGCTAAAATGGAAGGCGGTCAGATGACCGCCTTTTTTATTAGGTATAGAAAGAGACTAACCATGAACCATAACGACACGATTGTTGCCCAGGCCACACCGCCAGGACGCGGCGGCGTGGGTATTCTGCGTATATCTGGCCTGAAGGCACGCGACGTTGCACAGGCGGTATTGGGCAAGCTGCCGAAACCGCGCTACGCCGATTATCTGCCGTTTCGCGATGTCGAAGGCGCGACGCTGGATCAGGGTATCGCCTTATGGTTCCCGGGGCCGAACTCCTTTACCGGGGAAGACGTGCTGGAGCTTCAGGGCCATGGCGGCCCGGTTATCCTCGACCTGCTGCTCAAACGCATTCTGACGCTGCCCGGCGTGCGCATAGCCAATCCGGGTGAGTTTTCCGAACGCGCATTCCTTAACGATAAGCTCGACCTGGCCCAGGCCGAAGCCATCGCCGACCTGATTGACGCCAGCTCCGAGCAGGCGGCACGTTCTGCGATGAACTCGCTGCAAGGCGCGTTCTCTGCGCGCGTCAATCATCTGGTGGAAGCGCTGACCCATCTGCGCATTTACGTCGAAGCGGCGATCGATTTCCCGGACGAAGAAATTGATTTCCTCTCTGACGGCAAAATCGAAGCGCAGCTCAATACCGTTATCGGCGATCTCGACGCCGTGCGTGCCGAAGCGCGCCAGGGCAGCCTGCTGCGTGAAGGGATGAAAGTGGTCATCGCCGGGCGGCCAAACGCCGGTAAATCGAGCCTGTTGAACGCATTGGCAGGGCGCGAAGCCGCGATTGTCACCGATATCGCAGGCACCACTCGCGACGTATTACGCGAACACATTCATATCGACGGGATGCCGCTGCACATTATCGATACCGCCGGACTGCGCGATGCCAGCGATGAAGTCGAGCGCATTGGTATCGAGCGTGCCTGGCAGGAAATCGAGCAGGCCGACCGGGTGCTGTTTATGGTCGACAGCACCACCACCACCGCCGTCGATCCGGCAGAAATCTGGCCGGACTTTATCGCCCGTTTACCTGCGAATCTGCCGATCACCGTGGTGCGTAACAAAGCGGATATCACCGGCGAAGCGATCGGTCTGAGCGAGGTGAACAGCCACTCACTGATTCGTCTTTCTGCGCGTCAGGGAGAAGGCGTGGAAGTTCTGCGCAATCATCTCAAGCAGAGCATGGGCTTCGACACCAATATGGAAGGCGGCTTCCTCGCGCGTCGTCGCCACTTGCAGGCGCTGGAAACGGCGGCTGAACATCTGCAACAGGGTAAAGCCCAATTGCTGGGCGCCTGGGCGGGTGAGTTGCTGGCCGAAGAGCTGCGTCTTTCTCAGCAAGCCCTGAGCGAAATCACCGGCGAATTTACCTCCGATGACCTTCTGGGCCGTATTTTCTCGAGCTTCTGTATCGGAAAATAAGCGCCGCCTGACGAATAGTGGCATAGTCAAAACCCACCGCATCCGGTGGGTTTTTCCATTCTGGAAAACACCGTTGTCCAAATGGCAACTCGAGTCCCTTCCCAAAGCCCCGTATGCTCGCCGGACTTTCCGTGTGAGGTACTTATGGCCCGCTTTCTGTTCTGCAGTTTCGCCCTTGTTTTGCTTTATCCCTCGGGGATCGATATGTATCTCGTCGGTCTGCCCCGCATTGCGGCAGATCTTTCCGCCACAGAAGCCCAGCTGCACATCGCGTTTTCGGTCTATTTAGCAGGGATGGCCGCGGCCATGCTGCTGGCCGGGCGCATCGCGGATAAAGCCGGACGCCAGCCGGTCGCTATCTGCGGGGCGATTGTTTTCGCGCTCGCTTCCGCGCTGTGCGCCAACGCCAGCGACAGCTCTCTGTTCCTCACCGGACGCTTTATTCAGGGACTCGGCGCAGGCTGCTGCTACGTGGTGGCGTTTGCCATCATGCGCGATACGCTGGATGACCGTCGTCGGGCCAAAGTGCTGTCGCTGCTGAACGGCATCACCTGCATCATTCCGGTTCTCGCACCGGTTATCGGCAATCTGATCATGCTTAAATTCCCGTGGCAGAGCCTGTTCTGGGTGATGGCGTGCATGGGCGTGCTAGTTTGCCTGTTATCCACGTTGGTGCTGCGAGAAACGCATCCAGGCACGCGTGCGGACCACATCGCTGCGCCACCTTCGACAGCAGAATCACTGAGCAGCCGTTTTTTCGTCAGCCGGGTGCTCATCACCACGCTCAGCGTCACTGCGATCCTGACCTATGTGAATATTTCCCCGGTGTTATTGATGGACGTGCTGCACTTCGACCGGGGTGAATACTCGACGATCATGGCGTTAACCGCGTTGGTGAGTATGGTGGTGGCGTTCTCAACGCCGTTGTTGCTGACGCTGTTCAGCCAACGTTCCCTGATGCTGGCCGCGCAAGGCCTGTTTTTTGCCGCCGCTCTTGTCCTGCTCTCCGCGCACTCCGCGGCCATCACGCTGTTCGGCCTGACGCTGATTTGTGCGGGCTTCTCACTGGGGTTCGGCGTCACCATGAGTCAGGCGCTTGGGCCGTTTACTCTGCGCGCCGGCGTGGCAAGTTCAGTCCTTGGCATCGCACAGGTTTGCGGTTCTTCGCTGTACATCTGGCTGTCGGCGATATCCGGCCTCAGCGCGCTGAATATGCTGATCGGGATACTATTTAGCTGTAGCATGGTCTGCATCCTGTTGATTACCTTTGTGTCTGCCCGCGCAGACACGGCGGACGATGAAAAAATCCCTGACCAGTCTCGATCTTAACTTACTCTTTTGCCTGCAGCTTTTGCTGCAGGAACGCAGCGTCAGCAAGACGGCAAAACGAATGAACGTCACGCCGTCTGCGGTCAGTAAATCGCTGGCGAAGCTACGGGACTGGTTTAACGACCCGCTGTTTGTCAAAACGCCAACGGGCCTGCACCCCACGCCGCTGGCGGTCAGCATGGAGCAAGATCTGGCCGACTGGATGCAAATGAGCCACCAGCTACTGGATAAGCCTCAGTACGACACGCCGCGCGGGCTCACCTTTGAGCTGGCGGCGGAATCCCCGCTCATGCTCATCGCCTTCAACGCCCTGACGCAGCAAATCCACCAGCGCTATGCGCAGGCCACCGTGCGCCTGCGCAACTGGAATTATGATTCGCTGGATGCCATCGTGCGTGGCGAAGTCGACTTAGGCTTTACCGGCCGGGAAAGCCATCCGCGTTCACGGGAATCTCTTAGCCTTTTGCCGTGGTTTATCGACTTTGAAGTACTGTTCACCGATGTTCCGCGCGTTTATCTGCGCGAAGATCATCCGGCGTTGCAGGAAGAATGGAATCTCGAGACATTTCTGCGCTATCCGCACATCAGCATCTGCTGGGAAAACAGTGATACCTGGGCGCTGGATGAAGTGCTGAATGAGTCGGGCCATAAGCGCCAGATTGCGCTCAGCCTGCCGAGCTTTGAAGCCTCGATGTTTATGGCCTCGCAGCCCGATCACACGCTGCTGGCCACCGCACCTTATTACTGCCAGCACTATAACCAGCAGCACGGCCTAAAACTAGTGACGCGCCCGATCCCCTTCGATAATGCGCAACTGCAAAAAATGGCGGTGCCTTTTACGCTGATGTGGCATAAGCGCAACGGCCATAATCCCAAGATAATCTGGCTAAAATCGATGATTAAGCAGCTCTATGGTGAAGCGTTTCAATCCGGGTTTCTCAGCGGCTAGACCCTAATTTTGTGAACTCACAGACTATTGCGCCTAAGGAATTGTAAATATGCTGGGCGATGGCTTTTCAGCGCCGTTATTCCACATTAAAACCTCATCATCCTGGGTAATAATAGGGTTATCTGTCCGAACTCATGACCATTAATCACGGAGCGACATAATGGCAACGCACTTCGTAAGAGGGATCCTTACCGACGGACATCTGCACTCAGTGCGGCTTTCTTCGTCCTGTCACAACGCGGCACGACAACTGCCCTTGCATCGCCGGGCGCGTTACTTAGCCTCCCGGGCGCTGCTCGCTGAACTGCTGTTTATGCTGTATGGCGTCAGCGAACTTCCCGACATGGTTCTGCGCCCCGATGGCAAACCGATGTTTCGCGACAGCAAACAACCGCATTTCTCTATCGCCTATGCCGGAAATATTGTCGGTGTCGCGCTGACCACTGAAGGTGAATGTGGCCTGGACATGGAACTTCAGCGCACGACCCGTAGTTTAAACCGCTCCAGCGCCCCCGAAAATTACCCCTTCAGTAACAACGAATCGCTGTGGATCAAAAATCAAAACGATCCCAACGAAGCGCGAGCGCAACTGCTGACCCTGCGCCAGAGCGTTCTCAAGCTGACGGGTGAAACCCAACACGATTCGCAGCAGTTGCTTCAGCTCCTGCCAGGTTCAGGTCGCCTGCGTGCTGCCAAAATGCTGCAGATAGAAGCCATTTGCGATGCAGAAGATGTGCTGGTGTGGTCCATTGCCGTTACGCCTGCGATTGAACGGCTGAAAGTCTGGGAATTCGACAGCAAAACCGGCTGGCGCGGCTTGCCGGATATGCAAATCCGTGCCAGCGAACCCGCGGCCCGTCTGATGCGTTTTACCAGCCTGCCTGCGGAAAAAGCGCTTATACTGAACTGACTTATCATGATGAAAACTAAAGGAGTAATCATGTCTGATGCGTTGAAAGTGGTGACATTACTGGGAAGCCTGCGCAAAAACTCATTTAACGGGATGGTGGCGCGCACTCTGCCCAACATCGCCCCGGCGGGCATGGAAATTTCCGCGCTGCCGTCGATTGGCGATATTCCGCTGTACGATGCCGATATCCAGCAAGAAGAAGGTTTTCCGCAGAGCGTAGAAGCGCTGGCGGCGCAGATTCGTGAGGCTGATGGCGTGGTGATTGTGACGCCAGAGTATAACTACTCCGTGCCGGGCGGCCTGAAAAATGCCATCGACTGGCTGTCACGTCTGCCAGAACAACCGCTGGCCGGAAAGCCGGTGCTGATCCAGACCAGCTCAATGGGCGCGATTGGCGGTGCACGCTGCCAGTATCATCTGCGTCAGATTCTGGTGTTCCTTGATGCGATGGTGATGAACAAGCCGGAGTTTATGGGCGGAGTGATTCAGAACAAGGTCGACCCGCAAACGGGTGAAGTGGTTGATCAGAGCACGCTCGATCATCTGACCGGTCAGTTGACCGCGTTCGGGGATTATATTCAGCGGGTGAAAAAGTAAATCAGGGAGGCGCGGCCTGATGCAAGCTAGTGCGGCCTGATGCCCTCACCCCGGCCCTCTCCCACGGGGAGAGAGTGCAAACACTAAAAACGGCAACCCTTTGGTTGCCGTTTTGCTTTTACCTAGTCGATAAACGCAATCTTCAGGACGAACAGCAGTGCGACAGCGATGACGCACGGGCTGAGGTCGCGGAAACGACCGGTACCAATTTTCATCACGCAGTAAGAGATAAAGCCCAGCGCGATCCCTTCGGTAATCGAGAAGCTGAACGGCATCATCACCGCAGTAATAAACGCGGGAACGGCTTCGGTCAGGTCATCCCACTTAACGCGGGCGAGGCTGGAGGTCATCAGCACGCCGACGTAAATCAGCGCGCCTGCAGCTGCGTACGGCGGCACCATGCCAGCCAGCGGCGACAGGAAAATAACCAGCAGGAACAGCAGACCGACAACGACCGCCGTCAGACCGGTACGGCCACCCACGGACACGCCAGAAGTGGATTCAATGTACGCGGTAACGGAAGACGTCCCGATAAACGCGCCGGCAACAGAAGAAATACTGTCGACGAACAGTGCCTGCTTCATGCGTGGGAATTTACCGTTTTCATCGGTCAGGCCCGCTTTGTCAGTCACACCGATCAGGGTGCCGGAGGAGTCAAACAGGTTGACCAGCATGAAGGAGAAAATCACACCTGCCAGGCCGATGTTAAAGGAACCCGCCAGATCGACGTGACCGATAACAGACGTCACATCCGGTGGCGTCGAAACGATACCCGAATAGTGAACATCGCCCAGCGCCCAACCCAACAGGGTGGTCACCACGATGGAAACCAGCACCGCCGCATGAATGTTACGGGAAGCCAGAATCGCAATGATGAAGAAGCCGAGAATGCCCAGCAGCACGCTGTGAGATGTCAGGTGGCCGATAGACACCAGCGTGTCTTTGTTAGCGACAATCACGCCCGCATTTTTCAGGCCCATCATGCCGATGAACAGGCCGATACCGCTGGTGATGCCCACGCGCAGGCTCATTGGGATATTGGCAATCATCCAGTAGCGCACGCGGAAAATGGTCAGCAACAGCAGACCCATCGCGCCCCAGAAAATCGCGCCCATGCCCACTTGCCACGTCAGGCCCATCGCCCCGACCACGACAAATGCGAAGAAGGCGTTCAGGCCCATCGCGGGTGCCAGCGCAACCGGCAGGTTAGCAAACAGCCCCATCAGGATGCTGCCAAGTGCGGCAATAAGACAGGTGGTAACGAAGACCGCGCTGGTATCCATGCCTGCGGCACCCAGAATTTGCGGGTTCACAAAAACGATGTACACCATCGTCAGGAACGTTGTACAACCGGCAATCACTTCCGTGCGTGCCGTCGTTCCGTGCTCGCGCAGTTTAAACACGCGCTGAAGCAGACCCTGACCCGACGTCTGGGTGTTTTGTTGTTGGCTCATCTTCTGGTTCCAAACTAAGGAGGGGAAAATTCGTCGCTATCCTATACCAAAATGCGACAATAGGGAGGTGTACGACACATTTTTTTTCATTGATTTTGCTTATACGGCAACGATTGCGTCGGGCAAATTTTATTACGTAAACGTTAAACTTGTGACAACAGGAAACGGCATGTCCAGTATTGAGGCGGTATTTTTCGACTGCGATGGCACGCTCGTCGACAGTGAAGTGATTTGCTCCCGGGCATATGTCCACATGTTCCGGGAATTTGGCATCACTCTTGAGCTTGAAACGATTTTTAAGCGTTTTAAAGGGGTGAAGCTGTACGAGATTATCGACACCATTAACGCCGAACACGGTGTGAATCTGGTGAAAGAGACGCTGGAACCGGTGTATCGCGCTGAAGTGGCGCGGCTGTTCGACAGCGAGCTGGAAGTCATAGCTGGCGCGAATGATTTGCTGGACGCGATGACGGTACCGATGTGCATCGTCTCCAACGGTCCGGTGAGCAAAATGCAACATTCGCTGGGGAACACGGGGTTGCTGCATCATTTCCCGGACAAACTGTTCAGCGGGTATGACATTCAGGCCTGGAAACCCGATCCGGCGTTAATGTACCACGCGGCGAAAGCGATGAATGTGGATCCGGTGAACTGTGTGCTGGTGGATGACTCGAGCGCGGGCGCGATGTCCGGCGTGGCGGCGGGGATGGAAGTCTTTTACTTCTGCGCCGATCCGCATAATCAGCCGATCAACCATCCTAAAGTGACGAGCTTTACGTCGCTGGACGAATTACCGGGATTGTGGAAAGCGCGGGGTTGGGAGATTACGCGTTAATTTCCCGTAACTCCCTCTCCCTAACCCTCTCCCAAGGGGAGAGGGAATTTTTCGGAGCGTTTTCTCTCCCTCCCTCAGGGAGAGGGTCGGGGAGAGGGTGAACTCACTCTTTCGGATCTTTACCCGCCAGCAGTTTATCCAGCTCGTCGCCGCCGACGTGACGGAAGTCCTGTCCTTTCACGAAATAGAAGATGTATTCGCAAATGTTCTGGCAACGGTCGCCGATACGCTCGATTGAACGGGCGCAGAACAGCGCGGTCAGCACGCTTGGAATGGTACGGGAGTCTTCCATCATGTAAGTCATCAACTGACGCACAATGCCTTCGTACTCCTGATCGACCTTCTTATCTTCGCGATAGATACGCACTGCTTCATCCAGGTCCATACGCGCAAACGCATCAAGCACGTCATGCAGCATTTGTACGGTATGACGGCCCAAAGACTCCAGGCTTACCAACAGCGGTTGATGCTGCTGTGAGAACTTCTCCAGCGCGGTGCGGCAAATTTTATCCGCCACATCGCCAATACGTTCCAGCTCGGCAATGGTCTTGATGATTGCCATCACCAGACGCAGATCGCTGGCGGTTGGCTGTCGTTTGGCGATGATGCGCACACAGGCCTCATCAATGGCGACTTCCATCATATTGACCTGTTGGTCGCCGTCGATAACGCGCTTAGCCAGCTCCTGATCCTGATTGTGCATCGCGGTGATGGCATCAGAAAGCTGCTTTTCCACCAGCCCGCCCATGGTCATCACCTGAGTGCGGATATGCTCCAGCTCTGCGTTGAACTGGCCGGAAATGTGTTTATTAAGATTGAGGTTATCCATTTGCACTCCAAATCAACCGTAGCGGCCAGTAATGTAATCTTCAGTTTGTTTCTTCGCAGGCTTGGTAAACAGATCGTCGGTATTGCTGAATTCAATCAGTTCGCCAAGATACATAAACGCCGTGTGGTCGGAACAACGCGCCGCCTGCTGCATGTTGTGGGTCACGATAACCACGGTGTAATCCTGCTTCAGTTCGGTGATGAGTTCTTCAATGCGCCCCGTAGAAATCGGGTCCAGCGCAGAACACGGCTCATCAAGCAGCAAGACTTCCGGGCGAATCGCGATACCGCGCGCGATGCACAGACGCTGTTGCTGGCCACCGGAGAGAGAATACCCACTCTGGTGCAGCTTATCTTTGGTTTCGTTCCACAGTGCAGCCTTGGTCAACGCCCACTGCACGCGCTCGTCCATATCGGCACGCGACAGCTTTTCAAACAGACGCACGCCGAAGGCGATGTTGTCGTAAATGGACATCGGGAACGGCGTCGGCTTCTGGAATACCATGCCGACTTTGGCGCGTAACAGGGCGATATCCTGGGTATTTGTCAGAATGTTGTCGCCATCCAGCAAAATTTCGCCTTCTGCACGCTGCTCCGGATACAGCTCAAACATTTTGTTGAACGTACGCAGCAACGTCGATTTACCGCAGCCCGACGGGCCGATAAACGCGGTGACCTGGTTCTTGGCGATATCCAGGTTGATGTTCTTCAGGGCATGGAATTTGCCGTAGTAAAAGTTCAAATCGCGAACGGCAATTTTTCCCGGGGCGGTATTCACCATACTCATCTCAATCTCTTCCTCATCCGGTGCCGCATGGGGCCGCACCGCAAAAATTTAACCGTGTTTCTGCTTCGCGAAAATGACGCGCGCCAGAATGTTAAGCAACAGTACGCACAGGGTAATGATCAGCACCCCGGCCCAGGCCAGCTGTTGCCATTCGGCAAACGGGCTCATGGCAAATTTGAAAATGGTGACCGGCAGGTTGGCAATCGGCTGCATCATGTCAGTGCTCCAGAACTGGTTCGAGAGCGCGGTGAACAGCAGCGGTGCGGTTTCACCGGCGATACGTGCGATGGCCAGCAGGACACCCGTCATGATCCCGGAAATCGACGCTTTCAGCGTGATAGCGGAAATCATTTTCCACTTCGGCGTGCCCAGCGCATATGCCGCTTCGCGCAGGCTGTCCGGAACCAGTTTAAGCATGTTCTCGGTGGTACGAATGACAATCGGCACCTGCAGCAGCGCCAGCGCAATCACGCCCGCCCAACCGGAGAAGTGCTGCATCTTCGCCACCACGATGGTGTAGACGAACAGGCCAACAACGATAGACGGCGCGGAAAGCAGAATGTCGTTGATGAAGCGAATCACTTCGGCAAGCCAGGATTTGCGGCCATACTCCGCCAGCCAAATTCCCGCCATGATGCCCAGCGGCGTCCCGACCACGGTCGACCACAGGATAAGCAGGCCGCTACCGGCCAGGGCATTTGCCAGACCACCGCCCGCGGTGTTCGGCGGCGGCGTCATTTCGGTGAACAGCGCCAGCGACATCCCGTCAATCCCACGCGTGACCGTCGAGAACAGGATCCACACCAGCCAGAACAGGCCAAACACCATGGTTCCCATCGACAGCGTCAGCGCGATGCGGTTTTTGAATCGACGACGCGCCTGCATTTTGCGGCGAGACTCGATGAGCTCTGGAGTGGTTTGCATTTCTAAAGTCGCCATTAGCGTGCCCCCTCGTTTTTCGCGAGGCGTTTAACCATCAGCTTGGAAATGGCCAGCACAATAAAGGTGATCACAAATAGGATCAGGCCAAGTTCCATCAGCGCCGAGACGTGCAGCCCGGATTCCGCTTCAGCGAACTCGTTGGCGAGTGCTGAGGTAATGCTGTTGCCCGGCATATACAGCGACGCGCTGTCGAGCTGGTAGGTGTTACCGATGATGAACGTCACCGCCATGGTTTCACCGAGCGCGCGACCCAGGCCGAGCATGACCCCGCCAATCACACCATTTTTGGTGAACGGCAGAACGATACGCCAGATAACTTCCCAGGTGGTGCAGCCGATGCCGTAGGCCGACTCTTTCATCATCACCGGGGTTTGTTCGAACACATCACGCATAACGGCAGCGATGTAAGGAATAATCATGATGGCGAGGATAACCCCCGCAGCCAGCAGGCCGATACCAAACGCCGGGCCAGAGAACAGGGCGCCAACGAACGGAATGGTAGACAGCACGTTGCCAACCGGCTCCTGGAAGTAGGTCGCAAACAGCGGGGCAAAGATAAACAGGCCCCACATGCCGTAAACGATACTCGGGATAGCGGCCAACAGTTCAATCGCGATACCCAGCGGACGCTTCAGCCAGTTTGGCGCCAGCTCCGTCAGGAACAGGGCGATACCAAAACTCACCGGAACGGCAATCAGCAGGGCGATAACGGAGGTCACGATCGTGCCGTAGATAGGCACCAGCGCACCGTAGATATCGTTCGGTGCATCCCATTCTTTGGTCCACAGGAACGAGAAGCCAAATTTCTGGATGCTCGGCCAGGAAGAAATGATCAGGGAAACAATAATGCCGCCCAGCATCAATAGCACAATCAGCGCCGCCAGTTTTACCAGCACGCCGAAAATGATGTCACCCTTTTTACCCGGTGGGTTAAATGCAGGCTTGGTTGCAGCCATAAATTACTCTTCAGTTAAAAACGTCTTACGAATATGCCCGGTGGCGCTAACGCTGACCGGGCCTACAGTCGGAACTGTAATCTTCGTCAAAAATATCCTGTTAGTACAGCGCTTTACCGCTGCTATCTTTTACGTTGGTTTTCCATGCAGCACGTACCTGCTCAACCACGCTGTCTGGCAGTGAAGCGTAATCCAGTGCGTTAGCTTCTTTGGCGCCGTTTTTGTAGGCCCAGTCGAAGAACTTCAGCACTTCAACACCCTGCTCTGGTTTCTTCTGATCTTTGTGAACCAGAATGAAGGTGGTGGAGGTGATTGGCCACACGTCGTCGCCTTTCTGGTTCGTCAGGTCCTGAGCGAAGGATTTGCTCCAGTCAGCGCCTTTAGCAGCGTTGGCAAAGCTTTCTTCGGTCGGGCTTACAGACTTGCCGTCAGCGGAAATCAGTTTGGTGTACGCCAGGTTGTTCTGCTTAGCGTAAGCGTATTCTACGTAGCCGATGGAGCCTGGCAGACGCTGAACGAAGGCGGCGATGCCGTCGTTACCTTTACCGCCCAGACCGGTCGGCCAGTTAACGGTAGAGCCTGCGCCGATTTTCGATTTCCACTCGTCGTTCACTTTAGACAGGTAGCTGGTGAACACGTAGGAGGTACCGGAACCGTCAGCCCGACGAACAACCGCGATGTTCTGAGAAGGCAGTTTTTTGCCTGGGTTCAGCTTAGTAATCGCTTCGTCATCCCACTTCTTGATTTTGCCGAGGTAGATGTCGCCGAGGGTTTTACCGTCGAGCACCAACTCACCGGATTTGAAGCCTGGCAGGTTAACCGCCAGAACAACGCCACCGATAACGGTCGGGAACTGGAACAGGCCTTCCTGAGAGAGTTTTTCATCTGTCAGTGGCGCATCGGAAGCACCGAAATCCACAGTGTTGGCAGTAATCTGCTTCACACCGCCGGAGGAACCGATACCCTGATAGTTGACCTTGTTACCGGTCTCTTTCTGGTAGGTATCCGCCCATTTGGCATACACCGGCGCCGGGAAGGTTGCACCAGCACCTGTCAGGCTTGCTTCTGCAAACGCAGAGAAAGCGCTCATCGATAAGGTCGCGGCGACAACAGTTGCGACAGTGGTACGCATAACTTTCATAATGTCTCCTGCAGATTTCGTAAATCGTTGTTTAAGTGGCTACGTTGAGCAAAATAGGACAAACAGGTGACAGTTAAATGTACGAAATATGACAGTTTTATGACGGTGAAAATTTAGCTTAAAGTTTTAAGTTTTTTCAATGAATAATCAGAGAGTTAACTTAGTTTGTGACATTTCCTTGTCAGTAAAATTTTCTTTTTATGACACAGCAAACGTTAGCTGAATATGACAGATTGTCATGTTTATGACGGGTCAATATTGAAGAAAAAAAACCCTGCGGGAGCAGGGCTTTGGGAGATTACTCGACGGTTACCGATTTCGCCAGGTTACGTGGCTGGTCAACGTCGGTGCCTTTGATCAGCGCCACGTGATAGGCCAGCAGCTGCAACGGCACGGTGTAGAAGATAGGGGCGATAACTTCTTCCACATGCGGCATCTCGATGATGTGCATGTTATCGCTGCTGTTGAAACCGGCATCACGATCGGCGAAGACATACAGTACACCACCGCGGGCGCGGACTTCTTCGATGTTGGATTTCAGTTTTTCCAGCAGTTCGTTGTTCGGTGCCACCACGATAACCGGCATATCCGCGTCGATCAGCGCCAGTGGGCCATGCTTGAGTTCACCTGCCGCATACGCTTCCGCGTGAATGTAGGAGATCTCTTTCAGCTTCAGCGCGCCTTCGAGGGCAATAGGGTACTGATCGCCACGGCCCAGGAACAGCGCGTGATGCTTGTCGGAGAAATCCTCCGCCAGTGCTTCGATGCGTTTGTCCTGCGACAGCATTTGCTCGATACGGTTCGGCAGCGCCTGCAAACCGTGCACGATATCCTGCTCAATCGCTGCGTCCTGACCTTTAAGATTTGCCAGTTTTGCCACCAGCATCAACAGAACGGTCAGCTGTGTGGTGAACGCTTTGGTGGATGCCACGCCGATTTCAGTGCCCGCGTTGGTCATCAGCGCCAGGTCAGATTCACGCACCAGCGAGGAGCCTGCCACGTTACAAATCGCGAGAGAGCCCAGATAGCCCAATTCTTTCGACAGACGCAACGCCGCCAGGGTATCCGCCGTTTCACCGGACTGGGAAAGGGTGATCATCAGACTGTTGCGACGCACCGCAGATTTGCGATAGCGGAATTCCGAGGCGATTTCGACATCGCACGGCACGCCAGCCAGCGACTCAAACCAGTAGCGCGACACCATGCCGGAATTGTAAGACGTTCCGCAGGCCACAATCTGAATATGCTCGACGTTGGCCAGCATTTCGTTGGCGTTGGGTCCCAGCTCACTGAGATCGACCTGTCCGTGGCTGATGCGTCCGGTCAGGGTGTTTTTGATCGCGTTCGGCTGCTCGTAGATCTCTTTTTGCATGTAGTGGCGGTAAATGCCTTTGTCACCGGCGTCGTACTGCAAATTAGATTCGATGTCCGGGCGTGTTACCTGCTCGCCGGATTTGGCAAACACGGTTACGCTGCGACGAGTCACTTCTGCGATATCGCCTTCTTCGAGGAAGATAAAGCGACGGGTGACCGGCAAGAGTGCAAGCTGGTCGGAGGCAATGAAGTTTTCGCCCATGCCCAAACCAATCACCAGCGGACTGCCTGAACGGGCGGCCAGCAGAGTGTGCGGATCACGGGTATCCATGATCACGGTACCGTAGGCGCCACGCAGTTGCGGGATAGCGCGCAGGACGGCTTCACGCAGCGTTCCCCCCTGTTCCAGTTCCCAGTGAACGAGGTGAGCAATCACTTCAGTATCGGTTTCTGAGACGAACACATAGCCGCGAGACTGCAACAGTTCGCGCAGCGGTTCGTGGTTTTCGATGATGCCGTTATGCACCACGACGATGTAATCGGAGACATGAGGATGGGCGTTGCCTTCTGACGGCTCGCCGTGGGTCGCCCAGCGGGTGTGTGCGATACCCGTGCCGCCATGCAGCGGCTGATCTTCCGCCGCCTGAGACAGTATGTTTACTTTACCGAGACGACGCAGACGGGTCAGATGCCCCTCGTTGTCGACCACTGCCAGTCCGGCAGAGTCATAACCGCGGTATTCCAGACGACGAAGCCCTTCGAGAAGGATTTCAGCAATATCACGCTGCGCGACTGCGCCAACAATTCCACACATAGTTAGATTTCCTGATATGGCACGATGCCATGCGTTGTCGCTGACCTGTATTTCCGGTTTTTTCCGGAGCCCCGAGCCTTGTAGAGAGTGGGGTTATCGTTTTGGTTACTGCTGGTGGGCGGGAGATTATGTTATCCCCTCAACCCCTGTCTGCCTGATGACGGCTTCGCCTTATCAGGCCAACAAAATTGTCGGGCGGGTTAGCGATGCGCCACCCGCCGCTTGTCTTACTTCTTCTTCACCGGACGCTGCCAGCCTTGCTTGTGCACCTGCGGCACACGGCTTAATACCAGTTCGTTATCCGCCACATCGCGTGTCACGGTGGTTCCGGCGGCAATCGTCACGCCTTTGCCTATGCTGACCGGGGCCACCAGCTGAGAGTCAGAACCGACAAACACATCATCACCGATGATGGTTTTGAATTTGTTCGCGCCATCGTAGTTACAGGTGATGGTGCCTGCGCCGATATTCACGTTATCGCCAATTTCAGCGTCACCGAGATAGCTCAGGTGGCCGGCTTTGGAGCCTTTACCCAGGCGCGCTTTTTTAATTTCAACGAAGTTGCCTACGTGTGCGCCTTCCAGCAGCTCAGCGCCAGGACGCAGACGCGCGAACGGGCCAATGGTGCAGGCGGCGTGCAGTTGGGCGTCTTCGACTACGCTGTACGGGCTGATTTCGCAGTCATCGCCGATCACGCTATTTTTAATCACGCAGCCCGTGCCAATTTTTACGCGATGGCCCAGCGTCACGTTGCCCTCAAGGATAACGTTAGTATCAATCTCTACATCGCGCCCGTGAGTCACGTTGCCGCGCAGGTCAAAACGCTGCGGATCGCGCAGCATGACGCCAGCCAGCAGCAGCTTTTCCGCCTGCTCGCTTTGGTACTCGCGCTCCAGACGGGAGAGCTGCAGACGGTTGTTCACGCCTTCCACTTCGCTTAAGCGAGCCGGATGAACAGCGGCAATTTCTCGCCCTTCCTGGTACGCCATGGCGATGATATCGGTGATGTAGAACTCGCCCTGGGCATTGTTGTTGTCGAGCTTGCCCAGCCAACGTTTAAGGTCCGCGCCTCCGGCAATCAGGATCCCGGTGTTGATCTCCTGAATTTCACGCTGTGCGTCGGTCGCATCTTTGTGTTCTACAATTCCGGTGACCTGACCGTTTTCACGGGTGATACGCCCGTAGCCGGTTGGGTCATCAAGCTTGACGGTCAGCAGACCAATTCCGCCCTGCGGTTTCGCCGCACGTAGACGCTCAAGTGTTTCAACAGAGATCAGCGGCACGTCGCCGTACAGCATCATGATGTCTTCATCATCGCCGAAGAATGGCGCAGCCTGCTGCATTGCGTGCCCGGTGCCGAGTTGTTCGGCCTGAAGCACCCAATTCAGGTTGCCTTCGCTGAGGGTTTGTTTCAGCAGTTCACCACCGTGTCCGTAGACCAGGTGAACCTGAGATGCGCCTAATTCATCAGCAGCATCAATAACATGCTGAACCATCGGCTTGCCCGCCAGTGTATGCAACACTTTCGGGAGATCGGAATACATGCGAGTTCCTTTGCCAGCGGCAAGGATAACCACGCTCATCGCACTGTTTGACATACGCATCCTGACAGTTGTTTGAGTGAGAAGTTAAACCCTTTCACATTGAAATTTCTACATATTTTTCATCATGAAATGAAGTGAGGAGAAATTAGTCACGTGAAAGCTAATATGGGTTTTATGACACTATTTTCAGCTATCGTAGCGCGGTTTGTCTCGAAAAAAAGACCCAATATCCGAAGATTAGCCGCTATGTTGCTGCTTTGATTGTTCTTTTGACACATGAATCAAGAATGGTGTTGAGCTGAAAAACAAAAAGGCCGCCTTTCGGCGACCTTTTTTAATTCTTTTTGTGCAACAAAACAGAGACTTAGAGGCTCAGGTTGCTGAACATTGCGATGATTTTATGAAAGCGTTTCATTTTGATTCCTGCATAGCATGCATTGTTATGTGATCTAACTCACAAAACAAAGTCTACGCCGGGTTTTTGAGCGACGCAACATTTATGTGACACATATCACACTTAAGGATTACATCAGGGTACCACCCAATAAAAAAGCCAGCCTGGAAAACCAGACTGGCTTTTATGCTTTCAAGCCGGTGTTACATCGCTTTTTTGGTCAACTCGATAACGCGCAGTTTGGCGATCGCTTTGGCCAGTTCCGCAGACGCCTGAGCGTAATCCACGTCGCCGTGAGAGCTCTTAATGTGCTCTTCCGCTTTGCGTTTCGCTTCCAGGGCTCGCGCTTGGTCGAGATCCTGGCCGCGGATGGCGGTGTCAGCCAGTACGGTTACGTTACCTGGCTGCACTTCCAACACACCGCCGGACAAGTAGATGAACTCTTCATGTCCGTGCTGCTTCACGATGCGAATCATACCAGGCTTAATGGCGGTGAGCAGCGGGGCGTGACCCGGGAAAATACCCAGCTCACCTTCGCTACCCGTTACCTGGATCTTTTCGACCAGACCGGAGAACATTTGGCTCTCCGCGCTGACGACATCCAGGTGATAAGTCATTGCCATGTCACCCTCCGATTAAGGCGTTAAAGTTTTTTAGCTTTCTCGACAGCTTCGTCGATAGTGCCAACCATGTAGAACGCCTGCTCTGGCAGATGGTCATACTCGCCGTCCATGATGCCTTTAAAGCCACGGATGGTATCTTTCAGCGAGACGAACTTGCCCGGAGAACCGGTGAAGACTTCTGCTACGAAGAATGGCTGAGACAGGAAGCGCTGAATCTTACGCGCACGTGCTACAACCAGTTTATCTTCTTCGGAAAGCTCATCCATACCCAGGATTGCGATGATGTCTTTCAATTCCTGGTAACGCTGCAGGATGGACTGAACGCCACGCGCGGTGTCGTAGTGTTCCTGGCCAACAACCAGTGGATCCAGCTGACGGCTGGTGGAATCCAGCGGGTCAACGGCTGGGTAGATACCCAGAGACGCGATCTGACGGCTCAGTACCACGGTTGCATCCAAGTGAGCAAAGGTGGTGGCTGGAGATGGGTCAGTCAAGTCATCCGCAGGTACGTATACCGCCTGAACGGAGGTGATAGAACCGGTTTTGGTTGAAGTGATACGTTCCTGAAGAACGCCCATCTCTTCGGCCAGAGTCGGCTGATAACCTACCGCAGAAGGCATACGACCCAGCAGTGCAGAAACTTCTGTACCGGCCAGGGTATAACGGTAGATGTTATCGACGAACAGCAGTACGTCACGACCTTCGTCACGGAATTTCTCAGCCATGGTCAGACCGGTCAGAGCAACGCGCAGACGGTTTCCCGGTGGCTCGTTCATCTGGCCGTAAACCAGGGATACTTTATCCAGTACGTTGGAATCGGTCATCTCGTGGTAGAAGTCGTTACCCTCACGAGTACGTTCACCCACGCCCGCAAATACGGAGTAACCGGAGTGTTCGATAGCGATGTTACGGATAAGCTCCATCATGTTTACAGTTTTGCCTACACCGGCACCACCGAACAGACCAACTTTACCACCCTTCGCGAACGGACAAATCAGGTCCATTACTTTGATGCCGGTTTCCAGCAGTTCCTGAGAGCTTGACAGCTCTTCATAGGAAGGTGCTGCACGGTGAATCGCCCAACGGTCTTCTTCACCGATTTCGCCTTTCATGTCGATAGGCTGGCCCAGTACGTTCATGATACGACCGAGCGTTGCTTTACCTACAGGGACTTCGATTGGGTGCTCGAGGTCTTTAACATCCAGACCACGACGCAGACCGTCGGAAGAACCCATGGCGATGGTACGGACGATACCACCACCGAGCTGCTGCTGAACTTCCAGCACCAGGCTCTCGTTACCATTCATAACCTCAAGAGCATCGTACACGCGCGGTACGGCATCCTGAGGGAATTCGACGTCAACCACGGCGCCGATTACCTGGACAATTTTTCCAGTAGCCATCTTGAATCCTCTACGAATTAACCTGGTTATACCGCGGATGCACCACCGACGATTTCGGTGAGTTCCTGAGTAATGCTGGCCTGACGAGCTTTGTTGTATACCAACTGCAGCTCTTTAATCAGGCTGCCGCCATTGTCGGTCGCGGCTTTCATCGCCACCATACGTGCGGCCTGCTCGCTGGCCAGGTTTTCTACCACGCCCTGATAAACCTGAGACTCGACGTAACGGCGCAGCAGGGTGTCCAGCAGCGCTTTCGGATCAGGTTCGTACAGGTAATCCCAGGATTTACGCTTCAGATCCTCGTCTTCTGATGCCGGCAGCGGCAGCAGTTGAGTAATGGTCGGAGCCTGAGACATGGTGTTAATAAATTTGTTGCTGACAACGTAAAGCTTGTCCAGACGGCCTTCATCATAGGCCTGCAACATCACTTTTACCGGGCCGATCAGTTCAGACAGGGAAGGGTTATCGCCCATACCTGTGACCTGAGCAACCACGTTACCGCCAACGGAATTAAAGAAAGACACGCCCTTGGAGCCGATCATCGCGAGTTCGCTCTGAACGCCTTTATCGGACCATGCTTTCATATCTGCCAGCAGCCTTTTGAACAAGTTAATGTTCAGACCACCACACAGACCACGGTCAGTGGACACCACCAGGTAGCCCACGCGTTTGACTTCGCGTTCTTCCAGGTAAGGGTGCTTATATTCCAGATTACCGGTGGCAAGGTGACCAATCACTTTGCGCATGGTATCAGCATAAGGACGGCTGGCTGCCATGCGTTCCTGCGATTTACGCATTTTGGACGCGGCGACCATTTCCATCGCTTTAGTGATCTTCTGCGTGTTCTGGACGCTTGCGATCTTACTACGTATCTCTTTTGCGCCGGCCATGAGCTTCTCCTCAATGCCTAACGGCCTGCCCTAGGACAGACCGTCAGACGTTACCAGGACTGGGTTGCTTTGAAGGAATCGAGGATGCCTTTCAGCTTGCCTTCGATTTCGTCGTTATAGCCACCGGTCTGGTTGATTTCTTGCATCAGCGGAGCGTGGTCACGGTCGACGTAAGCCAGCAGAGCGGCTTCGAAGCTACCGATTTTCGCCAGTTCCACATCTTCGAGGTAACCGCGTTCAGCCGCGAACAGAACCAGACCCTGCTGTGCTACAGACATTGGGGCATACTGTTTCTGTTTCAGCAGCTCGGTCACTTTCTGACCGTGGCTCAGCTGTTTACGGGTTGCTTCGTCCAGATCAGATGCGAACTGAGAGAACGCAGCCAGTTCACGATACTGTGCCAGAGCGGTACGGATACCACCGGACAGTTTCTTGATGATCTTGGTCTGAGCAGCACCGCCCACACGGGATACGGAGATACCTGGGTTAACAGCCGGACGAATACCGGAGTTAAACAGGTTGGTTTCCAGGAAGATCTGACCATCGGTAATCGAAATTACGTTAGTCGGAACGAACGCAGAAACGTCACCCGCCTGAGTCTCGATGATTGGCAGAGCAGTCAGGGAACCGGTTTTACCTTTAACTTCACCTTTGGTGAAGTTCTCAACGTATTCCGCGTTTACGCGGGATGCGCGCTCCAGCAGACGGGAGTGGAGGTAGAACACGTCGCCTGGGAATGCTTCACGTCCTGGTGGACGACGAAGCAGCAGGGAAACCTGACGGTAAGCAACAGCCTGTTTGGACAGGTCATCGTAAACGATCAGTGCATCTTCACCGCGGTCGCGGAAGTATTCGCCCATTGCGCAACCGGCATATGGCGCCAGGTATTGCAGTGCAGCAGATTCAGACGCGGTCGCAACAACAACGATGGTGTTGGCCAGAGCGTTATGCTCTTCCAGTTTACGCACCACGTTGGAAATGGTGGACGCTTTCTGGCCGATAGCCACGTACACACATTTGATGCCGGAATCGCGCTGGTTGATGATTGCATCGATCGCCATCGCGGTTTTACCGGTCTGACGGTCACCGATGATCAGCTCACGCTGGCCACGGCCGATTGGAATCATCGCATCAACAGATTTATAACCGGTCTGAACAGGCTGGTCGACAGACTGACGCTCGATTACGCCCGGTGCGATAACTTCGATTGGCGAGAAGCCATCGTTATCAACTGGACCTTTACCGTCAATCGGTGCACCCAGGGTGTTCACCACGCGGCCTAACATGCCACGGCCAACCGGCACTTCAAGAATACGGCCAGTACACTTAACCTTCATGCCTTCGGCGAGGTCAGCATACGGACCCATCACAACTGCACCTACGGAGTCGCGCTCCAGGTTCAGTGCGATAGCGTAACGGTTACCCGGCAGGGAAATCATCTCACCCTGCATACAATCGGCCAGGCCGTGGATGCGGATAACACCGTCGCTTACAGAAACAATAGTACCTTCGTTATGAGCCTCGCTCACAACATTGAACTGAGCAATGCGCTGCTTGATCAGTTCGCTGATTTCGGTGGAATTCAGTTGCATGCTCCAGTCCCCTTAAGACTGCAATACGTCTGCAAGGCGTTCAAGACGGCCGCGTACGCTACCATCAATGACCGTATCACCCGTGCGGATGATGACGCCTGCCATTACAGACTTATCGATTTTGCAATTCAGCTTAACTTTGCGTGACAGACGTTTTTCCATCGCGGCAGAGATTTTCGCGAGCTGTTCGTCACTCAGTGCCGTTGCGGAAGTCACTTCGACTTCTGCTGTCGCTTCACTCAGCGCGCGTAAATGCGCGAACTGCTCGAGAACATCCGGGAGCGCCTTAAGACGACCGTTTTCAGCCATAACCCGAATCAGGTTCTGGCCGCTGGCGTCCAGCTGCTCACCACAGATAGCGATAAACGCATCTGCGAGCGTTTCCGGCGCAAGCGCGCCAGAAAGTAACTCTGCCATGTGATCGTTTTTCGTGACCTCGGCGGCAAACGACAGCATATCCTGCCAGCTATCTACGCGTTGGTTTTCGACCGCAAAGTCAAAAGCTGCTTTGGCGTAGGGGCGAGCTACCGTTACAAATTCAGACATCAGCCCCTCCCTCCTTACAGTTCAGCGACAAGTTTATCCACGATGTCGCTGTTAGCAGCTTCATCCACGGAACGTTCGATGATCTTCTCGGCACCAGCAACAGCCAGAATCGCGACCTGCTTGCGAAGTTCTTCGCGAGCACGCTTACGCTCGGCGTCGATTTCAGCCTGCGCCTGAGCAACGATTTTGCTTCGTTCCTGTTCTGCTTCAACCTTCGCTTCGTCCATGATCTGAGAACGGCGTTTGTTAGCCTGTTCAATGATCACCTGGGCTTCCGCTTTGGCTTTTTTCAGCTGGTCGGTCGCGTTGGCCTGTGCAAGGTCCAAATCTTTTTTGGCACGTTCTGCGGAAGCCAAACCGTCAGAAATTTCTTTCTGACGCTTCTCGATGGCTGCCATTAATGGCGGCCATACATACTTCATGCAGAACCAGACAAAGAGAATAAACGCGATGGCCTGGCCGAGGATTGTTGCGTTCATGTTCACAGCACAATACCTCTTAAAAATTTAACGGCTACTTACTACGCGACAGCAAACATCACGTACAGACCCAGACCGACAGCGATCATCGGGATAGCATCCACCAGACCCATAACGATAAAGAACTGAGTACGCAGCAGAGGAATCAGATCCGGTTGACGCGCTGCGCCTTCCAGGAATTTACCTCCGAGGATGCCGATACCGATCGCAGCACCGATTGCCGCCAGACCCATCATCACAGCGGCAGCCATGTACAGCAGATCCATATTCAGGTTTTCCATGACAGTCTCCAGTTTGTTTCAGTTAAAACGTAGTAGTGTTGGTAAAGAATCAGTGCTCTTCAGACGCCATCGACAGATAGACGATCGTCAGAACCATGAAGATAAAGGCTTGCAGCGTAATAATCAGGATGTGGAAAATGGCCCAAGGCACATTCAGAATCCACTGTGACCACCACGGCAGAAGGCCCGCGATCAGAATGAAAATCAGCTCACCCGCATACATGTTGCCGAACAGTCGCAGACCGAGAGAAACCGGTTTAGACAGCAGGCTGACGCCTTCCAGGATCAAGTTGACCGGAATAAACGCCCAGTGATTGAACGGCTGCAGGGTAAGCTCTTTAACAAAGCCGCCAACGCCTTTCATTTTGATACTGTAGAAAATAATCAGGATAAACACGCCCAGCGCCATAGAGAGGGTGATGTTCACGTCCGCAGACGGCACCACGCGCAGAGCAGGCAGGCCAAAAATGTGCTCGCCGATGTAAGGAATAAGGTCGATTGGCAGCAAGTCCATCAGGTTCATCAGGAAGACCCAAACGAACACCGTTAGCGCCAGCGGCGCAATCAGCTTGCTTTTGCCATGGTACATGTCCTTCACGCTGCTATGGACAAAACCGATGATCAATTCGATAGCCGTCTGGAATTTCCCTGGTACACCGCTGGTTGCTCTTTTCGCAACACCGCGGAACATGGCAAGGAACAACAGACCCAGAACCACCGAGAAGAACATGGAGTCAATGTTGAGCGTCCAGAAGGTGGCCGGGGGGTTATGCGGATCCACCAGCGAGAAAGTACGCAGATCAAGCTGAAGGTTATTCAGATGATGACCTATGTATTCCTGCGGCGTCATATTTTCTGAAGCCATGATGCCTTTTACCCTTTGTTGTTGATTACAGCTGGCGCCAGAACTTGTACCACCAGCACCAAAACCCACGTCACTATCAGCGGCAAAAATACCACTTTAACAACCGCCAGCGCCACCGCCAGGAGGGCAAAGGTCAGCAACACCTTGAAGACTTCGCCGAAGGCGAAAGACCAGGCCACTCGGCCTTTGGCTGGTGTATGCGCCTGATGACGCCAGGCAAAAATCATAAACAATGCATTTGGCACGATAACCGCCAATCCTCCACACACTGCGGAGAAGCCCCAGAAGGGGTCTTTGAGGCAAAACAGCAATCCACTTGCCGTTACCGCCAGAAGCTGTATGAACAGAAGCTTACGAGCAACGTTTCTACTCAAGAGCGACAAAGACATCACGTTTTACTCCTGCTCCCTTCGAGGTATGCCGCGTGTCGTATAAAACGTTCTTTGACGCTCTGAGTCAAGCTTCAAAAAGCGGACAAATTATACGGTGACGCCCCATTAATTCAAACAATAAGTAGCGAAAAGGTGAATAAATGTTTAAATAATTTTCGGCCCGTCTATTTTTAGACATTTCACGAAAGTGTGAACAATCGGGCAAAACTGCAAACAACGCGAAAAACGGCGCATAAAAGCGTGCATTCGATCACAAAAAAAACATTCTCACGGCTATCGAAAATGCGCATAGAAAAAATTCATAGAATTCATCTTTCTGAATTCAATAACAAAAATAACAGACTCTTTTTAAAACAGCCCCATACACTGCGAAAACCTTTCATTGACATTTTTAATAAACATTTAACATTCAAATACGGTTAACCCTGCCGATTTTTAGCAGACTGATATTTTCGCGGTTGATTATTTTACCGGGCAAGCAAACAACGAAATGTGAATAAAATGCAAAAAAGCAGTGACCGTTGCGTTAAATGTAACTGAACGTATCACTGCTTTTACCACCCCGTTTTAACACTTTGCCGGTCGGTGAAACTTCACATTATTTGATAAAGATTAAACTTTTGTGGCCTTAATTTTCACCAGATGACGCTCACCTTCAAGTTGCGGAACCGTAAGCTGAACAATCTCTTCCACCGTGAATTCTGAAGGCAGCTGAGCAATCTCATCATCAGGCACCAGGCCCTTCAGGGCATAGAACCGTCCGTGCTCGCCTGGCAGGTGATGACACCAGCTCACCATATCGGTCAGGGATGCAAATGCGCGGCTGATAACACCGTCAAATGGCGGTTCCGCCGGGAACGCTTCCACACGGCTTTGCACAGGGGTAACGTTATCGAGCTTCAGCTCGTGCTGCACCTGACGCAAGAAGCGTACGCGCTTGCCGAGACTGTCCAGCAGCGTGAATTGCGCCTGCTGCAGGACAATCGCCAGCGGGATCCCCGGTAAACCCGGGCCGGTTCCTACATCGATGAAACGCGTTCCCTGCAAATGAGGTGCGACGATGATGCTGTCGAGAATATGACGCACCAGCATCTCGTTCGGATCGCGTACGGAAGTCAGGTTGTACGCTTTATTCCATTTGTGGAGCAGTTCGACGTAAGCCACCAGCTGTTGTTGCTGGTGATCGGACAACGAAATGCCTGCTTCTGCGAGCAGACGAGAGAGTTTGTTAAGCACGGTAAATACCTGTTGGCGATAATTTGCCGGATGGCGGTTTCGCCTTATCCGGCCTACATTGTAGGCCCGGCAAGCGCTGCGCCACCGGGCATTATTCGATGAATTAAGCGCTGCGGCGCAGCATGCCCTGCTTTTTAAGCCAGACCAGTAAAATGGAAATAGCTGCAGGGGTGACGCCAGAAATACGCGTCGCCTGACCAATGGAGGAAGGTTTATGATCGTTAAGCTTAGCGATCACTTCGTTAGACAGCCCTGAAACCTGGCGATAATCAAGTGTAGCAGGCAATATCGTGTTTTCATTGCGTTGCTGCTTCTCGATCTCATCCTGCTGACGGGCGATATAACCTTCGTATTTAACCTGAATCTCCACCTGCTCAGCAGCCTGTGGATCACCCAGACCCGGGGCAAACGGTGACAACTGAACCAGTTGTTCGTAAGTCATTTCCGGGCGGCGCAGCAGATCTTCTCCACTGGCTTCACGCGAAAGCGGCGCCGTCAGGTGAGCATTTACTTCTTCGGCAGATGCCGCCGTTGGGTTAACCCAGGACGTTTTCAGACGCTGACGCTCACGTTCGATGCATTCCAGCTTCTCGTTGTAACGCGCCCAGCGTTCATCATCCACCAGGCCCAACTCGCGACCCTGTTCGGTCAAGCGCAGATCGGCGTTGTCTTCACGCAGCATCAGACGATATTCCGCGCGGGAAGTGAACATGCGGTACGGTTCTTTGGTACCGAGTGTGCAGAGGTCGTCCACCAGCACGCCGAGGTAAGCTTGATCGCGACGTGGCGCCCAACCGTCTTTGTCCGCAGAACAGCGTGCGGCGTTAAGACCGGCCAACAGGCCTTGGGCGGCAGCTTCTTCGTAGCCGGTGGTGCCGTTGATTTGGCCAGCAAAGAACAGACCCTGGATGTATTTGCTTTCCAGCGTCGGCTTCAGGTCACGCGGATCGAAGAAATCATATTCAATGGCATAGCCAGGACGCACGATCTTCGCGTTTTCCATGCCGTGCATGGAACGGACGATCTGCATCTGCACGTCGAACGGCAGGCTGGTGGAGATGCCATTTGGGTAAATTTCGTTGGAGGTCAGCCCTTCCGGCTCCAGGAAAATCTGGTGCTGGTTGCGATCGGCAAAGCGCATGACTTTGTCTTCAATCGACGGGCAGTAACGTGGGCCAATCCCTTCGATGACGCCAGCGTACATCGGGCTGCGATCGAGGTTATTGCGGATAACGTCATGGGTTTTTTCGTTGGTATGCGTGATGTAACACGGTACCTGACGCGGATGCTGCGCCGCATTGCCCATGAACGAGAACACCGGCATCGGGTTATCGCCATGCTGCTGAGCCAGAACGCTGAAATCGATGGTGCGGGCGTCAATACGTGGCGGTGTACCGGTTTTCAGGCGGCTGACGCGCAGCGGCAGTTCACGCAGACGACGAGACAACGGGATGGATGGCGGATCGCCAGCACGGCCACCGCTGTAGTTATCCAGCCCAATGTGGATTTTGCCATCGAGGAATGTCCCGACGGTTAACACCACGGCTTTGGCACGGAACTTCAGGCCCATCTGAGTGACAGCGCCCACAACCCGATCGTTTTCGACGATCAGATCTTCAACCGCCTGCTGGAAGATCATCAGGTTTGGCTGATTTTCCAGAGCGGTGCGTACGGCCTGGCGATACAACACGCGATCGGCCTGAGCACGAGTGGCCCGAACGGCAGGGCCTTTGCTGGCGTTTAGTATCCTAAACTGGATACCCGCATGGTCGATAGCGTTGGCCATCAGCCCGCCGAGTGCATCCACTTCTTTTACCAGGTGTCCTTTCCCAATGCCGCCAATAGCCGGGTTACAGCTCATCTGTCCCAGTGTGTCGATATTGTGTGTCAACAGCAGGGTTTGCTGACCCATACGCGCTGCGGCCATTGCGGCCTCAGTGCCTGCATGACCCCCGCCAATGATGATGACGTCAAAAGGATCCTGATAAAACATGGTGGTCTGCCTCGCTTGAAAGCGGTTTGAAAAGTGATTGAAGCCCGGGCCGTGGATTCTACTCAACTTTGGCTGTCGGAGAAAGCACCTGGGATCCTGAGTATTTAATAGAAGATCTTTTATTTAGAGATCTGTTTTATTGTGATCTCTTATTAGGATCGCCATTTTCTGTGGATAAGGTGGATCCTACTTTTGAGATCATAGGCTTAAGAAGGATCATTGCCTGTGAATGATCGGTGATTCTGGTCCGTATAAGCTGGGATCAAAATGAAGGGTTATGCACAACTCAAAAACTAACCAAACCTTATGCTTGGGATAACTACCGGTTGATCAGTGCTTTTAACCAGAGTTATACACAAAAAAAACGCCGATCTTTACAAAAATCAGATCAAATTTATCCAGGATCCGAGCCAAATTTCAGCCGGATCTTCAGGAATGTCATGATCGAGGACGTTGACCTTGAGCGTTTCGCCGATCTGTTTGGCTCCGCAGGCGATCAGTTCGTTATCGATTTTGTCGATCGCCCCGCAGAAAGTGTCATATTCACGGCTGCCAATTCCGACCGAACCAAAACGTACGGTGGAGAGGTCAGGTTTCTCTTCCTTTATTGCTTCATATAAAGGAACAAGATTATCCGGGATGTCACCGGCACCGTGCGTAGAGCTGACCAGAAGCCAGATTCCACCTTTATTCAAGTCTTCAAGCAGGGGGCCATGCAGCGTTTCAGTGGAATAACCCGCGTCTTCCAGCTTTTCTGCCAGATGTTCCGCAACGTACTCGGCACCGCCAAGCGTACTACCACTGATCAGTGTAATGTCTGCCATGAAGTCCACCCCTTAATTCCTGAGTGGCATATTGTACGCTGTGTGTGAGCTGGGATCTACCTGTGGAAAGATGTGGGATTAAAATGCCCGATCACGGGCGGATGGTCCGCATAATCGGGTTCTGCAGGGAGATCAGAGTCTCGGTGGACTGAATTTCATCGATTGTTTGGATCTTGTTGATAAGTACCTGCTGGAGGGCGTCGATCGAGCGGCACATCACCTTAATAAAGATGCTGTAGTGACCGGTGGTGTAATACGCCTCGGTGACTTCGTCGAGGCTTTCGAGTCTCGCCAGTGCGGAGGGGTAATCTTTCGCGCTTTTGAGAATAATGCCGATAAAACAGCAGACATCGTAACCGAGTTGTTTTGGGTTCACATCGATGCGTGCGCCAGTGATGATCCCCGCCTGCTTCATTTTCTCGACTCGCACATGAATGGTGCCGGGGCTGACGCCAAATTGTTTGGCCAGTTCGGCATAGGCGGTACGCGCATTGGCCATTAACGCCTCTAGGATGCCGCGGTCGAGATTGTCGATCTGATAATTTTCCATTGGATTTTCTTATGATGTTTGACGATTCACTCTATTTTAGCGCTTCATTTTGACGAATCAAAACCAGAAGCGCCTTTTTGCTTGTTGATTATTGAATTCCCCCCGCATTCTGTTGCTTAATCAATGGCAACAGGACAGGAGTAAAAATAATGAAAACCGCTTACATCGCAAAACAACGCCAGATCAGTTTCGTAAAGTCCTATTTTTCTCGTGAGCTCGAAGACAGACTTGGACTCATTGAAGTTCAGGCGCCGATCTTAAGCCGTGTGGGCGATGGCACTCAGGACAACCTTTCTGGTTGCGAAAAAGCGGTACAGGTAAAAGTGAAAAACCTGCCAGACGCCCAGTTCGAGGTGGTTCACTCCCTCGCGAAGTGGAAGCGTCAGACGCTGGGACAACACGACTTCAGCGCGGGCGAAGGGCTCTACACGCACATGAAAGCCCTTCGCCCCGATGAGGACCGCCTCTCGGCTATCCATTCCGTCTACGTTGACCAGTGGGACTGGGAACGCGTGATGGGCGACGGCGAGCGCCACACCGGTACGCTAAAAGCGACGGTTGAAGCGATTTACGCCGGGATCAAAGCCACTGAGGCTGCAGTCAGCAAAGAATTTGGTTTGGCACCGTTCCTGCCAGAACAGATCCACTTTGTGCACAGCGAAGAATTATTGACCCGTTACCCGGGTCTGGATGCCAAAGGCCGTGAGCGCGCCATCGCCAAAGAGTTCGGCGCGGTGTTCCTGATGGGGATTGGCGGCAAATTGTCGGATGGGGCGCGCCATGATGTACGTGCCCCGGATTATGATGACTGGAGCACCCAGAGCGAAACCGGTCTGTCTGGCCTCAACGGCGACATTCTGGTGTGGAACCCGGTCCTGGAAGATGCGTTTGAGATCTCCTCAATGGGGATCCGCGTTGATGCTGAGGCGCTGAAACGTCAGTTAGCACTCACTGGGGATGACGATCGTCTGCAGCTCGAGTGGCACCAGGCGTTGCTCAAAGGTGAAATGCCGCAAACCGTTGGCGGTGGCATTGGCCAGTCTCGTTTGACCATGCTGCTGTTACAGCTACCGCACATCGGTCAGGTACAGTGTGGCGTCTGGCCACAGCAGGTTCGCGACAGCGTTTCTTCCCTGCTGTAATCAGCGTTTCCAGCGGCGCAGCAGTCGGCTGCGCAGCCCGGTGTCAAAGCGCCAGATGTGATCGAAGATGCGCATGATCCCGGGTTTCCCATGCTGCGACATCGCCACCGCGTGAAAGCGATGCAGATGTTTGCGCTGTAGTTCCCCTACCTTATTCACCACGTCGTCCGGCAGTCGCTGGGCGATGAAATCAGAAATGACCACCGCATCGGCATCGGTCCATTCCGGGCCCTGCATCCGTTCGATAATGGCGCGGAAACAGCTGGCGATATCGGTCCCACCGCGAAAGCGCTGGCTTAAAAAGCGGATCGCCTGTTCCAGGCCCTGCGGACCGGTCAGCTCGTAGCGCACCACTTCGCTGGCAAAAAGCATAATGAAACAGCGGCGATTGTCCGCCAGCGCGACGCGCATCAGCGCCAGGCAAAACGCCTTCGCACATTGTTCATTAAAGCCACCCATCGAACCCGACGTATCCACGCAGACGATAAACGGCCCGCGCGGCTGTTCATCGAAGTCCTGATGTACCACCGGGCGTTCGCTGATTTTTTCCCGCCACGCATCGCCGTGCAGTCGGTAAGTGAGCAATTGCTTCTCCACCAGCCGTCGGTAAAACTCATACTCGAGTTCAGTAATGCCGAGCGTTGCCAGTTCCGGTGGCAGCAGACGCAGAATGTCGTCGCTCTGTTGTAGGCCGTCGACCTGTTCGGGCACCGTGGCGGGTTCACGAACCAGCGTGCGAAAGGTTTCCATCGGTGAATCTTTTTTCGGTACCGATTTGGCCTCGCGTGAGCGCCCGAGCTGCTCCGCCAGCCGCATCAGCTCCGGCTGTTCACTGAGGAAATCGCCGTATCGGACAATTAACTGCCAGTCACCTCGCTTGAGCTGGCCTTCGCTCATGTCCCAAAGTCGTCCGGCTGAGTTGTCGTTTTCCACCAGCAGCGGCTCCAACTGACCACTGAGCGTCATGCGCTCCTGCACTTCGCTCAAAAGCTGTTCTCGCTCATCTTCCAGCAATTGTTGGTTCAGCGTGGTGGCCTGCACCACCAGACTCAGTCGCCAGCGCTGTAAAAACAGGGTGTGAAGCGCGGCGGTAAAGGTCGCGTTGTTGTCCACCAGCTGCTGGGCCTGGGCGGCAAACGGGGAATGGAGCTTCTGCAACAGGGTGAGGATTTGCGGCAGCTGAACGGTAAACTGCGTGGTGGATAACGTCTGGCTCTGCTGGAAAGCTGTTACCTCGTCGCTCAAATCCTGCGGGACCGGTGTCTCTTTCAGCCGGCCTTTCAGTGCTTCCCGCCAGCGGGGTATGTCCTGCGCGACTGCATTTTTCAGCCGCGGGAATTTTTCAAAGAATAACGCCAGCTGGGGGGACGCCAGCAGGGCGAGGATCATCTCTTCGATCATCCCTTCCTCGCTGACCGCCAGCATCACATTGAGCGTGTCGAGCGTGAGCATTACTGCCGCGCCTGTTTGATCTGCGCCCCGACGTCCTGGAGGCTGGCTTCAATTTTGCCTAACCAGTCACCGTGTATGAACAGGCATTTTTGCTGCTCGCTAAAGCGGGTGTGCTGCTGATGCCACTCGTCATCGAGCGCATCCAGCTGCTGTTTGATTTCCCCTGGCATGTTCTCTGGCGTAGCACTGCCCGGCAGGGCCAGACGCGAGCCTTGCAGGCTGACATCCCTAACCAGCAGATGCAAGCTGGTGTCCACCTCCAGATTCAGCACCTGGGCAAAGCCGATACCGTTGAGTTTGCCGCGAATTTCGCCGCCTTTCTCCAGCCAGTGGACAAGCGCGGGGCGTTCCAGGGTGACGTGAACCACGTTCATGTCATGCAGCTTTAGCGGCTGCTGTAACAGCAGCGTCAGCGTGGGGGCCTGCACCTCATCCGGCAGTTCGTAATGCGGCTTACGGCTGAACATGCCGCCCAGACGCGTGACTTTAAGCGCGGTTTTGTCGCTCTGTTGCTGCTGCAACTGCAGTCGACGCTGGGTTATCGACCCCAGTTTGGTGAGCATCGCCTGCTGCTGCCAGGCATGCCCGGTCATCAATATGTCGAGCTGTTGCTGCATCAGATTGCGGCTTTCGGCGTCATGCCACAGACAATCTTTGAGCAGGATAAGATCGATAGGCGCAATGGCGTCGCGTCCGCTGAAAAATGCGCAGGCCTGTAATAAACGGACCGCTTTTTTCCAGCGTCGATCGGAAACATACGGTGCGTTTGGCAACGTATCGAGCTGCTGGCGCAGCTGATAAACCAGCTCGAATACGCTGTCTGATAGCTTCACGCCGCCAATATCCACTTGCCACTGCCTGAACTCTTCGTCCGTCACCTGCAAACTTTCTGGCACCGGGTTGGCGCTTTCATCGTGCTGGTTGATAAGCAGCGAGCGGAAATTGCTTTTTTCCTGCACTTTGTCGAGCCACAGGCGAATCAGCATACGGTCATACAAGGCTTCGAGGCTGCTGTCAGCTTCCGGCAGTTCGTTAGACGCGGCCACCAGCAGGCGCATCGGGATTTTCTCTTCATGCGCGCCGTTGCGAAAGCTGCGTTCGTTGATGGCGGTCAGCAGGGTATTCAGAATGGCCGGGCCAGCTTTCCAGATTTCATCCAGAAACACGATTTCGGCCTCCGGCAGATAGCCTGTGGTTAAACGCTCATAGCGACCTTCATCTTTTAACGCCTGAATCGACAGCGGGCCAAACACTTCTTCCGGGGTGGAGAAACGGGTCATCAGGTATTCAAAGGCGCGGGCATGTTGGAAGGCAAATTTAAGGCGGCGGGCGATAAGACTTTTAGCTATCCCCGGTGGACCGAGAAGAAACACGCTTTCGCCGCTCAGCGCGGCCAGCAGGCACAGGCGGATGGCGTGACTGCGCTCAAAAAGACCCTTTTCAAGGGACTGACTGAGTCGGGAAATTCTTTCTGCTAATAAGTGTGATTGCGCCATAATAGAGTGGTGTCCTTCCGCCATTTATCCAGCTATCAAGCGATTATAGCCGTTTGCAGGCGCCGGGTAATAGTGCGAGAAGCCGTCGGCATTTCTTTGAGCAAGGTTAACGAGGAGTCATTTTGGGGTACGATTCTTCTGTTAATCGTGCATACTGTGCGCCTTTTGTGAGCCAGGGATTCGGGTACACATTTGTCTTATTAAACGAAAGACGAGTCTATGAGCACTGATAATAAGCAATCGTTGCCAGCGATTACCCTTGCGGCAATCGGCGTGGTATACGGTGACATTGGTACCAGCCCTCTTTATACACTGAGAGAATGTCTCTCAGGCCAGTTTGGATTTGGCGTGGAACGGGATGCCGTTTTTGGCTTTTTATCCCTGATTTTCTGGCTGCTGATTTTTACCGTTTCCTTGAAGTACATCACCTTCGTGATGCGCGCAGATAACGCCGGTGAAGGCGGGATCCTGACGCTGATGTCCCTTGCCGGGCGTAATACATCGGCGCGAATGACGTCGGTGCTGGTGATCCTGGGCCTTATTGGCGGCAGTTTCTTTTATGGCGAGGTGGTGATAACCCCGGCCATCTCGGTGATGTCGGCCATTGAAGGTCTCGAAATCATCGCCCCGCAACTTGATAGCTGGATAGTCCCTATCTCTATCGCCGTACTGACCCTGCTGTTTATGATCCAAAAGCACGGCACAGCGCTGGTGGGGAAACTGTTCGCACCTATCATGCTGATCTGGTTCCTGTTGCTGGCGGTGCTTGGCGCACGCAGTATCATCGATAACCCGGACGTGCTGCACGCGCTGAATCCATACTGGGCGGTGCACTTCTTCCTTGAATACAAAACGGTTTCCTTTGTGGCGCTGGGCGCGGTGGTTCTGTCGATCACCGGTGTCGAAGCGTTGTATGCCGATATGGGCCACTTCGGCAAATTACCGATTCGTATTGCCTGGTTCACAGTGGTTCTGCCTTCGCTGGTGCTGAACTACTTCGGTCAGGGCGCACTGTTACTCAAACACCCGGAAGCGATTAAAAACCCGTTCTTCCTGCTGGCTCCAGAGTGGGCACTGATTCCGATGCTGATTATCGCTGCACTGGCTACGGTTATCGCGTCTCAGGCGGTCATTTCCGGCGTATTCTCCCTGACGCGTCAGGCGGTTCGTCTGGGCTATCTGTCGCCGATGCGCATCATTCACACCTCCGAAATGGAATCTGGTCAGATTTACATCCCGTTCGTTAACTGGTTGCTGTACGTGTCTGTGGTTCTGGTGATTGTCAGCTTCCAGCACTCCAGCAACCTGGCGGCGGCGTACGGGATTGCCGTCACCGGCACGATGGTGCTGACCTCGATTCTGGCGACCACCGTGGCGCGTAATAACTGGCACTGGAACAAGTACTTTGTGTTCGTTATCCTGGTAGCGTTCCTGTGTATCGACATACCTCTGTTCTCGGCGAACCTCGATAAACTGCTCTCCGGCGGTTGGCTGCCGCTGACGCTCGGCCTGGTGATGTTCATGGTGATGACCACCTGGAAGAGCGAACGTTTCCGCCTGCTGCGTCGTATGCATGAGCATGGTAACTCTCTCGAAGCGATGATTGCGTCACTGGAGAAATCGCCGCCGGTGCGCGTCCCAGGCACGGCGGTGTACATGTCCCGTGCGTTGAACGTGATTCCGTTTGCGATGCTGCACAACCTCAAGCACAACAAAGTGCTGCATGAGCGCGTGATCCTGCTGACGCTGCGCACCGAAGATGCGCCGTATGTTCACAATGTGCGTCGTGTGTCTATCGAGCAGCTGTCACCGTCGTTCTGGCGCGTGGTAGCGAGTTACGGCTGGCGCGAAACGCCAAACGTGGAAGAAGTATTCCACCGCTGTGGCCTCGAAGGGCTGAGCTGCCGAATGATGGAAACCTCGTTCTTTATGTCGCATGAATCGCTGATTATTGGCAACGACCGGCCGTGGTATCTGCGTCTACGCGGTAAGCTCTACCTGCTGCTGCAACGCAACGCCCTGCGTGCGCCTGACCAGTTTGAAATCCCGCCGAACCGGGTTATCGAACTCGGCACACAGGTCGAGATTTAAGTCTACATCACATGCCCGGCACTTCTTGCCGGGCATTTTTTTAGTCGTTCTGCGCAAGCGAAGCGCCATCGGACTTAACCCTTTCTTACTGTTAATTTCACTTAGCGAAACGTTTCGTTACCGATCACACTTCTGCAACCTGACGGTGGTTTTCTGTACGCTATTAGGATTAGACTTATCTCCAGCGAAACGTTTCGCTAGTGGAGCAGAACGATGAAGAAAGGTACGGTACTCAACGCTGATATTTCCTCGGTCATTTCCCGTCTTGGGCATACCGATACGCTGGTGGTTTGTGATGCAGGCCTGCCTGTCCCGCACAGCACACAGCGCATTGATATGGCATTAACCCAGGGTGTGCCTTCATTTATGCAGGTACTGGAGGTGGTGACGACCGAAATGCAGGTTGAGACGGCAATTCTCGCCGCGGAAATCAAAACACATAATCCGCAGCTCCACGAAACGTTGCTCAATCACCTCGAGCAGCTGCAGCAACACCAGGGAAACACCATTGAAATTCGTTACACCACACACGAGCAGTTCAAACGACAAACCGCAGACAGTCAGGCGGTGATTCGCAGCGGGGAGTGTTCCCCGTATGCGAATATCATTCTCTGTGCTGGCGTCACTTTCTGAGGCCGCCATGGACGCATTACTGCAACTTAAAGGGATCGATAAATCTTTCCCGGGCGTAAAAGCCCTTTCCGGCGCTTCGCTGAACGTCTACTCCGGCCGCGTGATGGCGCTGGTGGGCGAAAACGGCGCCGGTAAATCGACGATGATGAAAGTGCTGACCGGGATCTACAGCAAAGATGCCGGTTCCCTGCATTGGCTGGGCCAGGAAGTGATCTTTACCGGACCGAAATCCTCTCAGGAAGCTGGGATCGGCATCATCCATCAGGAACTGAATCTGATCCCGCAGCTGACCATCGCCGAGAACATCTTTTTAGGCCGTGAGTTCGTCAACCGCTTCGGCAAAATCGACTGGAAAACCATGTACGCCGAAGCAGACAAACTGCTGGCGAAGCTCAACCTGCGCTTTAAAAGCGACAGGCTGGTGGGTGAACTGTCGATTGGCGATCAGCAGATGGTGGAAATCGCCAAAGTGCTGAGCTTCGAGTCGAAGGTCATCATCATGGATGAACCGACGGACGCGCTGACCGACACCGAAACCGAATCGTTATTCCGCGTCATTCGCGAGCTGAAATCCCAGGGCCGCGGCATCGTTTATATCTCTCACCGAATGAAAGAGATCTTTGAAATTTGCGATGACGTGACCGTGTTCCGTGACGGCCAGTTTATTGCCGAGCGCGAAGTGGCGACGCTCACCGAAGATTCACTGATTGAAATGATGGTCGGGCGCAAGCTCGAAGACCAGTATCCGCGCATCGACAAAACGCCGGGTGACGAGCGCCTGAAGGTCGATAACCTGTGCGGGCCGGGCGTGGAAAATGTCAGCTTTACGCTGCGCAAAGGGGAAATCCTCGGCGTGGCGGGCTTGATGGGTGCCGGGCGAACCGAGCTGATGAAAGTGCTTTATGGCGCACTGCCGCGTTCCAGCGGTTACGTCACCCTGGATGGTCATGAAGTGGTGACCAAATCCCCGCAGGACGGTCTGGCCAACGGCATCGTTTATATCTCCGAAGACCGTAAGCGTGACGGCCTGGTGCTGGGTATGTCGGTGAAAGAGAATATGTCGCTGACTGCGCTGCGCTATTTCAGCAAGGCGGGCGGAGGCCTGAAGCATAAAGATGAACAGCAGGCGGTGAGCGATTTCATCCGTCTGTTTAATGTCAAAACCCCGTCAATGGAGCAGGCGATTGGCTTGCTCTCCGGCGGTAATCAGCAAAAAGTGGCGATTGCCCGCGGGCTGATGACGCGCCCGAAAGTGCTTATCCTCGATGAGCCAACCCGTGGCGTGGACGTCGGGGCGAAGAAAGAGATTTATCAGCTGATTAACCAGTTTAAAGCCGATGGCCTGAGCATCATTCTTGTCTCTTCGGAGATGCCGGAAGTGCTGGGCATGAGCGACCGCATCATGGTGATGCACGAAGGGCATCTCGGCGGTGAATTCACACGCGAGCAGGCCACCCAGGAAGTATTGATGGCTGCCGCTGTGGGCAAGCTTAATCGTGTGAATCAGGAGTAAGAAAGATGACTACCCAGGCTGTTGCTGGTCGCCGTTATTTCACCAAAGCGTGGCTGTTGGAGCAAAAGTCGCTGATTGCTCTATTGGTGCTGATAGCCGTTGTCTCGACCATGAGTCCGAACTTTTTTACCGTTAATAACCTGTTCAACATCCTGCAACAGACGTCGGTTAACGCCATCATGGCGGTGGGGATGACGCTGGTCATTCTGACCTCGGGCATCGATTTGTCCGTCGGTTCACTGCTGGCCCTGACCGGAGCGGTTGCAGCGTCGATTGTCGGTATTGAAGTGAATGCGCTGGTGGCCGTCGCGGCTGCGCTGGCACTAGGTGCGGCGATTGGCGCGGTGACGGGTGTGATTGTCGCCAAAGGTCGGGTGCAGGCATTTATCGCCACGCTGGTGATGATGCTGCTGCTACGCGGGATGACGATGGTGTACACCAACGGCAGCCCGGTGAATACGGGCTTTACCGATAATGCCGATGTCTTTGGCTGGTTTGGTATTGGCCGTCCGCTGGGGATTCCAACGCCGGTGTGGATCATGGCGATTGTGTTCCTCGCGGCCTGGTACATGCTGCACCACACCCGCCTGGGTCGCTACATCTACGCGCTGGGCGGTAACGAAGCGGCAACGCGTCTGTCCGGCATCAGCGTCAATAAAGTCAAAATTATCGTTTATTCGCTGTGCGGCATGTTGGCCTCACTGGCGGGAATTATCGAAGTGGCGCGCCTGTCGTCTGCGCAGCCGACGGCGGGTACCGGCTATGAGCTTGACGCGATTGCGGCGGTGGTGCTGGGCGGAACCAGTCTTGCGGGCGGCAAAGGTCGCATTGTTGGGACGCTGATCGGCGCTTTGATTCTCGGTTTCCTTAATAATGGTTTGAATTTGTTAGGTGTTTCCTCCTATTACCAGATGATCGTCAAAGCGGTGGTGATATTGCTGGCGGTGCTGGTAGACAACAAAAAGCAGTAATAACTGACATAACAGGACATCTCAGATATGAACATGAAAAAACTGGCTACCCTGGTTTCTGCTGTGGCACTGAGCGCCACCGTAAGTGCTAACGCAATGGCGAAAGACACCATTGCGCTGGTTATCTCGACTCTGAACAACCCGTTCTTCGTTTCCCTGAAAGACGGGGCGCAGAAAGAGGCGGATAAACTGGGCTACAACCTGGTGGTACTGGATTCTCAGAACAACCCGGCGAAAGAGCTGGCGAACGTTCAGGACCTGACCGTACGTGGCACCAAAATTCTGCTGATCAACCCAACCGATTCGGACGCCGTGGGTAACGCCGTAAAAATGGCAAACCAGGCGAAGATCCCCGTGATTACGCTGGACCGTCAGGCATCTAAAGGTGAGGTGGTGAGCCACATTGCATCTGATAACGTGCTGGGCGGCAAAATCGCGGGCGACTACATCGCGAAGAAAGCCGGTGAAGGCGCGAAAGTTATTGAACTGCAGGGTATTGCAGGAACGTCTGCCGCTCGCGAGCGTGGCGAAGGTTTCCAGCAGGCCGTTGCAGCGCACAAATTTGATGTCCTGGCCAGCCAGCCAGCAGACTTCGACCGTACAAAAGGTCTGAACGTCATGCAGAACCTGCTGACCGCGCATCCTGATGTGAAAGCCGTCTTCGCGCAGAACGACGAAATGGCGCTGGGTGCACTGCGTGCGCTGCAGACTGCCGGTAAGTCAGATGTGATGGTTGTCGGTTTTGATGGCACTCCGGATGGCGAAAAGGCAGTAAATGATGGCAAACTGGCAGCGACGATTGCACAGCTGCCAGAGCAAATCGGCGCCCAGGGCGTTGACGTTGCTGCTAAGGTGCTGAAAGGTGAGAAGGTTCAGGCCAAATATCCTGTTGACCTGAAGCTCGTCATCAAGCAATAAGTCATCACCGATTCAGGCCAATAAGAGCCTGAGGGGACAACGTAAAAAGAAAAGTGTGGCATGCGCCACCGGAAATCCCGGTGGCGCTCTTTATCGGACACTCATGATTATGAAAACCGCAGGTAACCTCGTCGTCCTTGGCAGTATCAATGCCGATCACATTCTTAACCTTGAATCTTTCCCGCGACCGGGCGAAACCGTGACTGGCAGCCAGTATCAAGTGGCGTTTGGCGGAAAAGGCGCGAATCAGGCCGTCGCCGCCGGACGCAGCGGGGCGAACATCGCTTTTATCGCCTGTACCGGCGATGACGACACCGGCGAACAAGTGCGTAAGCAGCTGGCGAGCGACAATATAGACATTGCGCCAGTGAGCGTTGTGGCTGGGGAATCCACCGGCGTGGCGCTGATTTTCGTTAATGGTGAAGGTGAGAATGTTATCGGTATTCACGCGGGGGCAAACGCCGCGCTGACAACTGAGCGAGTCGCGGAGCAAGAAGAACGTATTGCCAGCGCCGATGCGCTGCTGATGCAGCTGGAATCGCCGCTGGAAAGCGTGCTGGCGGCGGCGAAAATTGCGCACGGCAACCAGACGACCGTGGCGCTGAATCCCGCTCCGGCGCGAGAACTGCCGGACGAACTGCTTTCGCTGGTGGATATCATCACCCCTAACGAAACCGAAGCAGAAAAGCTGACTGGCGTGCGGGTCGAAAATGATGAGGAAGCCGCCCAGGCAGCGCAGGTGCTTCATGATAAAGGCATCGAAACGGTTATCATTACACTCGGCAGTCGCGGCGTGTGGGCCAGCCAGAAAGGGACCGGTCAGCGCGTGCCGGGCTTTAAAGTGCAGGCCATTGACACTATCGCGGCGGGCGACACCTTTAACGGCGCGCTGATGACGGCGCTGCTGGAAGGCACCGAATTACCGGAGGCGTTGCGTTTTGCCCATGCGGCAGCGGCTATTGCTGTGACCCGCAAAGGCGCGCAGCCTTCTGTTCCATGGCGCAAAGAGATCGACGATTTTTTACGTCAGCAGGGGTAACGCTTGGCTACCATGAAGGATGTTGCTCGCCTGGCGGGCGTTTCCACTTCGACGGTCTCTCACGTCATTAATAAAGACCGGTTTGTCAGCGAAAGCATCACCGAAAAGGTGAATGCCGCCATTAAAAGCCTTAACTACGCGCCTTCGGCCCTGGCGCGTAGCCTCAAACTCAATCAGACCCACACGATCGGCATGCTGATCACCGCCAGTACCAATCCGTTTTACTCGGAGCTGGTTCGCGGCGTGGAGCGCAGCTGCTTTGAACGCGGCTACAGCCTGGTGCTCTGCAACACCGAAGGCGACGAACAGCGGATGAACAGTAATCTCGAAACGCTGATGCAAAAGCGCGTCGACGGTTTATTGCTGTTGTGTACCGAAACGCATCAGCCGTCGCCGGAAATCGTCCAGCGCTATCCTTCTATACCGACGGTGATGATGGACTGGGCGCCGTTCGACGGTGACAGCGATATTATTCAGGATAACTCGCTGCTCGGCGGGGACATGGCGACGCAGTACCTGATCGACAAAGGTTATCGCCGTATCGCCTGTATTGCCGGGCCGCTGGATAAAACGCCCGCGCGCCTGCGCCTTGAAGGGTATCAGGCGGCAATGGCGCGTAGTGGCTTGCCGATTGTTGATGGCTACATTATTACCAGCAATTTTGAATTTGGCGGCGGATTAACGGCGATGCAGGCATTGCTGGCGCTACCGGAACCCCCGCAGGCGGTGTTCGTGGGTAATGATGCGATGGCGGTCGGGGTTTATCAGGCGCTGTATCAGGCGGGACTGAATATTCCACGGGATGTGGCGGTCGTCGGTTATGACGATATCGAACTGGCGGCCTACATGACGCCGCCGCTGACGACAATCCATCAGCCTAAAGATGAACTGGGTGAGCTGGCTATCGACGTATTGATCCACCGAATGGCGCAGCCCGGGCAGAAACAGCAGCGTGTGCAGCTGACGCCTGAGCTGGTGGTGCGCGGTTCTGCCTAAGCTTTCTTGTGCCGCTCTTTAATCAGGTTGCGACCATCTTTCGGTTTTAACAGCATAAACGTCAGTGCCGATACCACTGTGAGGGCCCCCATCGTAATAAAGGTGTAGTGGAACTGTTCCACGGTGTTGCTACCCTCGAACCCTTCATAAAAGCGCAGCACTGCGGCACTGATGGCTACCCCAAGGCTAATAGACAGCTGCTGCGTCACGGCCAGCACGCTATTGCCGCTGCTGGCGTTTTCGTCGGTGAGGTCAGCCAGCGTTATGGTGTTCATCGACGTAAACTGCGTCGACATTGCCATTCCCAGCACGAATAAAGGCAGGACCAGCATCCACACCGGCATGGACGGCGACTGCAGCGAGAACTGTGCAATCATCAGACCGATAAACACCGTAATCCCTACCAGTGTTTTACGATAACCCAGCCAACGCAGCACCTGCGTCACCGTCGATTTCGCCAGAATCGACCCTAACGCTGTGGGTGCCATCATGCAGCCAGCGATTAGCGCTGGATAACCAAACCCAACCTGCAACATCAACGGCATCAGAAACGGAACGCAGCCGGTACCGAGACGGGTGGCGAGGTTGCCGACAATTCCCACGGAGAAGGTGCGCGTCTTGAACATCGGCAGCGCGATGAGCGGCGTGGGATGTCGGCGCGCGTGGCGAATGTATGCCAGTAATAGAAGAACACTGACCGCAATGATGGCCAGCGCCATCCACGTCGCGACAATTTTCTCGCCGAACAACTCCATCCCGCTGGAGAATAGCACCAGACTCAGGCCAAACAGCAGGAAGCCGGTCATATCAAATTTGCGGCGTGGCGTGGTGAAGTTCGGCATATATTTGCGGGCATACAACAGCCCGGCGATGCCGATCGGAATGTTAATCAGGAAAATCCAGTGCCAGCTCGCCCAGGTTACCAGCACGCCGCCCAGCACCGGCCCAAGAATGGGACCGACCAGCCCAGGCATGGTCACGAAGTTCAGAACAGGCAGAAGTTCACTGCGCGGATAGGCACGTAGCAGCGCGAGGCGGGCGACGGGCATCATCATTGCGCCGCCGACCCCTTGGATCACGCGGAAGATAACCAACTGCGTTAATGAACCTGACAGGGCGCATGCTAGCGAGCCCAGGGTAAACAGACTCACGGCAATCATAAAGATGCGACGCGTGCCGAAGCGATCGGCCAGCCAGCCGCTGACCGGGATCAGCATCGCCACCGTCAGGGTGTAACTGATAATGGCCGACTGCATCGCCAATGGGGAGCGATTCAGACTGTGGGCAATTGCGGGGAGCGCGGTGTTCAGGATGGTGGCATCCAGCGCTTGCATAAAGAAGGCCATCGCCGCAATCCACGGCAAACCGGCCATACTGCGTGATTTCTTCTCGGTCATCTATTGAGTAGCCTGAGTGTTTGGGGCCGTTAACAGTGCCTGGCAAGCCTGCCAGGCGCGTGGACCATCGCTTTCCTGAATAGCATCCACAATGGCCTGGTGGAGATCGAGCTTCACCACTTCGTTTTGGGTGATGGCGGCAAAGTAAGTCTGATAGACAGAATGAAACAGCGAAGCAAAGGAGGTCAGAAATGGGTTGGAGCTCATCGCATAGATTTGTTCGTGCCAGGCCATGTCCACTTCAATCCAGCGCTGGCGGTCAAAGTGCCGCTTCAGATGGACCATCTCTTCCATTAATGTATTCAGCCGGGCTTTTTGTTCCGCGCTGCCGAGCGTGGCCGCCAGCAAGCAGGCCTGCGGTTCAAGGCTGCTGCGCATAACAAGGAAGTGTTCTACGACTTCTTCAAAGTTACTTTCGGTCAGCCACCAGGATATCAGCTCTTTATCAAGGAAGTTCCAGTCGCTACGGGGCATCACTCGGGTGCCAATACGTGGTCGCGGCAAAACCATTCCTTTTGCGGTCAGCGTCTTCACCGCTTCACGAACGGCGGTACGGCTTACGCCAAACTGCTCGCCCAACTCCATCTCTCCGGGGAGGATGCACTCCGGCGGGTATTCTCCGGTCAAAATCTTCTGCGCCAGTTTCTCTGCAAGAACCCATGAAATGTTCTTTTGTGCCGCCAGCTGTTGCGCGCTCAAGGACATAGATGCCTTTCCTTCATATCGAATGACCTTTCTAGTATGCCATTCAGAGGCAAAATACGGCGGTAAAAACAGCAGATAGTGCAATTAATGGTGCTTTTATGAGTGGTTTGGTGAAAAAAAGGGCGAGCGATAAATTAATTCAAATTTCCTCTTGCCGTCTCGTCAGAACTCCCTATAATGCGCCTCCACTGACACGGAACAACGGCTCGCCAGCCGCCGGGTCAGAAGGGTTTCCCAGGAAATCCTGACAGAGAAAAGCGAAAATAAACGCTTGACTCTGAATGAGGAAAACGTATTATACGGGACCTCGAGTTAGCAAGCGAAAGCGCGTAACTCACTGCTCTTTAACAATTTATCAGACAATCTGTGTGGGCACTCAAAGTGACATGGATTCTTAACGTCGAAAGACGCTAAATAGAATACCAAGTCTTATGAGTGAACATACGTAATTCATTACGAAGTTTAATTCATGAGCATCAAACTTAAATTGAAGAGTTTGATCATGGCTCAGATTGAACGCTGGCGGCAGGCCTAACACATGCAAGTCGAGCGGTAACACAGGAGAGCTTGCTCTCTGGGTGACGAGCGGCGGACGGGTGAGTAATGTCTGGGAAACTGCCCGATGGAGGGGGATAACTACTGGAAACGGTAGCTAATACCGCATAACGTCTTCGGACCAAAGAGGGGGACCTTCGGGCCTCTTGCCATCGGATGTGCCCAGATGGGATTAGCTAGTAGGTGGGGTAATGGCTCACCTAGGCGACGATCCCTAGCTGGTCTGAGAGGATGACCAGCCACACTGGAACTGAGACACGGTCCAGACTCCTACGGGAGGCAGCAGTGGGGAATATTGCACAATGGGCGCAAGCCTGATGCAGCCATGCCGCGTGTATGAAGAAGGCCTTCGGGTTGTAAAGTACTTTCAGCGAGGAGGAAGGCGTTGTGGTTAATAACCGCAACGATTGACGTTACTCGCAGAAGAAGCACCGGCTAACTCCGTGCCAGCAGCCGCGGTAATACGGAGGGTGCAAGCGTTAATCGGAATTACTGGGCGTAAAGCGCACGCAGGCGGTCTGTCAAGTCGGATGTGAAATCCCCGGGCTCAACCTGGGAACTGCATTCGAAACTGGCAGGCTAGAGTCTTGTAGAGGGGGGTAGAATTCCAGGTGTAGCGGTGAAATGCGTAGAGATCTGGAGGAATACCGGTGGCGAAGGCGGCCCCCTGGACAAAGACTGACGCTCAGGTGCGAAAGCGTGGGGAGCAAACAGGATTAGATACCCTGGTAGTCCACGCCGTAAACGATGTCGACTTGGAGGTTGTGCCCTTGAGGCGTGGCTTCCGGAGCTAACGCGTTAAGTCGACCGCCTGGGGAGTACGGCCGCAAGGTTAAAACTCAAATGAATTGACGGGGGCCCGCACAAGCGGTGGAGCATGTGGTTTAATTCGATGCAACGCGAAGAACCTTACCTACTCTTGACATCCAGAGAACTTAGCAGAGATGCTTTGGTGCCTTCGGGAACTCTGAGACAGGTGCTGCATGGCTGTCGTCAGCTCGTGTTGTGAAATGTTGGGTTAAGTCCCGCAACGAGCGCAACCCTTATCCTTTGTTGCCAGCGGTTCGGCCGGGAACTCAAAGGAGACTGCCAGTGATAAACTGGAGGAAGGTGGGGATGACGTCAAGTCATCATGGCCCTTACGAGTAGGGCTACACACGTGCTACAATGGCGCATACAAAGAGAAGCGACCTCGCGAGAGCAAGCGGACCTCATAAAGTGCGTCGTAGTCCGGATTGGAGTCTGCAACTCGACTCCATGAAGTCGGAATCGCTAGTAATCGTAGATCAGAATGCTACGGTGAATACGTTCCCGGGCCTTGTACACACCGCCCGTCACACCATGGGAGTGGGTTGCAAAAGAAGTAGGTAGCTTAACCTTCGGGAGGGCGCTTACCACTTTGTGATTCATGACTGGGGTGAAGTCGTAACAAGGTAACCGTAGGGGAACCTGCGGTTGGATCACCTCCTTACCTTAAAGAACCTGCCTTTGTAGTGTCCACACAGATTGTCTGATAGATGTAGAGAAGCAAGGCGTCTTGCGATTGAGACTTCAGTGTCCCCTTCGTCTAGAGGCCCAGGACACCGCCCTTTCACGGCGGTAACAGGGGTTCGAATCCCCTAGGGGACGCCACTTGCTGGTTTGTGAGTGAAAGTCGCCGGCCTCCCTATCTCAAAACTGATTTTACTGCGTAAGCGGTGAGTCATGTTTGAGATATTTGCTCTTTAAAAATCTGGATCAAGCTGAAAATTGAAACGACACACTGTTTCCTTTCTCCGTAATAAGAAAGGAAAATACGGTGTGTTCGAGTCTCTCAAATTATTGCAAGTCGATGATGAATCGAAAGAAACATCTTCGGGTTGTGAGGTTAAGCGACTAAGCGTACACGGTGGATGCCCTGGCAGTCAGAGGCGATGAAGGGCGTGCTAATCTGCGATAAGCGTCGGCGAGGTGATATGAACCTTTGACCCGGCGATACCCGAATGGGGAAACCCAGTGTGTTTCGACACACTATCATTAAGTGAATACATAGCTTAATGAGGCGAACCGGGGGAACTGAAACATCTAAGTACCCCGAGGAAAAGAAATCAACCGAGATTCCCCCAGTAGCGGCGAGCGAACGGGGAGGAGCCCAGAGTCTGAATCAGCGCGCGTGTTAATGGAACGGTCTGGAAAGTCCGGCGATACAGGGTGATAGCCCCGTACATGAAAATGCACGCGTTGTGAACTCGAAGAGTAGGGCGGGACACGTGGTATCCTGTCTGAATATGGGGGGACCATCCTCCAAGGCTAAATACTCCTGACTGACCGATAGTGAACCAGTACCGTGAGGGAAAGGCGAAAAGAACCCCGGCGAGGGGAGTGAAAAAGAACCTGAAACCGTGTACGTACAAGCAGTGGGAGCCTACTTGTTAGGTGACTGCGTACCTTTTGTATAATGGGTCAGCGACTTATATTCTGTAGCAAGGTTAACCGAATAGGGGAGCCGAAGGGAAACCGAGTCTTAACTGGGCGTTAAGTTGCAGGGTATAGACCCGAAACCCGGTGATCTAGCCATGGGCAGGTTGAAGGTTGGGTAACACTAACTGGAGGACCGAACCGACTAATGTTGAAAAATTAGCGGATGACTTGTGGCTGGGGGTGAAAGGCCAATCAAACCGGGAGATAGCTGGTTCTCCCCGAAAGCTATTTAGGTAGCGCCTCGTGAACTCATCTTCGGGGGTAGAGCACTGTTTCGGCTAGGGGGTCATCCCGACTTACCAACCCGATGCAAACTACGAATACCGAAGAATGTTATCACGGGAGACACACGGCGGGTGCTAACGTCCGTCGTGAAGAGGGAAACAACCCAGACCGCCAGCTAAGGTCCCAAAGTCATAGTTAAGTGGGAAACGATGTGGGAAGGCTCAGACAGCCAGGATGTTGGCTTAGAAGCAGCCATCATTTAAAGAAAGCGTAATAGCTCACTGGTCGAGTCGGCCTGCGCGGAAGATGTAACGGGGCTAAACTATGCACCGAAGCTGCGGCAGCGACACTATGTGTTGTTGGGTAGGGGAGCGTTCTGTAAGCCGTTGAAGGTGGCCTGTGAGGGTAGCTGGAGGTATCAGAAGTGCGAATGCTGACATAAGTAACGATAAAGCGGGTGAAAAGCCCGCTCGCCGGAAGACCAAGGGTTCCTGTCCAACGTTAATCGGGGCAGGGTGAGTCGACCCCTAAGGCGAGGCCGAAAGGCGTAGTCGATGGGAAACAGGTTAATATTCCTGTACTTGGTGTTACTGCGAAGGGGGGACGGAGAAGGCTATGTTATCCGGGCGACGGTTGTCCCGGTTTAAGCATGTAGGCGGAGAGTTTAGGTAAATCCGGACTCTTATCTAACGCTGAGGTGTGATGACGAGGTACTACGGTACTGAAGTAACAGATGCCCTGCTTCCAGGAAAAGCCTCTAAGCATCAGGTAACACGAAATCGTACCCCAAACCGACACAGGTGGTCAGGTAGAGAATACCAAGGCGCTTGAGAGAACTCGGGTGAAGGAACTAGGCAAAATGGTGCCGTAACTTCGGGAGAAGGCACGCTGATGTGTAGGTGAAGTCCCTGCGGATGGAGCTGAAATCAGTCGAAGATACCAGCTGGCTGCAACTGTTTATTAAAAACACAGCACTGTGCAAACACGAAAGTGGACGTATACGGTGTGACGCCTGCCCGGTGCCGGAAGGTTAATTGATGGGGTTATCCTTAGGGAGAAGCTCTTGATCGAAGCCCCGGTAAACGGCGGCCGTAACTATAACGGTCCTAAGGTAGCGAAATTCCTTGTCGGGTAAGTTCCGACCTGCACGAATGGCGTAATGATGGCCAGGCTGTCTCCACCCGAGACTCAGTGAAATTGAACTCGCTGTGAAGATGCAGTGTACCCGCGGCAAGACGGAAAGACCCCGTGAACCTTTACTATAGCTTGACACTGAACATTGAGCCTTGATGTGTAGGATAGGTGGGAGGCTTTGAAGCGAGGACGCCAGTTCTTGTGGAGCCAACCTTGAAATACCACCCTTTAATGTTTGATGTTCTAACGTAGACCCGTAATCCGGGTTGCGGACAGTGTCTGGTGGGTAGTTTGACTGGGGCGGTCTCCTCCCAAAGAGTAACGGAGGAGCACGAAGGTTAGCTAATCCTGGTCGGACATCAGGAGGTTAGTGCAATGGCATAAGCTAGCTTGACTGCGAGAGTGACGGCTCGAGCAGGTGCGAAAGCAGGTCATAGTGATCCGGTGGTTCTGAATGGAAGGGCCATCGCTCAACGGATAAAAGGTACTCCGGGGATAACAGGCTGATACCGCCCAAGAGTTCATATCGACGGCGGTGTTTGGCACCTCGATGTCGGCTCATCACATCCTGGGGCTGAAGTAGGTCCCAAGGGTATGGCTGTTCGCCATTTAAAGTGGTACGCGAGCTGGGTTTAGAACGTCGTGAGACAGTTCGGTCCCTATCTGCCGTGGGCGCTGGAGAATTGAGGGGGGCTGCTCCTAGTACGAGAGGACCGGAGTGGACGCATCACTGGTGTTCGGGTTGTCATGCCAATGGCATTGCCCGGTAGCTAAATGCGGAAAAGATAAGTGCTGAAAGCATCTAAGCACGAAACTTGCCCCGAGATGAGTTCTCCCTGACTCCTTGAGAGTCCTGAAGGAACGTTGAAGACTACGACGTTGATAGGCTGGGTGTGTAAGCGTAGCGATACGTTGAGCTAACCAGTACTAATGAACCGTGAGGCTTAACCTTACAACGCCGAAGATGTTTTGGCGTGAGAGACACGATATTCAGCTTGAAACAGATTAACTGACAGACCCTGAAGGGTGTGTTGGTAAACAGAATTTGCCTGGCGGCAACAGCGCGGTGGTCCCACCTGACCCCATGCCGAACTCAGAAGTGAAACGCCGTAGCGCCGATGGTAGTGTGGGGTCTCCCCATGCGAGAGTAGGGAACTGCCAGGCATCAAACAAGTAAGAAACCCCGACCGAAAGGCCGGGGTTTTTTGCGTTTATACGTCATCAAATCCCTCTATGATCTTTGCATTCGCAATCGTAACCCCGATTATCGCTCCTGCTTAACGGCTTTCTGTTGCTCTACCCATTGCTCAACAAACTCAGCTATCTGATTGATGTTGTTGAGATCCAATAATGGGCAAGGTGTATCAATCGGTGTGTCAGCGGCAATAGCGACTACGTATTCGTCGAGAGTCAGTTCTTCAATCGTGTGAGACGTACCTTGTCGGAAGAGCATCATTTTGGCGACAGGCTCGTGTTTAAAACCTTCAACAAGCACCAGATCCAGCGTTGAGAGTTCCATGCGACTAACCAGATACTGCAGATCAGGCTCTTCCGCTTCTGGCGTTTCCGTCATTAATGCCCAGCGCTGTCCGCTGGCAACCAGCGTTTGGGCGGCACCTGCCTTACGCAGTTCATAGCTGTCTTTCCCAGGAGTGTCGATATCCATCCGATGATGAGTATGTTTGATAAGCCCCGGACGTAAACCACGTGCACAGAGTTCCGGGATCAGTGCTTTTAGTAAGGTTGTTTTCCCCGTGCCGCTCCACGCGGCAATGGCCAGAACCGGCGTCATGATTTCACCTGCATGCTTTGCAAATCGTCGAGCGTATTCACGTTGATAAATGCGTCTTTGACATCGCTAAAATCAACGCGATGGCCACCACACTGCTGAAGAAAGACCATTACCCGGCGCTCTCCTGCCTCAAGATATTTTTCCAGGAAGGGGACTACACTGCGGTTAATCAGGGAAACTGTGGGATGATCGCGTTCGCCGTCATAGGCCCATACTACTGGTGTTTGGGTTCTGAACTGCAAAAAACGGTCAGTCAGAAAATCTGGAATAAAGGGCGTATCGCACGGGCAAAAAAGAAACCACTCGCCCGGCAATTGCTGCATTACAGAGAGCATTCCGGCAAGGGGGCCAGGGTAATCGGGTAATGCATCCTCTACTACGGTATGGCCAAGGGAACGGTATATATCCAGTGAACGGTTAGCGCTGACAGCCAATGTTTCCGTTTGCATAGAAAGCGTAGCGGCGACGTGTTGCCATAGTGGAATTCCGTTGAGCTCCTGTAATCCTTTATCGATGCCACCCATTCGGCTTGCCTTTCCGCCCGCCAGCACGACGCCGGTTATCCCCTGATGCTGATTCACGAATATCGCCTCTTTTATTGTGGGTTTGACCCTGCTAACGTGTGACTGTTAAGCGTAAGGAGCAAATAAATGAAATGTAAACGTCTGAACGAAGTAATTGAGCTTCTCCAGCCAGCCTGGCAAAAAGAGCCCGAGCTGAATCTAATGCAATTCTTACAGAAACTGGCGAAGGAGTCAGGTTTTGACGGTGAGCTGACGGATCTTTCCGATGATATTCTGATTTATCATCTGAAAATGCGCGATTCCGCGAAAGATGCGGCTATCCCGGGCATTAAGAAAGATTATGAAGAAGATTTTAAAACTGCACTGCTCCGCGCTCGCGGCGTAATTAAAGAGTAAAAGCTTGTAAGAGGTGCGACCGAAAAGGCTGTGAAATGATATCCTGAATTATTCGCAGTAATTTCCGGATAATCGGATGAACGATAAGGCTTTTACTTTCCAGACTCTACACCCGGATACCATTGTTGATGCACTTTTTGATCAGGGTATTCGGGTGGATTCTGGTTTGACTCCACTCAACAGCTACGAGAATCGCGTCTGGCAATTTCAGGATGAAGACAGACGTCGCTTCGTCGTGAAATTCTATCGTCCTCAACGCTGGACCGCAGATCAAATCCGCGAAGAACATCTGTTCGCGCAGGACTTACAGGCCGATGATGTGCCTGTCGCGGCACCTATTGCATTTGAGGGTGAAACGCTGTTGAGCCAGCAGGGGTTCTCTTTTGCGGTATTCCCAAGCGTAGGCGGCCGTCAGTTTGAACCGGATAATCTGGATCAGATGGAATGGGTTGGCCGTTCGCTGGGACGCCTTCATCAGACCGGCCGCAAAAAACTGTTTACCGCGCGCCCGGATATCGGCCTGCAGGAATATTTGCTGGAACCCCGCAAGATTTTTGAAACTACGCCGCTGGTTCCCTCTTCGCTGAAAGCCGATTTCCTTGCTGCCACAGACAAGCTGATTGATGCCGTCATGCAGCAATGGCACACCCGTTTTACTTCTCTGAGACTTCACGGCGATTGCCATGCCGGTAATATTCTCTGGCGCGATGGGCCGATGTTTGTCGATCTTGATGATGCCCGAAATGGCCCGGCCATTCAGGATTTGTGGATGCTGTTGCACGGCGATCGTGCCGAACGTTTGATGCAGCTTGATACCATTCTTGAAGCCTATGAAGAGTTCAGCACGTTCGACACCGCTGAGCTTTCCTTCATTGAACCGTTACGCGCCATGCGTATGGTTTATTACCTGGCGTGGTTAATCCGCCGCTGGGGCGATCCTGCCTTTCCCGTTAATTTTCCTTGGCTTGCCGAAGAAGATAACTGGCGCAGGCAAACCCAAATGTTCCTGGAACAAGTCAAAGTTCTCCAGGAGCCACCATTACAATTAACGCCAATGTATTAACAGACACTTTCAGGAGAGAGTTAACAATGAAAAAGATTTTTCTGGCGCTGGCAGGCATGGTTCTCGCATTCAGCGCCGCCGCTGCGCAAATCACCGATGGCAAACAGTACTCCACGCTGGAGAAACCGGTAGCCGGTGAACCACAGGTTCTGGAGTTCTTCTCCTTCTATTGCCCACACTGCTATGAGTTTGAGCAGGTCCTTCACGTGTCTGATAACGTGAAGAAAAAGCTGCCGGAAGGCACCAAAATGACCAAGTATCACGTTGAGTTCCTGGGCCCACTGGGCAAAGAGCTGACTCAGGCGTGGGCAGTGGCAATGGCGCTGGGCGTGGAAGATAAGATCACCGCTCCAATGTTCGAAGCCGTACAAAAAACCCAGACCGTCCAGACTGTGGCTGACATTCGTCAGGTCTTCGTAGACGCAGGTATTAAAGGCGAAGATTATGATGCAGCCTGGAACAGCTTTGTGGTGAAATCTATCGTTGCTCAGGAAGAAAAAGCCGCAGCCGATCTGCAGCTACAGGGCGTTCCGGCGATGTACGTCAACGGTAAATACCAGCTGAACCCGCAGGGTATGGATACCAGCAACATGGATGTCTTCGTGCAGCAATATGCCGATACCGTGAAGCAACTTGTTGAGAAAAAATAAAAATAACGCCGGTCACTGACCGGCGTTATTGTTTGAGCACCCCGAAATATCGGGGGGCTCGTAGCGTAAATTCATTTCATACTTGCCGCCGCTTTCATCTCTTCGATTCGCGCATCTTTTTCCGTCCATAAGGTATTCAGCCAACGCTGAAAACCGCGCTTAAAGTGCTTATCGTTCACGTAATCGCCATGCAATTCTTGTGCGACAGGCACCAGATCCACATGTACGACAATGCGGGTTAACTTCCCGCTCAGCATATCGAAAAAGGGCGTGCGATCGTTTTCCGGATAGCACAGCGTGACGTTCATCAGCTTATCAAACTGGCTTCCCAATACGTTCAGCGCCATCGCTATCCCTGCAGCCTTCGGCGACAGTAGGTGCTTATAAGGCGAGCGGGTTTCAATGCGTTTATCTTCCGTAAATCGAGAGCCTTCGACGAAATTCACAATGGTGGTGGGATGAGTGCGGAATTTCTCGCATGAACGTCGTGTGGTTTCCACATCTTTTCCACGACGTTCCGGATGGCGAATCAAATAAGCTCTGGAGTAGCGGCGCATAAAAGGCATATCCAACGCCCAACAGGCAAGGCCGATAAACGGAACCCAGGCCAGTTGCTGCTTTAAAAAGTATTTGTTCATCGGGATATGCTTGCGGAACAACACGCACAGCACCACGATGTCTGCCCAGCTGTGATGATTGCATATAAGCAGATACCAGTTTTTCTTGTTCAACCCTTCCAGGCCTACAACATCCCACTTCAGCCACGGATTCAGATGAAGTAATAACGCAAGGCCAGAACACCAGCAGTACATCATCAGGTTGCAAAACGCCGAGACGGAACGCCATACCATGGGAATGGGAAACAACAGGTTGATAATGCCCGCCAGGATGATCGGCACGGAGCACGCAATGGTCACGATAATGGTAAGGAAGATACTCAGAAAAAGCGTCATCGCAGCGAGTAATCTCGACATAATCAGTCTATTCAGATAGTTAATTGTATAAAGTGCGGCTTAGACAGGCACAAGAGGCTGATTTTACCAGAAATCACAGCTGAAGACGGGTCTTGGCAAACTAGAAAAATATCGAATAGTTATATCCACATGGCGCAAAATGTCACCAATAGTGGGTTGAATGACGTAGATCCAAGATAACCAAATGAAAAATATAGAAAATATCGTTACATGGAATCACGTCCGGCCAGGATTTATGCGATGGAATAAATCTATGCACAAACTTATCCACAGAACAAGGTTGCGAGCGATCCCGAGGATCTACAAAACTTTTAGCTCAATAACGGCGAAAAACTCATGTTTTCGCTCTGTCTGTGGCATCCTTTACCCTTAATTAGATAAACAGGCACGGAAATTATGGTTCAGATCCAAGAAAACCCTCTCATCCTGGTTGATGGCTCCTCTTATCTCTACCGCGCATACCACGCGTTTCCTCCGCTGACCAACAGCGCAGGTGAACCGACGGGCGCCATGTACGGCGTACTGAATATGCTGCGCAGCCTGATCATGCAGTATCAACCAACGCATGCGGCGGTTGTCTTTGATGCCAAGGGCAAAACATTCCGTGACGAACTGTTCGAACATTACAAATCTCATCGCCCGCCGATGCCTGACGATCTTCGTGCGCAGATTGAACCGCTGCACGCGATGGTCAAGGCGATGGGCCTGCCGTTATTGGCAGTCTCAGGCGTTGAGGCTGATGACGTGATTGGCACCCTGGCGCGTGAAGCCGAAAAAGCGGGCCGTCCGGTGCTGATCAGTACCGGTGATAAAGACATGGCCCAGCTGGTCACGCCTGAAATCACGCTCATCAACACGATGACCAATACCGTGCTTGGCCCGGAAGAAGTGCTTACCAAATACGGTGTGCCGCCGGAACTGATTATCGATTTCCTCGCTCTGATGGGTGACTCCTCGGATAACATTCCTGGCGTTCCAGGCGTGGGCGAGAAAACGGCACAGGCGCTGCTGCAAGGTTTGGGCGGTCTGGATACGCTGTACGCCGAGCCGGAGAAAATCGCCGGGCTCACCTTCCGTGGCGCGAAAACCATGGCCGCGAAGCTTGAGCTGAACAAAGAGATGGCTTATCTCTCTTACAAGCTTGCGACCATCAAAACCGACGTTGAGCTGGAATTAACCTGCGATCAGCTTGTGGTTCAGGAGCCAGTGGCCGATGAACTGCTTAGCATGTTTAAGCAGTATGAGTTCAAGCGTTGGATTACGGATGTTGAAGCCGGGAAATGGATGCAGGCCAAAGGTGGCAAACCATCGGCAAAACCGCTGGCTGCGCCCGCCGCTGCGGTGGAAGAAGAACCTGAAGAGCCAGCAACTGCGCTCTCTTCGGAAAACTACGTCACTATTCTCGATGAAGCCACGCTCACTCAGTGGATCGAGAAGCTGAAGAAAGCGCCGGTCTTTGCGTTTGATACTGAAACCGACAGCCTCGACAACATCTCTGCCAATATGGTCGGTCTGTCGTTTGCCGCAGAGCCGGGCGAAGCCGCCTACGTTCCGGTCGCGCATGATTATATCGACGCGCCGGAGCAACTCTCACTCGAGCGCGTGCTGGAGTTGATGAAACCGCTGCTGGAAGATGATAACTCTCTGAAAGTCGGCCAGAACCTGAAATACGATCGCGGTATCCTGGCGAATTACGGCATTGAACTGCGCGGTATTGCGTTCGATACCATGCTGGAATCCTACACGCTCGACAGCGTGGCCGGGCGTCATGACATGGACAGCCTCTCTGACCGTTGGTTAAAACATAAAACTATCACTTTCGAAGAAATCGCCGGTAAGGGAAAAAATCAGCTCACCTTTAATCAGATTGCCCTCGAAGAAGCGGGTCGTTATGCGGCAGAAGACGCCGACGTCACGCTGCAGCTGCATCTGAAAATGTGGCCAAAACTGCAAAAGCAGGAAGGTCCGCTGAATGTTTTCCAGCATATCGAAATGCCGTTAGTGCCTGTTCTTTCACGCGTGGAGCGCAATGGAGTCAATATCGACCCGGACGTGCTGCATAACCATTCGGCGGAGCTTTCCACGCGTCTGATTGAGCTTGAGCAAAAAGCCCACGAGATAGCGGGTGAGGCGTTTAATCTGTCCTCACCAAAACAGCTGCAAACCATTCTGTTTGAAAAGCAGGGTATTAAGCCGCTGAAGAAAACCCCAGGTGGCGCGCCGTCAACTTCTGAAGAAGTACTGGAAGAGCTGGCGCTGGATTATCCGCTGCCGAAAGTTATCCTTGAATATCGCGGGTTGGCGAAGCTGAAATCGACCTACACCGACAAACTGCCGCTGATGATCAATGCTAAAACGGGCCGCGTGCACACTTCCTACCATCAGGCGGTTGCGGCGACGGGGCGTTTGTCTTCGACCGAGCCGAACCTGCAAAACATTCCGGTGCGTAATGAAGAAGGGCGCCGTATTCGTCAGGCGTTTGTCGCACCAGAGGACTATCTAATTGTTTCTGCGGACTACTCGCAAATTGAGCTGCGCATCATGGCGCACCTTTCCCGCGATAAAGGCCTGCTGACGGCCTTTGCCGAAGGCAAAGACATTCACCGAGCTACCGCGGCGGAAGTTTTTGGTCTGCCATTAGATAGCGTCAGTAACGAACAGCGTCGCAGCGCGAAGGCGATCAACTTCGGCCTGATTTATGGCATGAGCGCGTTCGGGCTATCCCGTCAGCTGAATATTCCGCGTAAAGAGTCCCAGAAATACATGGATCTCTACTTTGAGCGTTATCCGGGCGTGCGTGAATATATGGAACGTACGCGTGAGCAGGCTAAAGAGCAGGGTTACGTTGAAACGCTGGAAGGGCGCCGTCTGTATCTGCCGGACATCAAATCCAGCAATGCAGCACGTCGTGCAGGTGCTGAACGTGCGGCGATTAACGCCCCGATGCAGGGCACGGCGGCAGATATCATCAAACGTGCGATGATTGCGGTCGACGCCTGGTTGCTGAAAGAGCAGCCGCGCGTACGAATGATCATGCAGGTGCACGATGAACTGGTGTTCGAAGTGCATAAAGACGATCTCGATGCGGTTACGAAGAAAGTCCATGAGCTGATGGAAAATAGCACGACGCTCGATGTTCCATTGCTGGTGGAAGTGGGCAGCGGTGTTAACTGGGATCAGGCGCATTAAGCGTCTGACTCAGGCTGAATATTCGCCAGAATACGCGTTTTCAAGCCCAGTGATTTCGTCGGTACTTTTTGTAAGTAAGCAACATAACTTATAGCGTTTTGTGATGATCATCGGAATTCGCTATGTAAGAAGTGAAAAAAAACTACAAAAAGTGCTTTCTGGGCTCATGAAAAAAGAGTAGAGTAATTCGCGTAGGGTACAGAGGTAAGATGTTCTATCTTTCAGACCTTTTACTTCACGTAATCGGATTTGGCTGAATATTTAGCCGCCCCAGTCAGTAATGACTGGGGCGTTTTTTATTGCGCGAAAGAAAATAAAAAGCGCGGAGAGTTCCGCGCTTATCAGGGTCATTTGCCAGTCAGGATTATTCCCCGCCGGTCTCTTCTTCTTGCTCTTCCTGCGGCGCAATTTCGCTGTACCAGGTATCGAGTTTCTTACGTAATAAATCTACGCCAATTTTCTTCAATGAAGAAAATGCTTCTACCTGAATATCGCCATTAAAGGCCTGAACGGCTTCGCGCACCGTATTCAGCTGCGCTTTACGCGCGCCGCTGGCCAGTTTGTCGGCTTTGGTCAGCAGAACTAAGATTTCAATATTGCTGTCGACAGCCCATTCGATCATCTGCTTATCAAGGTCTTTCAGAGGATGGCGAATATCCATCAGCACGACTAACCCTTTCAGGCAAAGGCGTTTTTCCAGGTACTCACCCAGAGCACGTTGCCATTTAAGCTTCATCTCTTCCGGTACTTCGGCGTAACCGTAACCCGGTAAGTCGACTACGCGTTTGCCTTCAGTGACTTCAAACAGGTTGATGAGCTGCGTACGGCCCGGCGTTTTGGATGTACGTGCCAGGCCTTTCTGGTTAGTCAGGGTATTCAGAGCGCTCGATTTACCTGCATTGGAGCGACCGGCAAATGCCACTTCAATCCCGGTGTCGGACGGCAAGTGGCGAATATCAGGCGCACTGAGAATAAAATGCGTCTGTTGATAGTTCAGGGTAGTCAAAGGATCGTCTCCATAAAATCGGGCTATGGCGGGGAGTATACCTGAACAATGGCAAAAGGCGGTGTTTGTCGAATAGCGGGCTGTGAGTATTACCCCTTCTCTTTGTAGGATATTTGCCATCATTACTATGCGAACTTTCAGAGAAGTTGCAGGCGTTATTTTTATGGATTCTAATTAAATCAATTTGTTAGCTTTTAGTATTATTCCGAAATGACATTTTCATGCCCGATAGCGCCTTGAGTGTTAAGGATAAAACGGTAAAGTACTTCCCATCAGGCGAGGATGCCGAATAAGGATAAGAACTCAGGACGAGGGTCAGGAGCGCCAGGAGGCGAAGACGAAGGAATTGCCAGGAGGCAAACGTCTGGAGACGTCGGAAAAGGATCAGGAAGACGACATGGAGTGTTCTGCGCCAAGGGAAAAACAGGGTGAGTTGGTGGCAAACAGGGATTGTCAGACCCGTAATGGGTTGTGAGTCAGGAAAAAAGGCGACAGATTACTCTGTCGCCTTTTTTCTTTGTCTGCTTTCTGCTAGATTCCGGCTCAATTCTATACTGTAGTAAACAACGTAAAGAAACCCATCATCATGAAAAAACCAACATCCGCACCGCGTAGCACAGCACCTGGTAAAGCCCGTCGCAAGACGCGTGAAGAGCTTGATCAGGAAGCGCGTGACCGTAAACGCACCAAAAAGCACCGTGGTCACACAGCAGGTAGCCGCGCGAGTGGCGGTGAGGCTGGCACTGGTGGCAAGAAACAGAGCCAACAGAAAGATCCACGTATTGGCAGTAAAACTCCGATTCAGCTGGGCGCTGTCGAGCGTCCGGTAACCCGGCAGCAAAAACCGAAGAGCGAGAAACCTATGCTTTCACCGCAGGCCGAGCTGGATTTACTGGAAAATGACGAGCGCCTGGACGCGCTGCTGGAACGTCTCGAGAAGGGCGAAGCCCTGAGCGGCGAAGAACAAACCTGGGTTGACGCAAAACTCGACCGCATCGATGCACTGATGCAGGAACTGGGTCTGTCTTACGACGACGATGAAGACGAAGAAGAAGACGAAGGCAAAGAAGACATGATGCGTCTGCTGAAAGGCGGAAACTAACGTTTGCACCCCTTCGGGCTGCCGGTCCTGCTTATAACCCTTCTGGTTATGTGTTATCTGGGGTGGTTATTCGTTAAACTACGACGGTTGTCGCGGCGTCAGCATTGGCTGCGCAACCGGCAGAGTGCCCGAATGATGGGCCAGCCGGCACGCCGTCGTCGTTCGCGAGACCACCGGAAGGAGTAAGCATGTCTGAGCAGTTAATCGACTGGGATTTGGCCCTAATCCAGAAGTACAACTATTCCGGGCCACGTTATACCTCATACCCCACCGCGCTGGAGTTTTCCGAGGCGTTCGGCGAAACCGACTTTCAGCAGGCGGTTGCCCGTTATCCTGAACGCCCGCTGTCGCTGTACGTTCACATCCCGTTCTGCCATAAGCTCTGCTACTTCTGCGGCTGCAATAAGATTGTGACCCGCCAACAGCATAAAGCCGATCAGTACCTCGATGCGCTGGAACAGGAAATTGTCCACCGTGCGCCGCTGTTTGCCGGCCGTAAGGTAAGCCAGCTGCACTGGGGCGGCGGAACGCCAACCTATCTGAACAAAGCGCAAATCAGCCGCCTGATGCAGCTTCTGCGTGAGCATTTTGATTTTCTTGCGGATGCCGAGATTTCCATTGAAGTCGACCCGCGTGAAATCGAACTGGACGTGCTGGATCATCTGCGCGGAGAAGGTTTTAACCGCCTGAGCATGGGCGTGCAGGACTTCAACAAAGAGGTTCAGCGGCTGGTAAACCGTGAGCAGGACGAAGAGTTTATCTTTGCGCTGCTGAACCGCGCCCGCGAGATTGGCTTCACGTCGACCAATATCGACCTGATCTACGGCCTGCCGAAGCAAACGCCGGAGAGTTTTGCCTTTACCCTTAAGCGGGTTGCAGAGCTGAACCCGGACCGTCTGAGCGTGTTTAACTACGCGCACATGCCGACGCTGTTCGCGGCACAGCGTAAAATCAAAGACGAAGATTTACCGTCGGCTCAGCAAAAGCTCGATATTCTGCAGGAAACCATCACGTCGCTGACCGAAACGGGTTATCAGTTTATCGGCATGGACCATTTTGCGCGCCCGGGTGATGAACTGGCGATTGCTCAGCGTGAAGGCGTGCTGCACCGCAATTTCCAGGGCTACACCACGCAAGGTGACAGCGATTTGTTAGGCCTCGGCGTTTCAGCCATCAGCATGATTGGCGACAGCTACGCGCAGAACCAGAAAGAGCTGAAGCGTTATTATCAGCAGGTGGACGAAAGCGGGAACGCGCTGTGGCGCGGCATTGCGCTCACTCAGGATGACTGCATTCGCCGCGATGTGATCAAGGCGTTGATTTGTAACTTCCGCCTTGATTTTGCCGAGGTCGAGACGCAGTGGGCGCTGGATTTCCAGCAATACTTTGCAGAAGATTTAACGCTGCTGGCGCCGCTGGCGAAAGATGGGCTGGTGGACGTGAATGCGCAAGGTATTCAGGTGACGGCGAAAGGACGGTTGCTGATCCGCAACATCTGCATGTGTTTCGATACCTATCTGCGCCAGAAAGCGCGGATGCAGCAGTTCTCACGCGTGATATAAAAAACGGGCCATTCGGCCCGTTTCACTTTCAATAATCTGACGTGGGCTATTATTCCATTCCCAACTCTTTCAGCTTACGGGTCAGGGTATTTCGACCCCAGCCGAGCAAGCGCGCGGCTTCCTGTTTATGCCCCTGAGTATGACGCAGGGCGGTAGTCAGCAGCGTACGCTCCATTTCCGGTTGCGCTTCAGAGAGCAGGTTTTGATGACCGGAACGCAGCGCGCGATCAGCCCACTGCGCCAGCAGCGTTGCCCAGCTGTCAGGCAGAGAGTGAGAAGGGCTGTCCGGCACGGAGCTTTCAAACAGCTCTGCGGGCAGATCCTGAATCAGCACTTCCTGACCGGCGGCCATCACCGTCAGCCAGCGGCAGGTATTTTCCAGCTGGCGTACGTTCCCCGGCCATGCGAGGCGCGTTAATGCGGCTTCGGTTTCGGCATGAAGCTGTTTGGCTTCAACGCCCAGTTCACGGGCCGCGTCCTGCAAGAAATGACGCGCCAGGCGAGGAATGTCTTCCCGGCGTTCGCGCAGCGGTGGCAGATGCACCCGGATGACGTTCAGGCGGTGGAATAAATCCTCACGGAATTTACCTTCCTGCACGCGCAGCTCCAGGTTCTGGTGGGTTGCTGCGATGATGCGAACATCCACTTTCACCGGCGCATAGCCACCCACGCGATAAAACTGCCCGTCAGCCAGCACGCGCAACAAACGGGTCTGCACATCCAGCGGCATATCGCCGATTTCATCTAAAAATAGTGTCCCGCCGTCGGCCTGTTCAAAGCGGCCCTGACGAATGGTATTCGCCCCGGTAAACGCGCCTTTTTCGTGGCCAAACAGTTCAGACTCAATCAAATCTTTAGGGATTGCTGCCATGTTCAGCGCGATGAAAGGGGATTTCGCGCGCGGGCTATGGCGATGCAGGGCATGAGCAACCAGCTCTTTACCGGTCCCGGATTCACCGTTGATCAGCACGCTGATAGACGAACGGGAAAGGCGACCGATGATGCGGAACACGTCCTGCATCGCAGGCGCTTCGCCAATAATGTCCGTTGTCGGCCCGTTGACCTGCACGTTGCGCGGCTGCTGCTGTTCCTGATAGTGACTGATTGCACGTTCGACCAGCGCGACCGCTTCGTCGATATCAAACGGCTTCGGCAAATAGTCGAAAGCCCCTTGCTGGTAGGCGCTCACGGCCGCATCCAGATCGGAATGGGCTGTCATTATGATGACCGGTAGCATCGGATGGCGCTGTTTAATCTGTTTGAGCAACGCCAGCCCGTCCATACCCGGCATTCGGATATCAGACAGCAGTACGTCCGGCGTTTTGCTGGCCAGCGCGTCAAGCACTTCGCTACCACTTTCAAATGTGGTGCAGGTTAATCCTGCCCCGGTGAGCGCACGTTCAAGCACCCAACGGATGGAACTATCGTCATCAACGATCCAGACTATCCCTCGTTGCATAAAATGCACCTCTATTTCCGAATGGGCAGGTAAACCGAAAATTCTGTATGGCCCGGCCAACTGTTGAACTCAATTTTACCGGAGTGTTGATCGATCAAGCTTCGGGCAATGGATAAGCCCAGACCAGTGCCGCCTTCGCGCCCACTGACCATCGGATAAAACAGCGTATCCTGCAGGTGAGAGGGGATGCCCGGCCCGTTGTCTTCGACGTCAATACGGGCGGTAAGACGGTAGCGCACGCCATGGAGCGTTAACTGGAACGCGGTACGGGTCCGGAGAATAATTTCGCCGCCTTCCGGGCCCAGCGCCTGTAAGGCATTGCGCACGATATTCAGTAAAACTTGCTCTATCTGGTCGGGATCGTGCGGCAACTCCGGCAAACTTGGATCGTAATCGCGCGTTAAACGCACGTTATCCGGAAGCTCCATCGACACCAGTTTCACTACACGCTCAGCCACTTTGTGAATGCTTTCAGTGACATGCATCCCTGGATGCTGTGGACCCAGTAGCCTGTCCACCAGATTGCGCAGGCGATCGGCCTGCTCAATGATAACTTTGGTATATTCCAACAGTGACGGATCGGGCAGCGCTTTACTCAAAAGCTGAGCCGCGCCTCGCAGGCCGCCAAGCGGGTTCTTGATTTCATGGGCCAGACCGCGCACCAAATCGCGTGCAGCGACCTGCTGAGCGTGCTGTAGCTGTTCCTGACTCAGACGACGCTGGTTATCCATCGGCGCCATTTCGAGCAGGATGAGGCCGTCAGGCAGCCGCTGAGCGGTCAACGACAAAATGTGCGAGCGACCATCAATGACCAGCGTCACTTCGTTGTCCGTGAAGCCCTGTCCCGCCAGCAGACTTTCCTGCATCAGCTCAATGTTCAGCGAAAAATAACTTAATAGTTCCGGCAGCGGTGTACCGAATAATTTACGCGAACTCTGGGCGAGCAACTGCTGCGCTGCCGGGTTGGCGTAATGAACCGCCAGCTCGTCATCGACCAGTAAAATACTGTTGATTAAAGAATTGAGGATCTGCCCAGCATCGGGCAGCACGCCTGTTGCCATCCGGCAGTCTCCTGAAAGGTGTGCACCAATTTAGTGCATTATAGCGGTTTTCTACCGCAAAGCGCCTGATATCAGACTGTTGCTGGAGAAAAAAGCCCATCCGAAGATGGGCCAAAAGTTCCACGGCAACAAAAAACCTCTACGACTTTCTTACCGCAGCTGTGTTGGCTGCGGCAAGAAGTCCGCTGAGTATTATTTTCTTAAACGCTGTAGTACAGCTCGAACTCTACCGGATGCGGAGTCATGCGAACGCGGTCGTTTTCTTCAACGCGCAGCGCGATGTAAGCATCGATCGCTTCGTCAGTGAATACGCCGCCCGCAGTCAGGAACTCGCGGTCTTCGTTCAGGCAGTTCAGTGCTTCTTCCAGAGAACCTGCAACCTGTGGGATCTCTTTTGCTTCTTCTGGTGGCAGGTCATACAGGTTTTTGTCCATTGCTTCGCCTGGGTGGATCTTGTTCTTGATACCGTCAAGACCAGCCATCAGCAGCGCTGCGAAGCACAGGTACGGGTTAGCAGCCGGGTCCGGGAAGCGCACTTCGATACGACGTGCTTTCGGAGACGCAACCACTGGGATACGGATAGAGGCAGAACGGTTACGGGCAGAGTAAGCCAGCATAACCGGTGCTTCGTAACCCGGGACCAGACGCTTGTAGGAGTTGGTGGTTGGGTTCGCCAGGGCGTTGATCGCTTTAGCGTGTTTGATTACGCCACCGATGTAGAACAGCGCCTGCTCGGACAGACCTGCATATTTATCGCCAGAGAACAGGTTGGTGCCGTTCTTGGACAGGGACATGTGGCAGTGCATACCGGAACCGTTATCACCGAACATTGGTTTTGGCATGAAGGTCGCGGTTTTACCGAAACGGTGCGCAACGTTGTGAACCACATATTTGTAGATCTGAATTTCGTCCGCTTTTTTGGTCATGGTGTTGAAGCGGGTTGCCACTTCGTTCTGACCCGCAGTTGCCACTTCGTGGTGGTGAGCTTCAACAACCAGGCCCATTTCTTCCATCACCAGACACATGGTAGAACGCAGGTCCTGAGCGGAATCAACTGGTGGAACCGGGAAGTAACCGCCTTTAACCGCTGGACGGTGGCCTTTGTTGCCGCCTTCGTATTTGGTGCCGGTGTTCCATGCGCCTTCGATATCGTCGATAGCCACGTGAGAACCGGAGATGGAGCTACCGAAACGCACGTCGTCGAACAGGAAGAACTCTGGCTCTGGCCCGAACAGAACGGTGTCTGCGATGCCGGTGGAGCGCAGGTATTCTTCAGCACGTTTAGCGATGGAGCGCGGGTCACGGTCGTAGCCCTGCAGGGTGCCTGGCTCAAGGATGTCACAACGAATGATTAGAGTAGACTCTTCGAAGAACGGGTCCATAACAGCAGTGGAAGCGTCTGGCATCAGAACCATGTCAGATTCGTTGATACCTTTCCAGCCACCGATAGAGGAGCCGTCAAACATTTTGCCTTCTTCGAAGAACTCGGCATTTACCTGATGAGCAGGAATGGTGACGTGCTGTTCTTTACCTTTGGTATCGGTGAAGCGCAGATCAACAAATTTCACTTCATGCTCGTTCAGCATCGTCAAAACGTGTTCAGCGGACATACTTAAACTCTCCCGGATTTGTCAGTGTCGTCGTGGTAACGAACTATTCTTGGCACTGCTTAATGTGGCGTTGTTGCCTTGAAAAAGATAAAGCGAAATCTGTGCCAACTTTTAAATACACCCCAAAAGGCGTTATGATGCGCACCATAGTGCAAAAGGGCTGCACCACGGTGGATATCTTGCACCAAAATAGTGCTCATGTGTGAAATTCGGGCACTGTTTTGGTGCAATTTGCGTAATTCAGCCCTTTTTACTCTTCGTGAAAGCGATCACACGACAACTCTGCGATACTTGTTTGCAGAGGATGTTTGTGATCCTGTTTAGTCCTGCGATTAATCCGTGTACAATAACGCGCTATTTCTAATGCCTGAGGCAAAGTTGTGATCGAAAATCTGCGTAACATCGCCATCATCGCGCACGTCGACCATGGTAAAACTACCCTGGTTGATAAGCTGCTGCAGCAATCTGGTACTTTCAGTAACGAACGTGCTGAAGCCACCGAACGCGTGATGGACTCCAATGATTTGGAGAAAGAGCGTGGGATTACCATCCTCGCTAAAAACACCGCTATCAAATGGAATGACTACCGTATCAACATCGTTGATACCCCGGGGCACGCCGACTTCGGTGGTGAAGTTGAACGTGTAATGTCCATGGTAGACTCCGTTCTGCTGGTCGTTGACGCAATGGATGGCCCAATGCCGCAGACGCGCTTCGTAACCAAAAAGGCATTCGCCCATGGTTTGAAGCCGATCGTGGTTATCAACAAAGTTGACCGTCCTGGCGCACGTCCTGACTGGGTTGTTGATCAGGTCTTCGACCTGTTCGTAAACCTGGATGCGAGTGATGAACAGCTCGACTTCCCAATCATCTATGCATCTGCACTGATGGGTATTGCGGGTAACGATCACACTGATATGGCGGAAGACATGACCCCGCTGTACCAGGCGATTGTTGACCACGTTAAAGCACCAAACGTTGACCTTGATGGCCCGCTGCAGATGCAAATCTCCCAGCTGGACTACAACAGCTACGTGGGTGTTATCGGCATCGGCCGCATCAAACGCGGTAAAGTGAAGCCGAACCAGCAAGTCACTATCATCGATAGCGAAGGCAAAACCCGTAACGGTAAAGTCGGTAAAGTCCTGGGCCACCTCGGTCTGGAACGTATCGAATCTACTGAAGCGGAAGCTGGCGACATCATCGCAATCACCGGTCTGGGCGAACTGAACATCTCTGACACCATCTGCGACGTGCAGGCGGTAGAAGCGCTGCCAGCGCTGTCCGTTGATGAACCGACCGTAACCATGTTCTTCAACGTCAACACCTCTCCGTTCTGTGGTAAAGAAGGTAAGTACGTGACTTCACGTCAGATCCTCGACCGCCTGAACAAAGAGCTGGTGCACAACGTAGCACTGCGTGTTGAAGAAACCGAAGATGCGGATGCATTCCGTGTATCCGGTCGTGGTGAACTGCACCTGTCCGTACTTATCGAAAACATGCGTCGTGAAGGCTTCGAACTGGCTGTGTCCCGTCCGAAAGTTATCAACCGTATGATCGATGGCCGTATGCAAGAGCCGTTCGAAAACGTCACGCTGGATATCGAAGAAACTCACCAGGGTTCTGTAATGCAGGCTATGGGTGAGCGTAAGGGCGATGTTAAAGACATGATCCCTGACGGCAAAGGCCGTATTCGTCTGGATTACCTGATCCCAGCACGTGGCCTGATCGGCTTCCGTACTGAGTTCATGACCATGACTTCCGGTACCGGTCTGCTGTACTCCACCTTCAGCCACTACGACGACGTTCGTCCGGGCGAAATCGGCCAGCGTAACAACGGCGTGCTGATCTCCAACGGCCAGGGTAAAGCAGTCGCGTTTGCGCTGTTCAGCCTGCAGGACCGCGGTAAGCTGTTCCTGGGTCACGGTGCAGAAGTTTACGAAGGCCAGATCATCGGTATTCACAGTCGTTCTAACGACCTGACTGTAAACTGCCTGACCGGTAAGAAACTGACCAACATGCGTGCGTCCGGTACTGACGAAGCGACGACTCTGGTTCCTGCACAGAAGATGTCTCTGGAACAGGCTCTTGAGTTCATCGATGACGACGAACTGGTAGAAGTCACACCGACTTCTGTCCGTATCCGTAAACGTCACTTGACCGAGAACGACCGTAAACGTGCTGGCCGTGGGCCAAAAGAAGCGTAATTAACGCCTTCTGCATGTAAAAAAGCCGCTGAATATCAGCGGCTTTTTTTATGATTTCAACAGTCAGCACAAACTGACATTACCCGCTTTTAACGCAAAGTGCTTTCTCGCGCCTTTTCTAACCTCGCAGTTTTCCAGTCCTAAACATTATCTCTGTAGTCAAACCAGCCCTTTCCCGCTACAGTTATTTTTCCATGACACAAAAGGAGAGGATCATGCTCTATATCTTTGATTTAGGTAATGTGATTGTCGACATAGACTTCAACCGCGTGTTCGGGGCGTGGAGTGATTTCAGCCGCGTGCCGCTGGCAACGCTGAAGCAGAATTTCGTCATGGGCGAGGCTTTTCATCAGCACGAGCGCGGTGAAATAACAGATGAAGCGTTCGCGCAAGCGCTGTGCCATGAAATGGATCTGTCGCTGAGCTACGAGCAGTTTGCTCACGGCTGGCAGGCCATTTTTGTCGGCCTGCGCCCGGACGTCATTGCCATCATGCATAAACTGCGCGAGCAGGGCCATCGCGTGGTCGTGCTGTCTAACACCAACCGTCTGCATACGACCTTCTGGCCGGATGAATTCCCTGAAGTGCGCGCCGCGGCTGATCATATCTATCTTTCGCAAGAAATGGGTATGCGTAAACCGGAAGCGCGAATTTATCAGCGGGTGCTGGAAACGGAAGGTTTTTCCGCCGACGATACGGTCTTTTTCGACGATAACACCGATAATATTGAAGGCGCTAACCAACTGGGGATCACCAGCATTTTGGTGACCGGAAAAGAGACCATCCCCGGGTATTTTGCGAAACAGTTATGTTAAAAAACGTTCATCAAAAAGTCTCCCGTCACGCCGGGCCGCTGGTTGCCTGGCTGAAATTACTTTGGCGACGCATTGATGAAGACAACATGACGACGCTGGCCGGTAACCTGGCCTATGTGTCGTTACTCTCTTTAGTGCCGCTGATCGCTGTCATCTTTGCCCTTTTCGCGGCATTTCCGATGTTTTCCGACGTCAGCATCACGCTGCGCCATTTTGTCTTCGCCAACTTTTTGCCCGCGACTGGCGATGTTATCCAGCGCTATATCGAACAGTTTGTGGCTAACTCCAGCAAAATGACGGCGGTGGGTGCCTGCGGGCTTGTCGTCACCGCGCTGTTGTTGATGTATGCCATTGATAGCGCGCTGAATACCATCTGGCGCAGTAAGCGCGTACGGCCAAAAATCTACTCTTTCGCCGTCTACTGGATGATATTGACCCTCGGACCGCTGCTGGCCGGTGCGAGTCTGGTCATCAGTTCTTATTTGCTGTCATTGCGCTGGGCGAGCGAGCTCAACGGCGTCATCGATAACGGTCTGCGCATCTTTCCGTTGCTGCTCTCCTGGATCTCCTTCTGGATGCTTTACAGCATCGTGCCGACCACGCGGGTGCTAAATCGCGATGCGGTTCTCGGTGCGCTGGTGGCGGCGGCGCTATTTGAGCTCGGGAAAAAAGGCTTCGCCCTTTACATCACCACGTTCCCTTCTTATCAGCTGATTTATGGCGTGTTATCGGTGATCCCGATTTTGTTTGTGTGGGTCTACTGGACGTGGTGCATCGTCTTGCTTGGCGCTGAAATAACTGTCACTCTCGGGGAATATCGAAAACTAAAAATCGCTGCATTCCAACAAGAAGACGAACAACCATGATTGCATTAATTCAGCGCGTAACCCGTGCCAGCGTTACCGTGGAGGGCGAGGTAACGGGTGAAATTGGTCAGGGACTTTTGGTGTTATTGGGTGTCGAAAGGGAAGATGACGAGCAGAAAGCGAATCGCCTGTGCGAACGCGTTCTGGGCTACCGAATTTTTAGCGATGCCGACGGCAAAATGAATCTGAACGTGCAGCAAGCGGGCGGCAGCGTGCTGGTGGTGTCGCAATTTACACTGGCGGCGGATACCGAACGCGGTATGCGTCCGGGCTTTTCCCGCGGTGCGGCACCGGATCGCGCTGAAGCACTCTATGAATATTTTGTTGAGCGTTGCCGCCAGCAAGAGATGCCCACTCAGACCGGGCGTTTTGCTGCGGATATGCAGGTTTCCCTTGTTAACGACGGCCCCGTGACCTTCTGGTTACAGGTATGAGCCTCCAGGCAGGTTGGGCACGGGCCGCAAAAGAGAGTTCCGCTATGTATCACCTTCGAGTACCGCAAACGGAAGAAGAATTAGCGTGTTATTACCAGTTCCGCTGGGAAATGCTGCGCAAGCCGCTGCATCAGCCGCAGGGCTCTGAGCGTGATGCCTGGGACGCCATGGCGCATCATCAAATGGTGGTGGACGAAGCGGGCAAGCTGGTGGCGGTGGGCCGCCTGTATATTAATGGCGATAACGAAGCCTCAATTCGCTTCATGGCGGTCGATCCGGCGGTGCAGGATAAAGGTCTCGGTACGTTGATGGCGATGACGCTGGAGTCCGTTGCGCGTCAGGAAGGCGTTAAACGTGTCACCTGTAGCGCCCGTGAAGACGCCGTGGAATTCTTCGCCAAGCTGGGTTTTTTGAACCAGGGCGAAATCACTACGCCGCAGACGACGCCAGTACGACATTTTTTGATGATCAAACCGGTGGCGACGCTCGATGACATTTTGCATCGCGGCGACTGGTGCGGTCAGTTACAGCAGGCGTGGTATGAACACATTCCGCTGAGCGAGAAAATGGGTGTACGCATTCAGCAGTACACCGGGAAAAAATTCATCACCACTATGCCGGAGATCGGCAATCAGAACCCGCACAATACCCTGTTTGCTGGCAGCCTTTTCTCGCTCGCAACGCTGACCGGCTGGGGGTTGATCTGGCTTATGCTGCGCGAGCGCCATCTCGGCGGCACCATTATTCTGGCCGATGCGCATATTCGCTACAGCAGTCCAATCAGCGGCAAGCCAAGCGCGATAGCCGATCTCGGTTCGCTCAGTGGCGATCTCGACCGACTGGCTCGCGGCCGTAAAGCCCGGGTACAGCTACAGGTTGAGCTGTTCGGCGACGATACCTCGGGCGCGATTTTTGAAGGCATCTTTATGGTTCTGCCCGCCAAACCTTTCGGACCGCTGGAAGAGGGCGGCAACGAAGAGGAGTAATCAGAGGAGATGTAACTCAGGATTCATCTGTTGATGCAGTATGCGAATGATAAAGATCCCGTTGTCCGCATACTGATAGAAAATGGCATGTTGGCCGTGTTCATGGCGACGAACCCCTTCAATGAGGTTTGCGCAATCTCGACCCATCTGCGGATTGTTGGCAAGAAGAATGAGTAGGGAGTCCAGCTCTGCAGTATATTTGTCTGCTTGCTGCGGCCCAAATCGTCTCCAGGTATATTCATATACCGAACTAAAATCCTCTGCCGCCAAATTCGAGAGTTTATACATTTAAGCTGCGTTTTTTCCTTGCGGCAATTTCGTTCAATGTGTGCGGGCTTTCACCACTGCGTAAGCCTTCCTCCAGCGCGTCACGTAACTGTCCGTTACGTAATTCCTGTTCTTCAAGCAAACGCAATGCAGAGCGAACCACTTCACTGGTTGAGCCATAGCGCCCGCTTTCAATCATCTCATTGATAAAGCGGTCAAGCTGTTCACCGATGGTAATACTGGTTGTTCTGGGCATTTTTCATCTCTGTGTGTTATCTATCAACACAAGATAGCATCGTCGGGTAAAAAGGCGAACAACCTTACAAAGCAATACGGCGGGCCACATCCTGTACCACTCGACGAGCCGATTCACTGATCCCTGCCAACTGAAAGAAGCCATGGATTACGCCGGTATACTCGACGCGAGAACAGTTAACACCTTGATTCTTAACGCGTCTATATAGCTCTTTTCCCTCATCGCACAGCGGGTCGTATTCGGCCGTAATGATGTGCACTGGTGGTAAGCCGCTAAAATCGTCACGCCATAACGGACTCGCTTCTGGATGTTCTCGTGGCAGGTCGGCCAGGTACAATTCATAGCCACTGGTCAACGTATCTCGAGTAATCACATAATCGTCACCGTTACGGATATAGCTCTCACAGCTCGCTGTGGCATCAAGCATGGGGTAAATCAGCAACAGTTGAGCGGGCAACCATTGCCCTGATGTTTTCAGGCGAAGGGCGGTTACCAAAGCCAAATGTCCGCCAGCGCTGTCACCAGCCAATGTGATTTGATCAGGTTGGACACCAAACAGGGAGGCGTTACGCCACACAATCTCGGCACCTTTTAGCGCATCGTCATGAGCTGCCGGGAAGGTGAATTCCGGCGCCAGGCGATATTCAACAGCAATCACATGGCAGTTGCCGTAGTACGCCAGTTGACGCAGTTGTTTCTCATGAGTGGCAACACCGCCGCTGATAAAACAGCCGCCGTGGTAGTAAACGACCGCAGGAAGTGAGCCGCTGGATTGCAAGGGTGAAGCGACCCAAAAACGAATGCCTTCGTGTTCAAAAGAACGCGTCTGGACTCGTGTTTCCATTTCCCCAGCCAGCACCGTGCTGGCAACGTATCCGGCTCTGCGCTCTTCTATGTTCTGCGTTCTGGTTGAGGGCCTTCCTGCCGCAATGAAGTCGTTAACCAACTCCGCAATACCTGCTTCCAGTGCCATTTCGCTATCCATTTTGCTGTATGTATGTCCAGTTTATAACCTGGGAAAGACTGTTTGAAAACCGCCATTTTTAGCCATGTCCGTATTCTGGAAAGCTGCTCGCAAAACACGCGGGGTTCATCGCTTACTGTGGGTTGTCTTATGAGCGAAAGATGCGGGTGGAATGGAGGAATAGAGAGGTAATCCAGTAAACCGGGCACATTCGCACCCGGTCATCAGAGCAGGAATTACTCCCCCTCGCCCGGGAACAGGAACGGGTTGATGGAACTGCGGGCAAAGCCCTCTTGCTCCATGCGCGCGTCCAGCACCAGTGAGGCGAGGTCATCGGCCACAGGCTCGACGTTAGGATCTTTTTCCTGATACAGGATTTTGAGGTAGGTTCCGCAGTCACCACAGCTTTCGGCTTTGACAGAAGCCTGCTCGTTATCCAGCGACCAGTAGTGTAAATCGCGGCTCTGCTCGCAGTTGCTGCACTTCACGCGCACCACGTGCCACTCGGATTCACACAGGTTGCAGTGCAGATAGCGCAGCCCTTGGGTGGTACCAATTTGCACCACGCTCGACACTGGCATTGAACCGCACACCGGGCAGAACTGACGGTGTTCGCCGTATTCCGCACGGGCTTTCCCCGGAATAAGGCTCGCCATTTGCGCCCAGTAGAGAGACAGCGCCGCCCAGATGAACGGGGCTTTATCGCTGCTGACGGAGGAAAAGTCAGACGCGAACAGCGCCGATGCCATCTCTTCAAGCTCAGTGTCTGACGCTTTCTCGAGATTCTCGATAACCGCCAGCGCCGGGCCACTCATTTCAGGTTTCAGCTCGGCAATCATCGATTGCAGCAGCTTCTGCCAGTGCTTGTCACGCGGCAGCGTGCTGATATCCAGCGGCGGTTTGCCCTGATCTGCCGCTTCTTTGATGCGCGCGGTCAGGTCCATTTGCAGCGGATGGTCGTAAAGCACCACTTCCTGCGCGTGGGCTATCAGCGCCGCAAAGCGCAGGTAGTCGCCAAGCGGATTGTCCTGCGCCAGCTGCAGCAGACGTTCCGCTCTGCGGTGATAGAGGTTTTTCAGTCGCGGGAATAATAACGGCGGAATTGCTTCCGCCGTGCGTTTCTCGCTACTCCCCAGTTCATCTTGCGGGATTATGCGAATACTCATTCGGTCGATTTTTCCTCTTTCTGGCGGACTTCACGGTACCAGCGCGGGTGATGTTTTTTCGCCCATGTGCTGGTGACCCAGCCTTCCACCATCGCGGTAATGCTGCCTTTGACCCAAAGGGCCGCGTAGATATGCACCATAATAACCACAATTAACGCCACTGCGGCAAATGAATGCAGCATCAGCGCGATGCGGATAATCGGGATGGGGAAGGCAGGCGCGAAGTATGGTCGCCAGATAATCACGCCGCTCACCAGCAGCAGCACCAGGAAGATAATCGCCGCCCAGAAAACGCACTTTTGGCCGAAATTGTATCGTCCTGTGTCACCCACTTCCTCATTGACGACAATCTTACGGATATTCTTCGCCCAGAAGATATCGTCCCGATTGATGAGGTTGTGATGCCAGTAGCGGAAGAACATGATGATGAACGAAGCGAACATCACCACCCCGACGAACGGGTGCAGAATACGCGCCAGCTGCGGCGTGCCGAGAATGTGCATCAGCCAGTTGAAGGACGGGAAGAAAAAGCCCAGCCCGCTCACCGACGCCAGAATGAAGCAGAAGGCGGTGACCCAGTGGTTGATGCGTTCCGGCGCGGTGTAGCGCACGATGGTGTCACGACGTTTCATTTGCGCACCTCGTCTTTCTCTTCATGCAGATTGTCCTCTTCCTCATCGGCGCGGTTCGGACCGACCCCGACGTAGTGGAAGATGCTGGCCGCAAAGGTTGCAGCGAAGCCAACTGCCGCGAGCGGTTTCCAGATACCTTTCCAGAATTTAACGGTCTGGCTGATTTCCGGGTTCTCCGGCAGGCCGTGATACAGACCCGGTTTGTCGGCATGATGCAGGACGTACATCACGTGCGTACCGCCGACGCCCGCAGGGTCGTAAAGACCCGCGTTGTCATAACCGCGTGTTTTCAGCTCGGTGACGCGCTCGCCCGCCAGCACTTTCATATCCTCTTTAGAACCAAAGTGGATAGCGCCGGTTGGGCACGTTTTCACGCATGCGGGTTCCTGGCCCACGGTGACGCGGTCTACGCACAGCGTACATTTGTAGACGCGATTGTCTTCCGGGTTCAGGCGTGGCACATCAAACGGGCAACCTGCGATGCAGTAGCCACAGCCGATGCACTGCTCGGACTGGAAGTCGACGATGCCATTCGCATACTGAATGATAGCCCCTTCCGACGGACATGCCTTCAGACAGCCCGGATCGGCACAGTGCATGCAGCCATCCTTACGGATAAGCCATTCCAGTTTGTCGTTCTGTTCGACTTCCGAAAAGCGCATCACGGTCCATGATTTTGCGGTCAAATCCGCCGGGTTGTCGTACACCCCGACGTTGTGACCGATTTCATCACGGATATCGTTCCACTCCGAACAGGCCACCTGGCAGGCTTTGCAGCCGATACAGGTGGTCACGTCGATGAGCTTCGCCACTTCCTGTTGATGATCCCGCGCCTGAGGCGCGGGCGTGAAACCGTTAGTCGCGGAACGGCGAATAATATCTTGTGATTGATAAGCCATAAGTCGTCTCCGCTAGACCTTTTCCACGTTCACGAGGAAGGATTTAAACTCCGGCGTCTGGGTGTTGGCATCGCCAACAAACGGCGTCAGGGTATTCGCGATAAAGCCTTTCTTCGCGACGCCCTGATAACCCCAGTGGATCGGAATCCCGATGGTATCCACGTCTTTCCCGTCCACTTTCAGCGTGCGGATACGTTTGGTCACCACCGCCTTGGCTTTGATATAGCCGCGGTTGGAGGAAACCTTCACCGTATCGCCATGGCCGATGCCGAGCCTGTTCGCCAGCTTCTCACCAATCTCGATGAACTGTTCCGGCTGCGCGATAGCATTCAGCAACGCGTGCTTGGTCCAGTAGTGGAAGTGCTCGGTCAGACGATACGTGGTCCCAACGTACGGGAACTTATCGTGTTTACCCATCGCGTCCATATCGTCTTTGAACACGCGCGCGGCCGGGTTCGAAATGACGTTCGGGTGCAGTGGGTTGGTGCCGAGCGGCGTTTCAAACGGCTCGTAGTGTTCCGGGAACGGCCCTTCTGCCATCTTATCGAGGGCAAACAGGCGTCCCATTCCTTCCGGCTGCATGATGAACGGCCCAACGTCAGTTCCCGGTGCAGCAGTGCTGTAGTCCGGAATATCCGCGCCGCCCCATTTCGCGCCATCCCATTTGATCAGCTGACGCTTCGGATCCCACGGTTTACCCTGCGGGTCTGCGGAAGCACGGTTATACAGGATGCGGCGGTTCAGCGGCCACGCCCACGCCCAGCCGAGCGTATTGCCCAGGCCTGACGGGTCGGCGTTATCGCGACGCGCCATCTGGTTGCCATCCGGCGTCCAGCTGCCGGCGAAAATCCAGCAGCCGCTGGCAGTGGTACCGTCATCACGCAGCTGCGCAAACGAACTGAGCAGCTGGCCTTTCTTGACGATTACCGCGCCGGTGGCCGGGTCAGTAACGTCTGCCAGCGCTTTGCCGTTGCTTTCCATGGCCACTTCTTCCGAAGCGGGCTCGTCTGGTGTGGCGTAATTCCACGTCATATTGAGCACCGGCTCAGGCGCCGGGCCGCCATCTTTGGCGTACATTTCACGCATGCGCATGAAAATACCGGCCAGGATTTCGCCGTCTGTTTTGGCGATACCCGGGGCATCCGCGCCTTTCCAGTGCCATTGCAGCCAGCGGCCGGAGTTAACGATAGAACCGTTCTCTTCGGCGAAGCAGGTCGATGGCAGTCGGAACACTTCGGTCTGGATTTTTGACGGATCAACGTCGTTCTGCTCGCCGTGGTTCTGCCAGAAGGTCGACGTTTCAGTGTTCAGCGGGTCGATGGTGACGAGGAACTTCAGCTTCGACAGCGAGGCCACAATCTTGTTTTTGTTCGGGAACGACGCCACCGGGTTAAAGCCCTGGCAGAGATAGCCGTTCACCTGGCCTTTGGACATCATCTCGAAGTACTGCAGCACGTCGTAGCCTTTGTCCCACTTCGGCAGCCAGTCAAAGCCCCAGCTGTTTTCCGCTGTCGCTTTGTCGCCGTAGAAGGATTTCATCATCGAGACGAAGAACTTCGGATAGTTACCCCAGTAGTTCACCTGGCCTTCCAGCAGCGGTTTTGGCGTATTGGCGGTGAGGTAAGTTTGCAGGTCAGTCTGTTTTTCACTCGGTAGCGTCATGTAGCCCGGCAGGCTCTGTGACAGCAGGCCAAGGTCGGTCAGGCCCTGAATGTTGGAGTGACCGCGCAGGGCGTTCACGCCGCCACCTGCCATACCCATGTTACCGAGCAGCAGCTGGATCATCGCCATGGTGCGGATGTTTTGCGCGCCGACAGAGTGCTGCGTCCAGCCCAGGGCATACAGGAATGAGGCGGTTTTATCGTGGGCGCAGGTTTCGGCGATGTACTCGCAGACTTTCAGGAAGTCTGCCTTCGGCGTACCACAAATGTTCTCAACCATCTCCGGCGTGTAGCGGGAAACGTGCTCTTTCAGCAGGTTCCACACGCAGCGCGGGTGAGTCAGCGTGGTGTCGCGTTTGGCGTGGCCGTTTTCATCCAGCTCATAGTTCCAGCTGGTTTTATCGTACTTGCGTGCATCGGCGTCGTAACCCGAGAACAGACCGTCGTCGAACGCGTAATCTTCACGCACGATCAGGCTGGCGTTGGTGTACGCCTCGGTGTATTCGCGGTTAATTTTTTCGTTTTTCAGCAGGTACAGAATTACCCCGGACAGGAAGGTAATGTCCGTGCCAGAACGAATAGGCGTATAGAAATCGGCGACCGATGCCGTACGCGTAAAGCGCGGATCGATAACGATAAGTTTGGCGCCATTATGAATTTTGGCTTCCATCGCCCAGCGGAATCCTACTGGATGCGCTTCAGCGGCGTTACCGCCCATCACCACGACCAGGTTGGCGTTTTTAATATCCACCCAGTGGTTGGTCATCGCACCGCGACCAAATGTTGGAGCAAGACTTGCTACCGTTGGTCCGTGTCAGACGCGTGCCTGGTTGTCCACCGCGAGCATACCGAGCGCGCGGGTGAATTTCTGGGTTAAATAGCCGGTTTCGTTACTGGACGCAGACGCACACAGCATACCGGTGGAGAGCCAGCGGTTGACGGTGGTGCCTTCGGCGTTTTGTGCGATGAAGTTGGCGTCGCGATCGGCTTTCATTAGTTTGGCGATGCGATTGAACGCGTCGTCCCAGCTGATTTGCTGCCATTTATCGGAACCAGGTGCACGGTATTCAGGATATTTCAGACGGCTTTCGGAGTGGATGAAATCCACCAGACCCGCGCCTTTCGGGCAAAGCGCCCCACGGTTTACCGGATGATCCGGGTCGCCTTCGATATGGAAGATGGATGCTTTGGCGTTCTTTGCTCCGTCACCCAGGCTGTACATCAACAGCCCACAACCGACAGAACAATATGTGCAGGTATTACGGGTTTCACGGGTGCGCAGCAGTTTATACTGCCGCGTTTCCGCCAGCGCTACGCTTGGGGCAAACCCCAAAGCCGCTGCCGTTGTGCCTGCCATACCGCCAGCGCAGATCTTAAAGAACTGCCTTCTGCTGACCTGCATGGTCACTCCTTGTTTCGACATTGCTTCCCCGTCGCCACTCAATACCTAAACCGCTAAGGGGATGGATTGTTATTTACCTTTGCGGTCGTTGCCACAAAGGTTCAGAATTGGGGTAATCTCCCTCTTTCCCGGAGGGATATGCTTTCAGAATACCACAATGTGTGTACGTTTGTTCCAATCCGGTTAATGTAAAGTGAACGAAAAATCATCAGAACAGGTTGGTAATGTGAGTGATATCACTGGAATGCGTCAGGTGAATCTCTGGAAGCGCCAGGATTTACACCACACTCAGCTGGATGAGCTCGCGGAAGAGGTTCCCGTGGCGTTGGTCTACAACGGTATTTCGCATGTGGTGATGATGGCATCGCCGAAAGATCTGATGCTTTTTGCCATCGGTTTTTCTCTCTCCGAAGGGATTATTGCAAACCGATCGGAAATTTACGGAATGGAAGTGCTGAAGGTCTGCAATGGGCTCGAAGTACAGATTGAACTCTCCAGCCGCCGTTTTATGGCGCTCAAAGAACGCCGTCGCGCGCTGGCCGGGCGCACAGGCTGCGGCGTTTGCGGCGTGGAACAGCTCGACGATGTCGGCCGCCCGATTTCTCCGCTGCCGTTTACCCAGACATTTAGCCTCAAATATCTCGATCTTGCGCTCGAACACCTGAACGATGTCCAGCCGGTGGGCCGCCTGACGGGCTGTACTCACGCGGCCGCCTGGGTGACGCCCAACGGCACGCTGGTGGGCGGAATGGAAGACGTGGGTCGCCACGTGGCGCTGGATAAACTGCTGGGACGACGCGCGGGAGAAGGTGATGCGTGGCACCAGGGTGCGGTGCTGGTCTCCAGCCGGGCCAGCTATGAAATGGTGCAGAAAGCCGCGATGTGCGGCGTAGAAATCCTGTTCGCTGTCTCCGCCGCCACCACGCTGGCGGTCGAAGTGGCTGAGCGCTGCAACCTGACGCTGGTGGGCTTTTGCAAACCGGGCAGGGCGACGATTTATACCCATCCTCAGCGGCTTTTGGGTGCTTGATTGTTGATCAATAAATTTGAATGATGTAAGCAAAACCTTCCGCTATTCGTTGGGTGAATGTGAGGCTATTATTTATCACATCAAGGCACGGTGCCTTACCAACACAACTTAACGAAAGGGTTTACATCATGAAAAGCATCAAAACTTTTGTCGCAGTTATCGCTCTCGCAACATCATTCGGTTCTTTCGCAGCACAGACAGTTACCGCCACCTCTTCCACCATCGACGGTGCTGAAGCGAAAATCGCCGCACAGGCTCAGGAAGCAGGCGCATCTTCTTACACCATTACCCAGGCTTTCACCGGTAACCGTGTACACATGACCGCTGAATTAAATAAATAAGTCATAGCCACTGTTCCTGGCTCCTCATGAGCCCGGGACAGGTTTATTCCTGTAGCACCCGCAAAAACGCTTCCGCACTTTTTAATCCCGCAATTTTCCCCGGTAAATGCTTGTACAACGTTCTGGCCAAGTAGCTGAAAATTTTCAGTTCATGGCGAGCAGATGCGCTGGCGCAGGCGATCAACAGATGACTCACCGGCTCATGGTTGACGACAACAGGCCGGGAAAGCGTAATGAAATAGCCGCGAAATGACGTCTCTTTTTCACTCCAGCAATGGGGAATCGCCAGTTGGTTGACGATTAAATTCTCCCCTTCCTGTTCACGTTGGCAAATACGCCAGGCTTCCTCTTCGGTGAGATTTCCCTGCCTGACCAGGCGTTGGCTGACGCGCGTGCAAATCTCAAGCCAGGTGTCATTGGGCTGATTCTCCTCATGAAAACCCGCATCCACAGGGAATAGCTGATCCAGATTCTGGCGGATAAACACGGTGTCGAGGAAATCTTTAATCTGCCCGATACCCGCCGGAGTGATGATATTGCGGATATTCAGCACATTGCCGATGTTAGCGTTGAGTTCAAGATGGCTGTTATTGATGATGCAAACCGGCTGAATTTCGTCACGCAGGCCCATCATTCCAGACAGACTCCGGGCAATATGTACCCGACAGTTGGGCACATCGCGCTCGATAGCCAGCTTGTTAATGGTGGCGATGGCGTTTTGTTCAGTGAGCAAAATCACTGGCTGCCGCTCCGTTTGATGACGTTCCAGCGCGCAGGCGAAATACAGCCCAATCAGATCGCTGTCAGATACGATAATTCCCAGCCGTTCCCGTAGCAGGCCAATGAAGCGAATGCTCATATCGAACGCCACGGGCCACGCGGCTTTCAGGTTATTCATGCTGCTCTGACGGCTTTCCACCACCCACACCGGAGATGCGGCACAGCGCGTGACGTGTCCGGATAAATCCTCAATAAGCTGCGCGTCCTGCACGCCGCCAGGATGGTCGATCAACGCATCATCCAGCAGTTGTTGAATCATCTGCCGATCGACGCGAGCGGCCTGCAGTTGCAGGTCATCCAGCAGCGACAGCAGAATACCCATCATCTTCTGATTAAAATAAAAGCCCGCTGATTCAATGGATAACGCCACATCGTGCGCCACGTCGAACCGTGCCACGGCACGCAGCTGATTACGCATGGCCCACACCGCCAGCACCACGCTGACCACATAGTCGCGATGGATGGCAGGCCAGGCCTGAATCGCACTGATGGCGGCGGTCAATCGCTCGACGGCGGCATAGTTAAAGCCAGTGAGCGACGAAACGAACGGATCTTTTTTAAGCAGGTTTGCGAGGATCAGAATTTGCCGGGCTTCGGGCTCGTCGATGAAGTATCCGACGCCGGGTCGCCCGGCAATGGTGAAGACTTTTTCATAGCGCTGGCGCAGTTTCACCAGTTTATCGGCAATCAATGTTTCAGGAAGATCCAGCGCATCGGCCAGTTGAAGACGGGTGGTAAATCCGTTGAGCAACAGCAGCGCCAGCAGTTGGTCATCGTTGTCATGACGCTGGAGCAGCTGGAAATAGTGCTTTCGGTCGAGAATTTCCAGCTGCATGCCTGCGCTGCCCTGACTGGTTACCCGCGCGCGTCCGCTAAGGGTAAAATTCAGATAATCAATGTCCCGCGAAATGGTCCGCGCTGAAACCCCAGCGTGCTGCGCCAGTTCAGCAAGGGAACTGGGCTGATGTTCCAGTTTTTCCAAAAGGGAGAGCTGGCGGTCGTTAAGCATTCTGTGGTTACCTGAAATCCCGCAAAGCCGCCACGGTATCACCATTCAGCCGCTGTAAAAGCGTGCGCACTACGGTAAACAAGGTGTCGTAATCTTTATCGGAAATCATCCCGTTATTGGCGTGCAAATAGCGTGTCGGCAGACACAGCGCCAGAACCGGGCGGCCGCCCCCCATCACGTTATAGCGACCACCGTCGGTGGCACCGGTTTTCATGATGCAGAACTGCACGTCACTTTCGGTCTGGCTGGCGCACTCTTTCAGCAACGCGGTCAGTTTCTGATTCGGGAAATAGCGTTTATCGAACAGCATTGCCGCTGGGCCGTGCCCGAGTTTCAGCGGAAATTTCATGCTATCGATGCCCGGCACATCGCCCGCCACGGCGGTATCCAGTACAATGACCACGTCCGGTTTGATGTGCTCGGCTGAGGTCTGCGCCCCGCGAAGGCCAACTTCCTCTTCCACGCTCGCCACGCCGAATAGTGTGATGTCTGGATTATTGACCGCCTGGAACAGCTCCGCCATCAGCGCGCAGCCCGCACGGTTATCCAGCGCTTTTCCGACGATTTTATCGTCTCCCCAGTGGGCGAAATGCGCCTCCGGGCTGATGAAGTCGCCAATGCAAACGCCGCATTTTTCCACCTGTTCACGGCTGTTGGCGCCAATATCGATAAACATCTCATCGAAATCGACCGGCTGCTGCTTTTGCTTTTCGCTCAGCGCATGGGGCGCCACGGAGCCGATCACGCCGGGCACGTGTTTTCCGGCGCGGGTGCGAACAGTCACCCGATGATTGAGCATCGACTGGCTCCACCACCCGCCGATGGTGGCGAAGCGCAAAAAACCGTCATCGGTAATGTGGCTGACCATAAAGCCGACTTCGTCCATATGACCGACAATCGCGACTTTCGGTCCGCGGTTGCCTTTGCGAGCGATAAAACTGCCCAGGCCATCGAAGCTGATGTCATCCGCACAGCCTTCGAGCGTCGCCCGCAAAATATCGCGAACTTCCTGTTCATCACCGCTGACGGCGGTGGCATTGCAGAGTTGCTTAAGCAGTTCGTTGTTCATGCAGAGTGTCCTGTTTCGCCGTTTTGCGCTTTAGCCAAAGGCCTTTAAGCACAATAATCAATGTGATATTGAGTGCCAGGCCGCATGCCAGCACCAGATAAAACGACCCGACCGGCGACATCAGCCCGATCAGCGGATCAAACACACCAAGCCCCGGCGCCAGACGCTGAATGCCAAAGGCGATAACCAGCATGCCAGTGATGCCGCCGCTCAGGGTGTTGGCGGTGATCATCGGTAGCGGAGCGGCGAGCGCATACGGAATCGCCGGTTCGGTGGCGACGGTCGCGCCCACCACGATCGCACTGCTGGCCGCACTTTTTTCCTGTTGGGTGAACAACTTCGGCGCAATATAGGTAGCGATCCCGGCGGCCATTGGCGGCATCAGCGCCACCACGCCCACGATGGCGTACCAGTCGTAAATGTGTTTTTCCAGCAGCGAGAAACAGAAGAACCACGCGGTTTTGTTGATCGGGCCGCCCATATCAAACGCCAGCATCGCCCCGACCAGGAACGCCGCACCGAGCTTCATTGACGGCGGAATAGTATTGAGGAAATGCAGCAGGCCGCTCATTAAGTCGGACATAAACGGCCCGACGATGTAATAAGTCAGTACACCAAACAACAGCAGCGTGACGAACGGGATAAGCATCGAACCGAGTAAAGGTTGCAGGGCTTTGCCGAGGCGCACCTTGCGAAACCACAGCACGAAATAGCCGATGGCCAGACCCAGTACCACGGCGCCGAGGAAACCCGCGCCGGACTGCGTGCCGAGCAGGGCTTTGTCGTTCGCCAGATAGCACACCAAAAATGCTGGGGCGAAGGCCGGTTTATCGCCAATCGACGACGCGATGTACGCGCCCATAATGGGGATCATAAAGGTGAAGCCGAGATAGCCGATGGACTCGACCACCCAGGTAAACGACGGTGCGCCTTTGGCCATATCGGTATATGGCAGGCCCATTTGCACCAGCATATTGGCAATCGCCACCAGGATACCGCCGCCGATCACAAACGGCAGAGCGGCAGAAACGCCCGCCATTAAATGGCTCATCACGCTGCCCTGCGCCACGTCCTGTTTGCCCAGCTTCATGTTGCTGTCGGCGGTAAACGTCTGCGAATGGGCCGCTAATTGAGGGAAAATGGCATCGATATTTTTCAGTGCCTGGGATATAGGGATTTCGAAGACTTTTTTGCCGACGAAACGCAGCCGATCATCATTACTGATCCCGCGCCCGGTGGCGAGAATCACATAATCGGCGGCATCGATTTCCGCATCGCTCAGGCGGTTTTCAACCCCACTGGAGCCCTGCGTTTCCACCCGAATGGTGTGCCCGAGCTGACGGGCTTTTTGCTCCAGCGCTTCGGCCACCATATAGGTGTGCGCGATCCCCGCCGGGCAGTTGGTAATGGCAACAACGCGTAATGACGATTCCATAGCGGGTTCCTGTTAGTCGCTGAGCGTGTGGTTGAGCTGCGCCAGAATTTGGCTGACGTCGCCCTGTTGCAGCTGGCTGATAAAGTCGGCGTGGATAATCTTGCGGCACAGCGCGCCGATCATCTTCACCTGGTTTTCTTCCCCTTCCTGCGGGACGCCGATGCAAATCCAGCCGTTGACCGGTTCACCGTCGGCGGCCTGCCAGTCAACGGGATTTTCTCGGCGAGCAAACAGGACGAAAGGATGTTTGACGACGCGGCTTTTGCCATGCGGCACCGCAATGCCGGAACCAAAGCCGGTGGAATGCAGCTTTTCGCGCTGCAGCAGCGTTTGCAGAAACTGGTTTTTGTCGCTGACAAAGCCGCGTGTGAACGCCATATCGGCCAACGATTTCAGAATGGAATAGGGCGTATTGCCGCTTATGTTCAGGTTGATACAGTCGGGGGTCAGAAGTGCCATGCTGATAATCCGTCTAAAAAACAGACACTCAGTGTAGCGGGCAGAAGGGATAACGCTGATGGGCAATATGTCGAGCAGTCGTGACAGAAACTGCGCTAAGTTTTGCGGGTTGGCGCACACTCAGATGCGGGGCCTGAGTGTGTTACCGATTAATGCAGGCCGAAGTAACGAAGCAGCGCGGTGACCACCGCGGCAGCGACAATCACCACGATCAGCGGCTTTTTGCGCCAGGCGAGAAACACCGCCACCGCCACGCCGAGGACGCGCGCACTGCCGGCAAAATGGCTGCCTTCAAAGAAGGTTGCGGCCAGCGCGACGGCAAACAATAAGGTGGTCGCTGCGTCGTTGAGCATCGCCTGGGAGTGGTCGGAAAGCGCCAGCTTATTGCCGAGCTTCGCACCGCCGAAGCGCATCAGGTAGGTACCGGCAGAAAGGATGGCGATGCCGATAATAATCCACAGGGTATCGGCCATTATTTTTTCCTCGCGAAAATGCCCAACAGTGACAGCAGCACCGGCACGCCCGCCGGGGTAAAGGGTACAGACGCCAGCGAAATCGCTGCGCCGCTGAGCGCACGGATTAAAGTGGTGCGCTTTTTCAGCGCCGGAACCACCAACGCCAGCAGAATCGCCGGGAATACCGCATCGAGGCCGATGGTTTCCGGGGCCGGAAGCAATTTTCCGACGCCGCTACCCAGCAGCACGCCGACCGGCCAGAAGATGGCTATCCCGCAGCCGCACAGCCAGTAGGCGGCTTTGCGCTGTTCCGACGTCGGTTGCGACAGACCAAACACCACGCTTTCATCGTTCATGATATGGCAGCCCAGCAGGCCGGTGGCGCGGGTGCCCACCAGTTCTCGCACCGCGATGCCGAACGGTATGTGTCGGGCGTTGACCAGTAAACCCGCCGCTGCGGCCGCAAACGGGTTGCCGCCACTGACGATAATCCCGAGAAACATAAACTCTGAGGCCCCGCCTAACACCAGCGTGGATAACGCCAACGGCACCCACAGCGGAAAGCCCCATGACATGGCCAGAGATCCATACGAGACGGCGACCACGCCCACCGCGATGCAGACCAGCAAAATGGCTTTGATGGTGTCGCCTTTCAGGCTGGAGAGAGACAGTTTGATCATGCAGGTTTAGCCATATCGAACGAGTTTCCATTATAATGAACAGTGTTGATTCGTTTTTCAAGGCGAACGATTCGTTCGTTATATAAATTATTATGGAGCCGTGTATGACACAGCCAATCAGCGTGATCTCCCGCAGTCTGGTGCGCGAACGTCAGCGAACCGGGCTTTCATTGGCAGAGATCGCTCGTCGCGCCGGGATTGCGAAATCCACGCTCTCGCAGCTTGAGGCGGGAAACGGTAATCCTAGCCTGGAAACGCTGTGGTCGCTGTGCGTGGCGCTGGATATTCCGTTTGCCCGTTTGCTGGAGCCTCAGGCGCCCACGACGCAGGTGATTCGCCGGGGTGAAGGCACCAAAGTGGTGGCCGAACAGGCCAACTATCAGGCGATTTTGCTCGCGACCTGCCCGCCGGGTGCCCGTCGGGATATTTACCTGCTGATGACGCAGCCGGGCGCGGACCGCATTTCTCACCCGCATTCGCCGGGTTCCGTGGAGCATATTATTGTCACTCAGGGCCGGGCGATGGTGGGCTTAACGGAAGCGCCAGAAGAATTAGGCGAAGGAGATTACATTTGTTATCCCGCCGACCAGCAGCATGTTTTTAAAGCGCTGGAAGACGATACGCAGGCCATTCTCATTGCTGAACAGAATTAATGATAACCGCCCTCAATAATAAGGGCGGTTTTCGTTTAATTGATTTGTTTATTATATAATTAAAAAATTGAGGTGTTAGCTCGCTCACGTTGTTGCCTATTTTAATTATCACCTTTCCTCTCTAAGTCATATTATCCACTGTCTGGTTTTATTTACTGACATCCTGTTTAAAATCAAGGCGAATGCACGTAAGTGATTCCTCTTAGTTGAACAATTATAACTATAAGCTATTCATCGCAAGAATATATTCATGGTGGAAAGATATTTCCGCATTATTATTTTCTCAAGGAATGATGCATATGAAAAAAACGGCAATCGCAGTTGCTATCGGATGCTTATTGGTGGCGAATTCGGCTACGGCAAAATCTACCTCTCTCAGCGTTGAACAGCGTCTTCAACTGCTGGAAGACCGACTTATTTCGGCTGAACATCGGGCTGAAAAAGCGGAGCAACAAGTCGAGGTGTTGAAAGCACAGCAAACCACAGACCGAAAAGAGATCAAAGAAGTACAGGAACGCGTGGTGGTGAAAAATGAAACCCCGGCAACGGAGACCGCGAATAATGCTGCCAGCCCTGCATTATCTCTCTCCGGCTATGGCGACCTGAGAATTTACGGCGATGTCGAATTCAATATGGACGCGGAGAGTAAACGAGGGACGCTGACAAAACTCAACGAAGATAATACGACCGAACAGTGGGATATGGATGGTCGTATCCTGCTTGGCATCGACGGTATACGTAAGCTGGATGATGGCCGTTTTGCGGGCTTCTCCGTTCAGCCGTTGGCTGATATGTATGGCAGCATGAACCTTGATGATGCGTATTTCCATTTCGGTCAGGAAAATGACTGGAAAGTGAAAGTGGGCCGCTTTGAGGCATTTGATATGTTCCCGCTTAATCAGGATACCTTTGTTGAGCATTCGGGTAATACAGCCAATGATCTTTATAGCGATGGCCAAGGCTATATCTACATGATGAAAGAAGGCCGCGGACGTTCAGATTCAGGTGGTAACTTCTTGCTGAGTAAACAAGTTGATAACTGGTACTTTGAATTAAATTCACTGATTGAAGATGGTGCAACACTGTTTGCTGATAATGATAATGTGAGTGCAAATGGACGTACCTACCATGGTCGCGAGATGGATAAAGAGAGAAATGTTATCTATATGCGTCCGGTCGTTTCCTGGTCTCCGATGAAAGAGCTGGCATTCTCGGCGGCAATGGAATCCAACGTCATTAATAATGCCTACGGTTATACCAACAACAACGGTGATTTTGTCGATCAGTCCGATCGTACCGGGTATGGTTTGACCATGACCTGGGACGGTAAGAAAACCGATCCAGAAAATGGTGTGACATTTAACATTAATACCGCGTATATGGATGCCGATAATGAAGAAGATTTTACTGCTGCAACGAACGCGTTGTGGAAAAACTTCGAAATAGGCTATATCTACGCCCATAATAAAATCGACGACTTTGAAAACATGGTTTGCGATGAAGACTGTATCATCACCGACGAAGGGACCTATGATATTCACACCATACATGCGTCTTATTTGATTCCCAACGTGATGGATATGAAGAACTTCAATATCTATCTGGGGACCTACTGGTCTAAAATCCAGAGCGATGAGAAGATTTCCAGCGATGACGATCGCTACGGTGCACGCGTGCGCTTTAAATACTTCTTCTAAGTGGATTAATGCTCAGCAAAAAAAGCGCCTGTTATCAGGCGCTTTTCATTTTTATTCCAACCAGAACACTTCTTTCAGCTCCGCGCTCACCGGGCTGTGGTCCGGATTCGACGGCATCACTTCACCCATGAATTTCCACCAGCGCTGACACACATCGGTGTTGGCTACGGCATCCCAGCGCTCTTCCGATTCGATTTCGACCGTCGCAAACAGCAGGTTGCGGGCCTTGTCGAGATAAATGGCGTAATGGTGCGCGCCATGCGCTTTTAGCACCGCTTCCAGCTCAGGCCAGATCGGGTTATGGCGACGTTCATATTCTTCGTGTGTATGCGGGTGAACCTGCATGACAAACGCTTTACGGATCATAATGCCTCCAGATAGAGCTCGCGAACCTCGTCGCGGCTGGCGGTACGCGGATTGCACGGTGCACATGGGTCAGCGAGGGCTTTATCCAGCCACCCTTCGATATCGGCTTTGGTGACGCCGAGCTGGCTGAAGCCGGACGGAATGCCGACGCGGGTGCTGAGATCACGGATCGCCTTAATCGCGGCCATGCTCGCCGCTTCGTCGCTCATGCCCCGGGTGTCGACGCCCATGGCGTGAGCTACGCGGGCAAAACGCGGAACAGCATTTGGACGGTTAAAGTTTTCGATGATTGGCAGCAGAATGGCATTGCACACGCCGTGCGGCAAATTATGCGTCGCCCCCGGCTGGTGCGCCAGCGCGTGAACCAGACCGAGACCGGCGCTGTTAAACGCCATGCCCGCCAGATACTGACCGAACGCCATCTGTTCACGTGCTTCAAGGCTGTGACCGTTTTCGACCGCTTCCGGCAGCCACAACGTAATCAGGCGAATGGCTTCCAGTGCGTTGGCATCGGTGAGTGGATGTGCGCCCACGGACACAAAGGCTTCGATGGCGTGAGTGAGTGCATCCATGCCGGTGGCGGCTGTCACAGAAGCTGGAATATCCAGCATCACGCTGGCATCGTCCACGGCGATATCCGGGATGATGTTCGAATCGATAATGACTTCTTTCACCTGGAGCTCACTGTCGATGATCACCGCGTTGCTGGTCATCTCGGCGGCGGTTCCGGCGGTGGTGTTAATCGCTACCAGCGGTACGCCCGGGTTTTTGACTTTGCCGACGCCGGAATAGCTCGTCGACGGCCCCGGGTTGGCGGTGAGGATTTTAATCGCTTTGGCGGTGTCGATCGGGCTACCGCCGCCGAAGGCAATCAGGTAATCACAATTAGCATCCTGGTAAGCCTGGAAACCCTTCTGTACCAGCGCTTCCGTTGGGTTAGGGAACACGTCATCGAACAGATGATAAGACAACTGGTGCGCATCCAGCGCGGTAAACAGGGAATCGAGCAGTCCCATTTTTACCAGCTGTCCGTCGGTAACAATCAACGCTTTACCCCATTGTTTTCCCGCCACCAGATTGACCATATCCCCGATTGCGCCCGCGCCATGCAGGCTGATTTTCGGCAGTGCCAACATAAAACTCATGCTTATTCTCCTTAATATTGCTGATTTTACTGCCGGTTGGCACCTGCCAACCGGCGTTAATTCCGTCTTCGCGCCATGATTCTGCGCGCAATAATCGGCAGGGAAATCACTACGATCAGCATCGCGCCGATGATGATCGACATTACGATGCCAGGCACGTTAAGCAGGCTCAGGCCAAAGGTCACCAGCCCCATCAGGAAGGCGGCAATAATCACGCCGACCATGCTGCCGGAACCGCCAAGAATATTGACCCCACCGAGCACTGCCATCGTCACCACTGATAATTCCCAACCGAGCGCGATGGTCGGCCGCGTGCTGCCCAGACGCGACGTCAGCAGCACCGCCGCAAGGCCGGACATCAGCCCGACCAGCACGAACAGCATCAGGTTGTGGCGCTTGACGTTAATGCCCGAAAACCACGCCCCGGTCGGGTTATTGCCAATCGCAAACGTGCGGCGACCAAAGTTGGTTTTGTGCAACACGAAAGTGAACACTGCGGCGAGCACGATAAACAGCGTGAACTCAAATGACAGTGCACCCCAGACGTAGCCCTGACCGAACCACGCGAAACTCGCCGGGTACTGGTTCAGCGCCTGATCGCCGAGCAAAATGTAGGAAATGCCACGGAACAGGCTCATGGTGCCGATGGTAATCACGATGGAAGAGAGGTTCAGCCGGGTGACCAGCAGCCCGTTCACCAATCCACACAGCACGCCCACGCCCAACCCCACGCACACCAACAGCGGTGTATCCATCCCCGCCACGGCGCAAAAGCCCATTGCCGTGGAACTCAACGCGATGATCGCCGCCACCGACAGGTCAATTTCACGGGCGATGATCAGCATCGCCATCGGCAACACGATGATCGCTTTTTCGGTGAAGTTGAAGGTGGCATCCGACAGGTTCCAGATGTTCAGAAAGTAAGGCGAGGCGAACGCGTTCACCACAAACACCGCCAGGGTGACCGCCAGCAAAAAGCCTTCCCAGCACGCCAGGCGCTGGAAAAATGACGGGGCGGGCGACGCGTTTTGCACAGCTTCTGAAGTCAGCATTTTGCTCATGATTTCACCGCCAATTTTTGCCGGGCCAGCGCCGCATCGCGCAGGATGAGGCGGCCTTTGCGCTTGTTGCCGCGCTCGTTGAGCACCACCGCAATCACAATCACCGCACCGGAAATCGCCATCTGCCAGAACGGCGAGACGCCGATAACCGGTAGCGCATTGTTGATAACGCCGAGGAAAAGCGCGCCGAACAGGCAGCCGAGCACGCGCCCGGTGCCGCCCATGGTGCTGATCCCGCCGATTACGCAAGCGGCAACAACTTGCAACTCAAAGCCGTTGGCGACATCGACGTATGCCACCGCAAAGCGTGAAATCCATAAATAGCCGCAGAAACCGGCGAGCGCGCCAGAGAGGCAGAAGCTGATGAACTGCATTTTTCCGGCGTTGATGCCGGTGTAATACGCCGCCGTGGCGTTGCCGCCTGCGGTGTAAAGTGAACGCCCCGTCCGGCTGTAGCGCAGGAAATAGCCGACCACAAACAGCGCGGCGATGGCGCACCAGCTCAGCACCGGAAGCCCGAGCAAAGCGGCGCGCGGCAGGCCGAGAAAATCGGCGCTCATCTGGTTGGAGTTCACCCAGCCGCCGTTGGACAGCAGAAAAATAATCCCGCGATAAATGCTCATTGTGCCTAGCGTCACCACAATCGCCGGAATACCCATTTTCCACACCAGCAGCCCGTTGATGATGCCCATCAGCAGACCGAGCAAGGTAGCCAGCGCCAGCAGTGCAACCACCGGAATGTCTGGATGATGGAAATTGAGCAGCGCCACAATCATGCCGGTAAGCGCCAGATTGGCGGCCATCGACAGGTCGATGCCTTTGGTCAGCAGCACCATCATCTGGCCGAGGGCGAGAATGATCAGGATCGCCGTGTCGTTGAACATTTCCACCAGATTACCCGGGGCGATGAACGACGGCGTGCGGCTGCCGATGGCAGCGACCAACAGCACAATCACCGCAGCCAGCAGGGCTTCGCGGTGTTTAAGCAGAGATTTCAACATTACGCCGCCTCCCTGCCTGCACCGCTGGCGGCGCTGACGATAACTTCCGCCGTCGCATCGCCTGCGCGGTATTCCGCGACCATCAGACCTTCGTGCATCACGATGATGCGGTCCGCCATGCCCATCACTTCGGGCAGTTCGGATGACACCATGATCACCGCCAGGCCTTGTCCCACCAGCTCAGACATGAACTGATGCACGGCGGCCTTCGAGCCGATATCAATGCCTTTTGTCGGCTCGTCGAGGATGATGACCTCGGGTTGCGTGGCGAGCCATTTGCCGATCACCACTTTTTGTTGATTACCGCCGGAGAGCGTTTCCACCGCCTGACGCCAGCTGGAGGCTTTCACCTGCAAGCGTTTGGCATAGTCGTCCGCGAGTTTCCATTCCCTTTCGTCGTGCAAAACACCGTTCGGGTTGAGTTTCCGCAACTGCGGCAGACTGATGTTTTGCGCGATAGGCAGCGCAATGATCGCCCCCTGTTTTTGCCGTTCTTCCGGCACGCAAACAATCCCGGCCTGAATAGCGTCGGCGGGCTGGCGGAAGTGCACGGTCTGGCCGTTCAGAATAATTTCGCCGGAGGATGGCTGCGTCACGCCAGACAGCGCTTGCATCAGCTCGGTACGTCCGGCGCCGACCAGGCCGTAAAAGCCGAGGATTTCACCTTTGCGCAGGCTGAAATTGATATGCGCGAATTCAGTTGGATGGCACAGGTCTTTGACTTCCAGCACCGTGTCGCCGGGTTCGCATGCCACTTTCGGGAAGGTCTGGGTAATGGCGCGACCCACCATCATCGACACCATTCGTTCTTCGGTGATGTCATGGATGTTGCCTGCGCCGACGAATACGCCATCGCGCAGAATGGTGTAGTGATCCGCCAGCTCGAAGATTTCGTCGAACTTGTGCGAGATAAACAGAATGGCTTTGCCGTCCTGTTTCAGGCGCTCAACAATTTGATAAAACTCCAGAATTTCATGCTGAGACAGGGCCGCCGTCGGTTCGTCGAGAATCACCACCTGCGCGTCAAACGACAGCGCGCGTGCAATAGCGACCATATGCCGCTGGGCGATACTCAACGTTTTCAGCGTGGCGCGTGGGTCAATCTGCACTTCGAGTCGCGAGAGCAGCGCCTGGGCACGACGGTGCATTTCCGGCCAGTCGAGTTTCTTCAGGAAGCCCTTACAGACGTACTGCCCAGCGAAAATGTTTTCGGTGACTGACAGCTCATCGAACAGTACGGTCTCCTGATGAATCGCGGTGATACCCACTTTGTGGGCTGAGTCCGGCGTGGGCAGCTGAATGGGGATGGCTTTATAGAGAATGTCGCCCTCGTCGGGCTGATAAATACCGGTCATCACTTTGACCAGCGTGGACTTTCCGGCACCGTTTTCGCCAATCAGCGCGGTGACTTTTCCGGGCCACAGGCTCAGTTGCACATTCTCCAGGGCGCGCACGCCGGGGAAGAATTTGCTGATGCCCGTGAGTTGGAGCAATGGGGTGGATTCGTTCATGGGCGTTCTCCATCAATAGGAGCCTTGTAGGGCGGGTAAGCGCCAGCGCCACCCGCCGTGTTGCCGGATGGCGCTACGCTTATCCGGCCTACAAAACACATCAGAAAATTTTGGAGAACTTATCAATGTTGCTGGCATCGTAAACGAAGGGCTTCGCCATCGCGCCGTTGCCGTCGGCATCCAGCGTGACTTTGCCGAGTTTACCCATGCTCGCTTCGGTTTTGGTGGCGCTGCCTTTGACCAGATCGTCCGCTAAGTACGTAGCCGCATAGCCCAGATCGATAGGGTTCCAGATAGCAAAGCTTTTGCTGGCGCCGGATTTGATTGCCCCCGCCATTTCAGACGGCAGGCCCAGACCGGTCACGTAGACTTTGCCGATTTTGCCCTGATCTTTTACTGCCTGCGCCGCGGCCACGATGCCAACGGACGACGGCGACACAATGACTTTCAGGTCAGGATAGGTTTTCAGCAAACCGACCGCTTCGCGGTAGCTTTTATCGGAGAGGTCATCGCCGTAAGCGACCGTCACCAGATTAATCGACGGATATTGCGGCAGCACTTTTTTCATCTCCGCAATCCAGATGTTCTGGTTGGTGGAGGTGGGTGTTGCGCTCAGAATCGCGACATCGCCTTTGTCGACATTCAATGCTTTCAGCGCATCGGCGGCCAGCTTGACGTTGGTTTCGCCGATCAGCGCGTTATTGGAAGGATTCAGGTGGATCTGACGGCCAGCTTGGGCCACGCCGGAATCCCACGAGACCACTTTAATCCCACGCTGCATCGCTTTTTTCAGCACTGGCACTAATGCATCCGGATCGTTGGCGGAAATAGCGATCGCATCGACGCCCTGGGCGATCAACCCGTTCAGCACTTCGATCTGTGCTTCAGCGGTGGTGGTTGTAGGCCCGGTATAAATGACTTTTACGTCACCTAACTCTTTTGCCGCTTCCTGCGCGCCAACGTTGGCTGCTTCAAAAAATCCATTTCCCAGCGATTTTGCCACGAGGGCGATTTTGACTTCAGCTAAAGCAGAACCGGAAAACGCCAGTGCGGCAACGGTGAGGATCAAGCTTAGTTTTATTTTCATTGCTTTTACTCCACTTCGAGTTAGTTGTAGGGATTGCAGGTGTGTGTTCGCCCCGTCTCAATGAGCGGGGCGCGATGTTGTTATCGGTAAACTGTTATGCGTAAAGCGCTAATGCTGATGCCATCGGGGTCACGTCAAAACGTTTTCCGAGTGCAATCAGTTCTTCTCGGGTGATGGTCTGTTTCATGCCGCCCATCGAGTAGACCTTCACCAGAACTTCTGCCGATTTCTCGGCGGTATCAATTAAGCCAAACGCTTCATCAAGCGTCGGGCCGCTGCCGAACACGCCATGGAATGGCCATAAGACCAGCGAGTGCTTCTGCATTTCAGTGGCGGTTGCCTGGCCGATTTCATCGGTACCCGGCACCATCCACGGCAAAATGCCGACGCCATCCGGGAATACCACCAGACACTCGGTGCTGCCTTCCCACAGTTTGCGGGTGATGAGGTCCGTGTCGTTTTCCAGCACGTAAGTCAGGGCAATCAGGTTGGTGGCATGACAGTGCATGATCACGCGGTCTTTGCCATTGGTCGCCTTGATGCGTTCGCAATGGGAAAGGAAGTGCGCTGGCAGCTCAGAGGTTGGCACCGCTTCGTGCGTCAGCCCCCAAAGAATGTGGTAGCCCGCGCCGTCGCTGTCCACTTTCACCACGCCTAAATTGGCGGTCGGATCGAGTTGCACGTTGCGGAAGAATTTGCCGGAACCGGTGACGATAAACGGCGTATTCGCCAGAGCAGGCATCGGCTGGCTCAGGGCGATATAGCGCGGCTTCGTGTGGAAATCCGCTTCGAACGGCGCGATATCGGCGTCGTCGAGGCGCAGGGTCAGGTTGCCGCCGTTGCGTTCGTCCCAGCCTTTCAGCCAGGCATCAGTGGTGGCTTTGATCATGCCCTGGACGAACCAGGAATCGGTAATGGTGTGCATAATGTCTCTTTTCCTTCAAATCGCCGGGTGCCGCTGCGCTTACCCGGCCTACCTGTAACGCGTAGTCCCGGCAAGCAACGCGCCGCCGGGCATCTCTTTTATTTACGCTTCGCTAAAACGTCTTTTTCGTAAGCGCGAACGTTGTCGAGCCACTGGCTGCCCGCAGGCGCATCGTGACGTTGGCAATACATTTCCCATACCGCCTGCCACGGCAGGCATTTCTGCTCTTCGAGCAGCGCCAGACGCGCGGTGTAATCGCCATCGAGTTCCAGCTGACGCAGTTCCGCCGTCGGTTCCAGCAGGGCGCGCAGCAGGGCTTTTTTCATGTTGCGCGTGCCAATCACCCATGCGGCGATACGGTTAATCGAGGCGTCGAAGAAATCGAGTCCAATGTGCACGCGGTCGAACAGGTTGTGGCGGATGATTTCGCTGGCGATAGCCTGAGTTTCGTCATCCAGCAGCACCACGTGGTCGCTGTCCCAGCGCACCGGGCGGCTCACGTGCAGCAGCAGGCGCGGTACGAACAGCATCGCCGCAGAAATTTTGTCAGAAATCACTTCGGTCGGATGGAAGTGACCCGCGTCCAGACACAGCGCGGTCTGGCGGCTGGTGGCGTAACCCATGTAGAACTCGTTGGAGCCGACGGTGTAGCTTTCCGCCCCGATACCGAACAGTTTGCTTTCCACCGCATCGATGTGATGCGCCGGACTCAGTTTTTCGCTGATGATTTCATCCAGCGCGTTCATCAGACGCTGACGCGGCGCTAAGCGGTCGACGGTCAGGTCCTTCATGCCATCCGGGATCCAGATGTTCATCACTGACGGCGTGCCCAACTGCTCGCCGAAATACGCGGATACGCGGCGGCTGGCTTTGCAGTGATCAATCCAGAACTGGCGGATTTCATCGTTGGCGTGGGCCAGCGTAAAGCCGTCGGCGCTCATTGGGTGCGAGAAGCAGGACGGATTGAAATCCAGCCCCAGTTTGTTGGTTTTCGCCCACTCAACCCAGTTTTTGAAATGCTCCGGTTTGATTTCATTGCGACCAACCGGTGTCTCGGACTCCAGATAAATAGCATGCAGGTTCAGGCGTTTCGGTCCCGGGATCAGGCTCAGGGCTTGTTCCAGATCGGCACGGAGTTCAGTGGCGTTGCGCGCTTTGCCCGGATAGTTGCCGGTCGCCTGAATGCCACCCGTTAACGCACCGCCTGGATTTTCAAACCCGGCCACGTCGTCGCCCTGCCAGCAGTGCATAGAGACAGGCAGACGATCAAGTTGACGCAGTGCCTCCTCGACGTCGACACCTACAGTGGCATAACGTTGTTTTGCCAGTTCCCAGGCTTGTTCAAGTTGAGTGGTCATGCGCAAAGCTCCTTGGTCTGTTGTGGCTGAAACTGCGCGACATAGCGGGCAATTTCACTGTTCGAATCCGGATTAAACGTGGTGAGGGCGTGGTTGCCGCGCACCACCTTGCGAAAATCATCGACGTCTTTGAGTTCATCAAGCGTCATCAACTGCACGCCGATATTACCCAGCGTCGAGGCTTCAATCGGCCCGGCGATAACCGAAATACCGCAGGCGTCGGCGCAGAGCTGATTAAGAAGTTCGTTCTGGCAACCGCCACCCACGATGTGTAGCTGTGAGAAGCGGTGACCGTGAAGGTCAGCGAGCTGGTGCAGCACGCGGGCATACAGCAACGCCAGGCTGTCGAAAATACAGCGTGCCAGTTCGGCGGCGCTTTCAGGCTCCGGCTGGTCGCTTTCGCGGCAGGCGGCCTGAATTTCGGCGCTCATGTTGTCGGGATTAATGAAGCGGTCATCGTTCGGATTAATCACGAACTGACAGGCGGGCAGTTTCTGCGTCTGGGCGACTAACGCCCCGATATCGCTGATGTTTTGCTCTTTCAACACCCGCTGCAGCAGCCACAGGCCCATGATGTTTTTCAGTACCCGGTAGCGACTTTCCGCGCCGCCTTCGTTGGTGATGTTGTTCGCCAACGCGATGTCACTGGTACACGGCGTTTTGCTTTCATAGCCCATCAGCGACCAGGTGCCGGAAGAGAGATAGGCCGCGTGTTTGTCTGCCAGCGGCGAGGCAATTACCGCACTGGCGGTATCGTGGCTGGCGACGGCGACCACCGGGATTTGATTCCCCAGCGGGCAAATCCAGTGCCCGATAACGTTGCCAGGATGCGTCGGCGTGCCAAACCAATCACGCGGCGCACCAGCCCAGTTGAGCAGATCGCCATCCCAGTTATCGGTGTTGATGTTCACCATTTGAGTGGTGGTGGCGTTGGTGTATTCCCAGTTCATTTTGCCGGTCAGGCGGTAGCTGAAATAGTCGGGGATCAGCAGCGCGTGGGCGACGTTGGTCAGTACGTCTGGCTGTTGTTCGGTTAAGGCGCGGAACTGGTAAAGCGTGTTGAATGGCAGGAATTGAATGCCGCTACGGCGATAGATGTCGGCGCGTCCAAGCTGCGTTTCAGCGCGTTGCATCACGCCCTGAGTGCGGCTGTCGCGATAGGACACCGGGAGGCCAACGCGGTGGCCTTCTTTATCCAGCAGCACAAAATCCACGCCCCACGTGTCGATACCGATGCTGTCGATAAGAATGCCGTCATCGCATACTTTCTTCAGCCCGCAGCGGATTTCAGCTTCCAGACTGTCGATATCCCAGCAGTCTGTGCCGTCCACTTTCTGCAGCGTATTCATAAAACGGTGGATTTCACGTAGCGCCAGGGTCCGTTTGTTTCGGTCGTAACTGGCCAGCATGACGCGCCCGCTGGAGGCACCTAAATCAACCGCCACACAATGGCGAAAACTCATGGGGAGATCCTTCTGATAGTCATTACGGACAGTCTGAAGGAGCGCCATCGAATCGACCTTCTCACTACTGACAGCGGCAAAAGGCGGCTGGCAAGAAAGCAAAGATGAACGTGAGAGGCATCACACTTTCCAGTAATGAGCCCGTTTCATGCGGGTGTGACGCTGGGCCCATTTCCTGATTTTTCCTGTCGTTTCTTGAAAAACGGACAGGGTTTGCGTGCTTTGCTGTCAAAACTTCAAGGTGAGAATGGCGGGGGCTGCTTATTATCCTGATAACTTTTCTCATTTCGTGGGGCCATTATGACCGTACTGCACAGCGTGGATTTTTTTCCGTCAGGACATGCACCTGTTGCCATTGAGCCACGGCTTCCACAGGCTGAGTTTCCGGAACACCACCATGATTTTCATGAGATTGTGATTGTGGAACACGGCACGGGTATTCACGTATTTAACGGTCAGCCGTACACCATCACCGGCGGCACGGTCTGTTTCGTGCGCGATCACGACCGGCATCTGTATGAGCACACTGACAATTTGTGTCTGACCAACGTGCTGTACCGTTCCCCGGATGCGTTCCGGTTTCTCTCCGGTCTGGAGCAGCTGCTACCGCAGGAGCAGGATGGCGTATATCCGTCGCACTGGCGGGTGAATCAGTCAGTATTGCAGCAGGTTCGGCAGGTCGTGCAACAGATGGAAGCGCTCGATAGCGGGGACGATATGCACGCCATCGCCAACCGCGAAATTCTGTTTATGCAGCTGTTGGTGAAATTGCGCCAGGGCAGTCTGGCGGCAGAGGCGACCAATAACGATGCGCGCCTGAATTTGCTGATGGCGTGGCTGGAAGACCATTTTGCCGATGAAGTGTGCTGGGAAGAGGTTGCCGATCGCTTTTCGCTGTCGCTGCGCACGCTGCATCGCCAGCTCAAACATCATACCGGCATGACACCGCAGCGTTATCTCAACCGCATTCGTCTGACCAAAGCGCGTCATCTGCTGCGACACGGTGATGAAAGCGTCACAGACATCGCATTTCGCTGTGGTTTCGGCGACAGCAACCATTTTTCGACGCTTTTTCGTCGCGAATTTAACTGGTCGCCGCGCGATATTCGCCAGGGGCGCGACACCGTGCTTCAGTAACGCGAGAACAGTCACCGTTTTTTGCCGTAAAAACAGCTAATAATAATCGGTTATCCGCTGATTAAGGTTTTGCTGTGTCTGCTCCGCTCATTCTTCGAAAAGCTGAATTTTTTACGTCACCGCAGCAAGCGGTGGCGGTGGCCGATCGCTATCCGCAAAACGTGTTTGCGGAACATACGCATGAGTTCTGCGAGCTGGTGCTGGTGTGGCGAGGAAACGGGCTGCACATCCTCAACGATCGTCCGTATCGCATCACCCGTGGCGACCTGTTCTACATTCGCGCTGAAGACAAACACTCTTATGCGTCCGTCAACGACCTGGTTTTGCAGAATATTATTTATTGCCCCGAACGGCTGAAGCTCAACCTGGACTGGGCGGCACATATTCCTGGCCTGAATGGAACGAACTGGACGCCGCACTGGCGGATCGGGAGTAGCGGCATGACTCAGGCGCGACAGGTAATTACCGCACTTGAGCAGGAGAGTCATAAAACCTGCACCCATTCGAACGACATGGCAGAACTGCTGTTTGCGCAGTTAGTGGTGACGTTACGCCGCCATCGCTACGCCACCGATAACCTGGCGGCAACTGAAAGCGAGGCGCTGCTTGATAAGCTGCTTACTGCGCTGGCAGGGAGCCTGAATCGACCTTTTGCGTTGGATACCTTCTGTGAACTGCAGGCCTGTAGCGAACGCACGCTGCGTCAGCAGTTTCGTAGCCAGACGGGGATGACCATCAACCATTATCTGCGCCAGCTACGCATCTGCCATGCGCAGTATCTGCTGGGACATTCTGAATTGATGATCGGGGAAATCGCCATGCACTGTGGCTTTGAGGACAGTAACTACTTTTCAGTGGTGTTTAACCGGGAAGTGGGGATGACGCCAGGGCAGTGGCGTCATCGGCATAAAAACGCGGCGTGATCAGTTCGCCATGCCCAAGCCCACGATATTCGCGGCGATGATAATCACCACGCAGCCCAGGCTCAGAACACCCACCGGACGACGACCGGCGTTGTTCCACTCTTTCAAAATCAGCCCAACCATTCCGCCGCACAGCACGTAGAAACTCATGTGCAGCATCCAGCTCATATAGTCATACTGCGCCGGAATGCTGGCGTGGCCCCAGGCGTAGAAGAAGAATTGCAGATACCACATCAGGCCTGCAAGCGCTGAAAACAGGATATTGCCGATGATCATCGATTTTGCTATTGAGAAGTCTGCTTTTACCGACAGGTTTGACTTGGTTGCCAGGCGGAAGAAGCAGAAGCCGAGGTTAATCACCGCGCCACCGCCCATGATGATGACGTAGCTTGGCAGCGCCACGTATAACGGATCGACGCCGAGCGCGGCCGCCGCTTCATGCATTGGCTTGGCTGCGTTCATAGCGAAGGACATCCCCGCCGAGAAAATGCCGCACATCACCGCCAGAATCAGGCCTTTTTTCAGGTTGAACTCTTCGGCTTTGATACCCATTTTGCGTTCTTTCAGCTGACCGGCACGGGTGACGATGCCCACGCCAATCACCGCCACCAGCACGCCCAATAGCGTCATTCGGCCGCCTTCGGTGCCGACCAGGACGTGGAACTGACCGTTCAGGATTGGCGTCATCAGCGTTCCGACGATAAGCGTGATGCCGATAGCGATGCCAATGCCCATCGACATGCCGAGATAGCGCATGGTCAGGCCGTAGTTGATGTTACCGATGCCCCACATCGCGCCGAACAAAAATACCGGCAGCAGCGTGGACGCACTAAAGGAATGATAGTAGGCCCAAAAATCCGGCAGCAGCATGGCGCTGATAGCCCACGGTAGGATGAGCCAGGAAACAATACCGCCGATAGCCCACATGGTTTCCCAGGACCAATTTTTCACCTTTTTAAACGGGGCATAGAAACAGGCTGCACTGGCTGCACCTATCAAATGCCAAAGAATTCCCATCGTAATCGCGTGACTCATTTTTTACCCTCATGTTTTACATCGATGAAACTTTCATCTGAAGCAAGGAGTATAAAAATCAGTCAGTTGATTAACCTTCAGACCGCTGCCGTGTACGGCTCATATCTGGCAATAAGCGCGTGTTCCCCTTGAGCAGGCTCACAAAATCAGCCACATACCCAAAAGTTATAACCTTATTAAAATTACGGCATTGATAAACATTTTCAATATCATTTAATTAACTATAATGGACCAACTGCTTACGCGGCGTAACACCTCTGCCGCCCGATGATAATTGGAGATGAATATGAGCTATACACTGCCATCCCTGCCGTACGCGTACGATGCCCTTGAGCCGCACTTCGACAAGCAGACGATGGAAATCCATCACTCTAAACACCACCAGGCCTATGTGAACAACGCGAATGCTGCGCTGGAAAGCCTGCCTGAGTTTGCTAACCTGCCGGTTGAAGAACTGATCACCAAACTGGATCAGCTGCCAGCAGACAAGAAAAACGTTCTGCGTAACAACGCTGGCGGTCACGCAAACCACAGCCTGTTCTGGAAAGGCCTGAAAACCGGTACCACTCTGCAGGGCGACCTGAAAGCGGCTATCGAAAGCACCTTCGGCTCCGTTGAGAAATTCAAAGAAGAGTTCGAGAAAGCTGCTGCTACCCGTTTCGGCTCTGGCTGGGCGTGGCTGGTACTGAAAGACGGCAAACTGGCCGTTGTTTCTACCGCTAACCAGGATTCCCCGTTGATGGGTGAAGCTGTTTCTGGCACCTCCGGTTTCCCAATCCTGGGTCTGGACGTATGGGAACACGCTTACTACCTGAAATTCCAGAACCGTCGCCCGGACTACATCAAAGCATTCTGGGACGTGGTGAACTGGGACGAAGCTGCTGCACGTTTCGCTGCTAAAAAATAAGACGACTCCTCGCCTTTGTTGCCTTCTGGCAGTACTAAAACCCCGCTGATTAGCGGGGTTTTTTGTTTTTAGCGAATGCCAAACTGACGGTCAACGGTTGCCAGCTGTTCTGCGTTGAGCGTCCCGCCCGCGTTGCGCGAAACGGGAGTGGAGTAACCGAACTTGCGTGACACGACGGTTTTAATCGTGGTCACGAAATCATCCCCGATGGCGTAAATTGCCATGAAGCGGCCAATCTCCCGTTGGGCGTGCGTCAGCCCGGTGATATCGCCTTTCTGCCATGCCTCCCGTGCCTGAACAAACAGCTCAGGCATGACGTTATTCAACCCCGAAATCACCCCTGCGCCGCCCGCCATCAAGTTCGGTATGAAGTATTCGTCGTAGCCCGAGAGCACGGCAAAATCGGTGCGCACGGCCTGGGTGGCGTGGATCATGTTGCGGGTGTGCGACTGGCAATCGACCGTGTCCTTGATGCCCGCGAAGTGCGGGAATTCAGCGGCAAGCGTGGCGGCAATTTTGGGAGTGATATCGCAACCGGTTCGCGCCGGGAAATTGTAGGCGAACCATTTACCCTCCAGGCGTTGACCAATCTCCCGAAAATAGCTCAGCACCTGATTTTCCGTCTGGCCGTAATAGTAAGGCGGCAGCACCATTACCGCATCATAGCCAGAAGAGTAAGCGACCTGCGCCATCTGGAAAACATCGCTGAGACAGGTGGATGACACGTTGGCGACCATCGTCAGGGATGACATCGCCCGCGCGTTGCGGATAAGTGTTAAGCGTTCTTCCAGCGAAAACGACGCGAATTCGCCAATGCTGCCCATCAGTAGAATGACGTCGATACGCGCGTCGGTGAGGCGGGCGAGATGCTGTTTCAGCCCGTCGTATTCAATGTGTCCTTCACTGTCCATCGGGGTAATTGAGGGGCACCAGACGCCGGTGAAACGAAGATGCTGGGTCATGTCGTTAACTCCTTATAGTGAAATGCCGTTTCAATTTAACCAATGGATAACATGAATCGTTTAGCAACGGCTTTACGCATGTCGCATTTTGCGCAGTTTACGTGCCAAAATAGTGGCAATGAGGGTCGGGAACAGGAGAGGGAAGATGCAATATCCGGTAAACGTATTTGTGGGCAGCGTGCGGGAGTACGAGGGCAGTCGCCCCAGCGCGATTGCAAAGTTGCAGGTGGACGGCGAGCTTGAGCTGACTGAACGCGGCCTGATAGGCGATGAACAGGCGGAAAAGAAAATTCACGGCGGTCCCGATCGCGCGCTGTGCCATTATCCGCGCGAGCATTACGCAGACTGGGCGCAGGAGTTTCCCGAGCAGGCAGAATTGTTCTGCGCTCCAGCATTTGGTGAGAACTTATCGACGGTTGGGCTGACGGAAAAAAACGTGTTTATCGGCGATATATACCGTTGGGGAGACGCGCTGATTCAGGTCACGCAGCCGCGTTCGCCGTGCTTTAAACTCAATTATCATTTCGGCATTAGCGATATATCTTCCCTGATGCAAAGCAGCGGCAAGATGGGCTGGCTGTATCGTGTGATTCTGGCGGGAAAGGTGTCGAGCGATCAGCCGTTGGAACTGGTTTCGCGCCTGAGCGATGTGTCGGTGTATGACGCTGCGGCGATTGCGTGGTACACGCCCTATGACGATGAGGAGTATCGCCGTTTGCTGTCGGCGGCGGGGTTATCGGTGAGCTGGACGCGGACGATGCAGAAGCGACGCTTGAGTGGGCATATCGAGGATAATTCACGGCGGTTGTGGGGGAAGTAGCAGTGTAGTCTGATGCCCTCTCCCCGGCCCTCTCCCCGGCCCTCTCCCACGGGGAGAGGGGGAATGCAAAGGCACAGTCTGAACCATTCCCTCTCCCTTTGGGAGAGGGTTAGGGAGAGGGGTCTCGCAATCAACCCCGTTTGTACAACGGCAGCCACAGCGTTAACCGCAAACCACCCAGCGGGCTGTCGTCGGCTTTGACCCAGCCGCGGTGCTGCTGAATCGCGGTTTCGACAATCGCCAGGCCAAGACCCGTCCCGCCGGATTCACGGTCACGGGCTTCGTCGGTGCGATAGAACGGACGGAAAATCTGTTCTCTGTCTTCTGGGCTGACGCCCGGGCCGTCATCATCGACGTTAATCGTAATGCCGTCTTTATCCACCGAGAAACTCACCGATATTTTGGTGTGCGAGTAGCGCAGCGCGTTACGTACGATATTCTCAAACGCACTCTCGAGCGCATTCGGGTTACCGTACAGCGGCCATGGGCCAGGCGGGTATTCAACGGTGAACGATTTGCCCATCTGTTCCGCTTCAAACGCGGCGTTGTCCAGCACTTCACTCCAAAGCTGATTTGCCTTCAGGTTTTCGCTCACCAGGGCATTTTTCGACTGATTACGCGACATCACCAGCAGGTCATTGATCATGCTGTCCAGGCGGTGCGCTTCCATTTCGATGCGCTCCAGCTCTTTGCTTTCCCCTGTGCGGCGACGTAGCAGCGCGGTGCCTAATTGCAGGCGCGTTAACGGCGTGCGCAGCTCATGGGAGATATCGGAAAGCAGGCGCTGATTGGCGGTCATCATCCGTTCGAGCGCCGTCACCATCTGGTTAAAACTGGAACCGGCGGCGAGGAATTCCTGCGGTCCGGATTCAAGCTCCGGATGTTGACGCAGGTTGCCCTGAGCCACTTCGTCGGCGGCGTTTTTCAGCTTACGTGCGGGTTTGGCGAGACTCCACGCCAGCCACAGCAGCAGCGGCGAACTCACCAGCATAGTGACAATCAGCAACAGCAGCGGACGGTCAAACAGCAGGTTGATGAAATCAGATTGCGAGGTGCTGGCCGGGCGAATCAGGTAGAGCTGGTAGTTATCTTCTCCGTCACGAACGGAGAAGGGCCCTACCATTTCCAGTCGGCCATAGCGTTTTTTCTGCGGATGATCGGCGTTATCGGACTGACCGATAAAGTTACGAATGATCTGCATTTCGTTGCGTTCTGCGCCGATCACCCGGCCTTCGCTGGTCACCAGCAGAAGGCGTTGTCCCGGAGGCGCCCATTTGTCGATGGCGCGAAACAGCCGACGCCACCACATCAAATCATTGGGCGGATCGTTCGCCAGTTCGACTTCGACGTGCTGCTCAATCATCAGCCCTTGGCGTTGTTCGCTGTCCATCAATTCTGTCATCTGGCGCGAATCAAGCTTGGGCAACATCAGTACCAGCATCAACACCAGTGCCAGGGTCAACCAGAAAATGGCAAAGATGCGTGCGGTCAAACTTCCTATCATGAAGCGGACACCATCAGATAGCCGCGGCCACGTAAGGTTTTAAACCATGGATGACCATCTTTCCGCTCTGGCAATTTACGGCGCAGGTTGGAAATATGCATATCGATAGCGCGGTCAAACGGGGTTAAGCGTTTGCCCAGCACTTCCTGGCTCAGATGTTCACGGGAAACCACCTGGCCGAGATGTTGCGCCAGCAGGTAAAGCAGCGTGAACTCGGTGCCAGTCAGTTCCAGCGTGGTGCCATCGAAGCTTGCTTCCTGACGGCCCGGATTAAGGCTCAGGGAATCGACTTCTAAGTTCGGTGAACTGGTGTCGCTGGTTTGCTGCTGTTCGCTCCAGTGGGAACGACGCAGAATGGCGCGGATACGGGCGACCAGTTCACGGTCATTAAACGGCTTTGGCAGATAGTCGTCCGCGCCCAACTCAAGGCCGAGTACACGATCGAGTTCGCTGCCGCGTGCGGTCAGCATAATGACCGGTGTCTGGTGTGTCTGTCGCAGCTCTTTAAGGGTATCAATGCCATTCTTCTTCGGCATCATTACGTCGAGCAAAAGCAGGTCGATGCTGTCATCCAAAAGCGCCAGTGCCTGTTCCCCATCGTGGGCAACCAGCACATTGAAGCCTTCCATGTCGAGCAGCTCCTTTAACAGGGAGGTGAGCTCCCGGTCATCATCAACTAACAGGATTTTATTCATTAATTAAATACCTCCGAGGCAGAAATTACGTCATCAAGGCTCGCTAATCCATGACTTTACGTTGTTTTACACCCCCTGACGCATGTTTGCAGCCTGAATCGTAGACTGTCTCTCGTTGAATCGCGAAACAAAAGTACTTGGGAGCAATTGATGCGCAATGTTATCGCTGCCGTCATGGCCTCAACGCTGGCGCTAAGTGCGAATAGCCAGGCTGCTGAAGTCGTCACCAGCGTTAACTGGACCTCAAATGACGGGCCGACGCAGAGCAGTCATCAGGGCCATATGTTTGACGGCATAAGTTTAACCGAATATCAGCGTCAACAGATGCGTGATCTGATGCAACAGGCTCGGCGACAGCAGCCCCCTGTTAATGTTAGCGAAATGGAGACAATGCATAAGCTTGTCACCGCAGATAAATTTGATGAAATCGCTGTGCAGGCACAGGCAGAGAAAATGGCGCAGGAGCAGGTTGTCCGCCAGGTCGAAATGGCCCGGGTTCGCAACCAGATGTTTCGCCTGTTAACGCCGGAGCAGCAAGCGATTTTAAATGAACGACACCAGCAACGAATGGATCAGTTGCGGGAGGTTGCACAGATGCAGCAAGGCTCGAAGTCGACGCTGTTTAGTAGCAGTAGCAATACCCGTAGTAACCAGTAACAAACCCTGTTTTCCTTGCCATAGACACCATCCCTGTCTTCCCCCACATGATGTGGGGTTTTTTTTTGCCTTTTTTCCGGCAACTGACCTTATTCACATTCCGCTATACTACCCGCAGAAGAGAGTGGGAGTGTTTATGAATCAAACCTATGGCCGTCTGGTCAACCGGGCGGCGATTGCCGCAACGGTAATGGCTTCGGCATTACTTTTGATCAAGATTTTTGCGTGGTGGTACACCGGGTCCGTCAGTATTCTGGCGGCGCTGGTGGATTCGTTGGTGGATATCGCCGCCTCGCTGACTAACCTGTTGGTGGTGCGCTATTCGCTGCAGCCTGCCGATGAAGAGCATACTTTTGGTCACGGCAAGGCGGAATCTCTCGCGGCGCTGGCGCAGAGTATGTTTATTTCCGGCTCGGCGCTGTTCCTATTTTTGACCGGTATTCAGCATGTCATCACTCCTGAACCGATGCGCGAACCAGGCGTCGGGATGGTGGTGACGGTCATCGCGCTCATCAGCACAATGATTCTGGTGACCTTCCAGCGCTGGGTGGTACGTAAGACGCAAAGCCAGGCAGTGCGCGCCGATATGCTTCATTATCAGTCTGATGTTATGATGAACGGAGCCATTCTGGTGGCGCTTGCGCTGTCGTGGTACGGCTGGCACCGCGCCGATGCATTGTTTGCATTGGGAATTGGCATCTATATTTTATATTGTGCAATACGCATGGGGCATGAAGCCGTACAGTCGCTACTGGACAGAGCGCTCCCCGATGAAGAACGTCAAGATATCATTAACATCGTGAGCGCCTGGCCTGGCGTCAGCGGTGCGCATGACCTTCGTACGCGGCAGTCAGGGCCGACCCGCTTTATTCAGATTCATTTGGAAATGGAAGATAACCTGCCGTTGGTTCAGGCGCATTTAGTGGCTGAACAGGTTGAGCAGGCGTTATTGCTTCGCTTTCCGGGTTCTGATGTCATTATTCATCAGGATCCGTGCTCGGTTGTCCCTTTGGGGCGACAGGGCTTTTTAGACATTCGTAATTCGTTGTAAAAATGTGGGCCGGATCGGCATTTTTTGTCTAAATTACCGCCGATTGGCCTGACCTGAATCAATTCAGCACGATGCGACTGATATACTATTTCCATATAGTCGATCTCTCCCTTATTGCGGGGGCGCTTCGGGCAACAGAATAATTTTTAGCATTCCTAAGTTCAGAGGTAGTCATGATTAAGAAAATCGGTGTGTTGACAAGCGGCGGTGATGCCCCGGGCATGAACGCAGCCATCCGTGGTGTTGTGCGTGCGGCGCTTTCAGAAGGTCTGGAAATTTTTGGTATCTATGACGGCTACCTCGGTCTGTATGAAGATCGCATGGTCCAGCTCGACCGTTACAGCGTATCTGACATGATTAACCGCGGCGGCACCTTCCTCGGTTCTGCGCGCTTCCCGGAATTCCGCGAAGAGCACGTCCGTGAAGTTGCTATCGAAAACATGAAAAAACGCGGCCTCGACGCGTTAGTGGTTATCGGCGGTGACGGCTCCTATATGGGTGCGAAGCGTCTGACCGAAATGGGCTTCCCATGCATCGGCCTGCCGGGCACCATCGATAACGACATCAAAGGCACCGACTACACCATCGGTTACTTCACCGCGCTGGGCACTGTGGTTGAAGCGATTGACCGTCTGCGCGACACCTCTTCCTCACACCAGCGTATCTCCATCGTTGAAGTGATGGGCCGCTACTGTGGCGATCTGACCCTGGCAGCAGCCATTGCCGGTGGCTGTGAGTTTGTTGTGGTTCCGGAAGTGGAATTTAGCCGCGACGACCTGGTGAATGAAATTAAAGCCGGTATCGCCAAAGGTAAGAAACACGCGATTGTCGCCATCACCGAACACATGTGTGATATCGACGAGCTGGCGAAATACATCGAAACCGAAACCAAACGCGAAACCCGTGCGACCGTCCTCGGTCACATTCAGCGCGGCGGTTCCCCGGTGCCTTACGACCGTATCCTCGCTTCCCGCATGGGCGCGTATGCGATTGATCTGCTGCTGGAAGGCTTCGGCGGTCGTTGTGTCGGTATCCAGAACGAGAAACTGGTTCACCATGACATCATCGATGCTATCGAAAACATGAAGCGTCCATTCAAAACCGAACTGCTGGACTGCGCGAAAAAGCTCTACTAATCGCCTCCCGAATGTTCGTGAAATCAGGATCCGTAGCCCTCAAGGGTTACGGATTTTTTTTGCTTCTGATCTCTGTCTTCCCAGCACATTAAGCGCTTCTCTTTGAGGAGGGCTGGGTTTACTCTCGATGGGATACGTAATCCAGTAAAAACCCTACCGTTTTGTAATCCTTGAGGAAATTGACAATGTCACTGTATAGCGAAACCAAAGCACAGTTTATTCACGGGCTGGTCAGTTTGAGCGCGGTTCTGGAAAAGAGCGCGGCCTGGGCGAAAGAGCAGGGTACTGATGAATCAGCATTGCTGGAGGCGAAACTGGCGGAAGATATGTTCCCGCTGAAGCGTCAAGTGCAGGTCACGTGCGATATGGCGAAGCGTGCGATTGCGCGTCTGGCGAATGTCGAAGCGCCCGCGATGGAAGATAACGAAAGCACCTTCGCACAGCTGCATGAGCGCATTGCTGCCACCGTGGCCTTTCTGAAGAGCGTGCCGGATTCGCAGCTGGACGGCGACGATGCGCGTCCGATCATGGTTCAGGCGCGTGAACATCAGCTGCACTTCACTGCCAGCAGCTACGTCTTCCAGTTCGCGATGCCGAACTTCTATTTCCACTCAACGACGGCTTACGCCATCCAACGTCAGGCCGGTGTTCCGCTGGGTAAGGTAGATTTTTTAGGTAAGATTCAGTAACGATACTGATAAAACGAAAAAGCCTTCTCAGAGAGAAGGCTTTTTTTATGCGGGAAGGCGTTTACTCGATGTCGAGGGCGTCTTCCGACAGAATGATACCGGTGTTGTCGGCATAGAGATGGTCGCCGGAGAAGAAGGTCACACCGCCGAAATTGACGCGAACGTCGCTTTCGCCAACGCCTTCACCCGCAGCACCGACTGGAATCGCGGCCATGGCCTGAATGCCAATGTCCAGCTCTTCCAGGTCGTCTACCTGACGCACCGCGCCGTAGACCACCATGCCTTCCCATTCGTTTTGCACCGCCAGACGCGCAAGATCGGCGTCAATCAGCGCACGACGTACGGAGCCGCCACCATCCACTAACAGGATGCGGCCACGACCGTTCTGTTCGAGCATATCGTACAGCAACCCGTTATCCTCGAAACATTTCACCGTAATAATTTGTCCACCAAACGACGACCGTCCACCAAAGTTGGAGAACAGCGGTTCAACGACATTGACATCTTCCTGGTAGATGTCGCAAAGCTCGGATGTATCGTATTTCATAGGCTTAACGTTCAGTTGCTACGTGAGTTTTCAGTATATCGTGCTATTCGCATTGTTGGCAAAATCATCAATTGTTAATTGATATTTGTCAGTTACGTAAACAGACGACTCAGCACAATCCCAACCACAAACAACAGGTTAGTCAGAAGCGCGCCTTTTACCGTGCGTTCGAGCATTGGGGGCATATCTGCCGGAGAACGGTGCGTATAAACGAAACGTGCCTGTTTAATCAGCAGTGGCGCGGCCAGAATGAACAGCCAACCCCACGGGCTGTGCAGCGCCATCAGGTTAAACAACGCCAGGCACAGCAGCGCGCCCATCAGCAAACCGGTGTGATAACGGCGGGCATTTACCGGGCCCAGTCGCACGGCCAGCGTGTTTTTACCGTTCTCACGATCGCTGTCGATATCGCGCAGGTTATTGATATTGAGCACCGCGGTGGCCAGCAGGCCACAGGCCGTTGCAGGCAGGAACGTCACCGCTTCCAGGGTATGCGCCTGAAGGTACCAGCTGCCCATCACGCTAAGCCAGCCGAAGAAGATCAGTACCGAAATATCACCCAGGCCGATATAGCCGTAAGGGCGTGTGCCCACGGTATAGGTGATGGCCGCAATAATCGACACGCCGCCCAGCACCATGAAGCCAATAAAATCTTCTATCGTCTGATACGAAGCCATGAGCAGGGCGATGCCGGACAGGCAAATCAGGCCCACCGTGACCATCAGCGCGCGCTTCATCTGTTCCTGGGTGATGACCCCTTTTTGCATCCCGCGCAGCGGCCCGATGCGGTCCGGCTTGTCGCTGCCTTTTACCGCATCGCCATAGTCGTTCGCCAGATTGGAGAGGATTTGTAACAAACCAGCGGTCACCAGCGCCAGAATGGCGACGAGCGGGTTGAAGTGTCCTTGCCACCAGGCCAGTGCGGTCCCGACAACAATGGCCGCGAAGGCCAACGGTAATGTTTTCGGACGCAGGCTTTCCAGCCAGGCCTGAGTACGGCTGATATCAGTCATAGTTTTTAGCCAATAAAAAATGGGGGCCAAGCCCCCATCAACAGTGATGAAAATGCATTTACCGGGATTATAGGATAAAACGGCTCAGATCTTCATCTGCCACTAACGCATCGAGATGCTTACTGACATATTCCGCATCGATAGTGAAAGACTCACCATGACGTTCGCTGGCGTCATAGGAGATATCTTCCATCAGGCGTTCCAGCACGGTGTGCAGGCGGCGCGCGCCGATGTTTTCGGTCGTTTCGTTCACCTGCCATGCGGCTTCAGCGATACGTTTGATGCCGTCGTCGGTGAAGTCGATATTGACGCCTTCAGTGCCCATCAGCGCTTTGTACTGCACGGTCACGGACGCGTTTGGTTCAGTCAGAATGCGTTCGAAGTCGTGAGTGGTCAGGGCTTTCAGCTCAACGCGAATCGGCAGACGACCCTGCAATTCCGGGATCAAATCTGACGGGCTGGCGACCTGGAAGGCGCCGGAAGCGATAAACAGAATGTGGTCGGTTTTCACCATCCCGTGTTTGGTCGAGACGGTGCAGCCTTCAACCAGCGGCAGCAGGTCGCGCTGAACGCCTTCACGAGAAACATCCGGGCCGGAGGAATTTCCGCCGCGCTTACAGATTTTATCGATTTCATCGATGAAGACGATCCCGTGCTGTTCAACGGCGTCGATCGCGTCTTGCTTCAGCTCTTCCGGGTTCACCAGCTTCGCGGCTTCTTCTTCAATCAGCAGCTTCATCGCGTCTTTGATTTTCACCTTACGCGGCTTCTGTTTCTGGCCGCCCAGGTTCTGGAACATAGACTGCAGCTGGCTGGTCATCTCTTCCATGCCAGGAGGCGCCATGATTTCAACGCCCATCGGTGCCGCGGCGAGATCGATTTCAATTTCTTTGTCGTCGAGCTGGCCTTCACGCAGTTTTTTGCGGAATGCCTGACGCGCAGCAGACGGCTCCTGCGGCTCTTCGGACTGGCCCCAGTTGTTTTTCGCCGGTGGGATCAGCACGTCGAGAATGCGCTCTTCCGCCATTTCTTCGGCACGATAGCGGTTTTTGTCAATCGACTGCATGCGCACCATTTTCACGGCAGCATCGGTCAGATCGCGGATGATAGAGTCAACTTCTTTACCGACATAGCCCACTTCGGTGAACTTAGTGGCTTCGACTTTGATGAACGGTGCGTTGGCGAGTTTCGCCAGACGACGGGCAATTTCGGTTTTACCGACGCCGGTTGGGCCGATCATCAGAATGTTTTTTGGGGTCACTTCGTGACGCAGCTCTTCGTCGAGCTGCATACGGCGCCAGCGGTTACGCAGGGCGATAGCCACAGAACGCTTTGCCGCGTCCTGGCCAATGATGTGTTTGTCGAGTTCGCTGACAATCTCGCGTGGGGTCATTTCAGACATAGGAGATCCTTACGCTTTAGAAGGTAATTCTTCAATGGTGTGGAAGTGGTTGGTGTAGATGCAGATATCGCCTGCAATCCCCAACGCTTTTTCCGCAATGTCACGAGCGCTCAGCTCGGTATTTTCCAGCAGCGCACGGGCTGCGGCCTGGGCATACGGGCCGCCGGAGCCAATGGCAATCAAATCGTTTTCAGGCTGCACCACATCGCCGTTGCCGGTGATGATAAGCGATGCGTTTTCGTCTGCAACGGCCAGCAGCGCTTCGAGCTTGCGCAGCATGCGGTCGGTACGCCAGTCTTTGGCGAGTTCAACCGCGGCTTTGACCAGATGTCCCTGATGCATTTCCAGTTTACGTTCGAACAGTTCAAACAGCGTGAAGGCGTCCGCAGTGCCGCCAGCGAAACCTGCGATCACTTTGTCGTTATACAGACGGCGTACTTTTTTCACGTTGCCTTTCATGACGGTATTGCCCAGCGTGGCTTGACCATCACCAGCGATAACGACATGACCGTTACGGCGAACACTTACTATTGTTGTCACGAGAGGACCCCCTGGGTGTAAAGCAGAATACAGGCCCCGCACGTTATGCGGGGCAGAATGCATTAATAGATGGGGGGGATTTTAGGGGTTTCAACCCCTGGAGGCGATACGAATGCAGTTTGCGTGTCCGGCAACCTTCAGGCGGGAGATGGTGCCATCGGCATTATCTTTGCCTTTCACAGGGCCAATCACCACGCGATTCCAGCCGTTATTGGTGGTAATGCGTGAGTCAAATCCTTCAAAGGCCAGCTGGGCACGAACCGTTTCTGCCTGATCGGCACCTTTAAACGAACCGCACTGGATTATCCAACGGCGATCGTCTGCGGTCTGTTTGGCCGGTTCTGGCTCACGCGTCACCGGTGCAGCCTGCTGTGCTTTCGGCTGGCTGGCCGTGGTATGCGTCGGGGTTTGCATCAGGTCCTGATACGGCTGCTGTGTGGTTTGTTTCTGCTGCGTCTGGCGCGGTTGTGTAGCCGGCTGGCTCTGAACCGTACGCGTTTGCTGCTGTTCCACTGGGCGAGACTGCGTGCGCGGGGCCTGCACCGGCTGCGTCTGTGACCACTGCTGCTGTTGCTGCACCTGCTGCTGAAGTCGTTGGCGCTGAAGCGTTTGCTGGCGCTGCTCAGGCGTTTGCTCGTTCCACGGCACTTCCGTCAGCTGCGTCGGCTGCTGGCGCATATCGGCCTGCATTTGCGCTAGCAGCTGGCGCTGTTCGTCGGTCAGCTGATTGGCATTTTTTACTTCGCCACCCGCAGACGGCTCCGTTGGCGCACGCACGCCAGGCTGGCGGCTTTCCAGTTCTTTAATGTAGCGCCAGCGTTCTTCCGGCTTCGGCGGTAAACCATTACCCGTGGCCTGGCGGCCCTGCATGGCATCGGCTTCTTCTTTCTTGTGATGGGTAATGAAGTACAGACCACCGATAAAGGCAACCAGCACGGCTGCGGCAATGGCGACCATGGTTGGTGAAACAGCAGGAAAGCTCGTTTGCTTTTTCCGTGAGTTCCTTGTTGGACTCTTTTTTCGCCGCGAAGCAGCAGGTTTGCTGCGGCTTACATAATCTCGTTGTGCCACTGTCGTTTCGCTGTATTTATTCGTTCATCAGCCCGCCATGTTACTTAAGCGGCGGGGCTTTGACCAGAAGCGCTAGTCTGAAAGCCGTTTAGTTTAAGGCTTATTTTTTGTGGTACTACCGCGAATCACCAGTTCACAGTCGAGCAGGCGGGAACCGCTGCTGACATTTTGACCGCTAAGCTGATCGAGTAATAACAGCATGGCTTCACGCCCGATATCAAAACGCGGTTGAGAAACGGTGGTCAGCGGCGGGTCGCAAAATTCAGACAGGGAAATGTTATCGAAGCCAATAATCGACAGATCGTCCGGTACTTTCAGGCCGCGGCGTTTAGCCAGCGACAGCGCGCCTAGCGCCATAATATCGCTGTGACAGAAGATGGCCGTCGGCGGCTGCGGCAGTGCGAGCAGCTGTTCCAGCGCGGTCGCCCCGGCTTCGAAGGTAAAGTTACCGCGAGCGATGTAGTGCGGATCGACGGTAATCCCACTGCGGCGCAGCGCCTGCACGTAGCCCTGCAAACGATAGTGGCACAGCGGCATTTCTTCTGGCCCGGCGATGCAGCCGATGCGCTGATGCCCGAGTTCGTGCAGGAAATTAACGGCGTTAAAGGATGCGGTGAGGTTGTCGATGTGAACCGTCGGCAGTTCGAGTTCAGGTGCAAACTCATTGGCCATGACCATTGGTGGCAAATTCCGTTGCTCTTCAATGCTGGCGTCGAACGGCAGGCGCGAACCCAGCAGCAGCATGCCGTCGATTTGTTTGGTGATGATGAGATCGATAAAGGTTTTTTCCTGCTGATTCTGATGAGCGCAGTCGCCAATCAGCACCAGATACCCCTGCTCAGCAGCGGTAATTTCGATACCCCGGATGATTTCACTAAAGAAAGGATCGCAGATGTCCGGCACAATCACCAGAATGGTTCTCGACTCGTTGCGCTTCATGTTCCGGCCCAGAGCTTGTGGGAAATATCCCACTTCCAGCGCGGCCTGCTCCACTTTATTACGCGTGGACTGCGACACTTTGTCGGGGTTCATCAATGCCCGAGAAACGGTTGCCGTTGAGACATTCGCTTTCTGAGCCACATCCTTCATGGTTGCCGAAACAACCTCTTTTTTGGACTTCACCTGGGTTCTCCTCGCTGACGGGGGCAGAGACTTCCACTGTCTCTGACAACAGTCTCTTTTTTATCAGAGAGTAAGTCAGGGGAGTTACAGAAATTTCATGAAAATTGTGACGGAAGCTGAATTTTTCGATCTGCCTCGCAGCGCAAGGGGTTAGCCTTCGATCGGGTCAACGTCCAGCACCCATTTCACTTTACGTGAGGCAGGAAGGGTGTTGATCAGCGCCATCGCCCCACTGACGATATGCTGTAAACGCAGGCGTGATGGGTGTTGCAGCACAATCTGCCAGCGCCAGCGGCCGCCGCGTTTTGGCGCGAGAGCAGGCACCGGGCCGAGTAGCCACAGTTTGTCATCCGCCAGCGGGCTGGCCTGAAGTAAATTGCGCAGCTGCTGCAGAAACAGCGGTGCTTCCTGATTATTGTGATCTTCCGCGCGGATCAGCACATGGCTGGTCCACGGCGGCAACTGGAGCGTTTGACGCTCCGCCAGCGCCTGCTGAGCAAACGCGTCATAGCCCTGATGTAGCAGGGTTTGCAGCAGCGGATGTTCCGGGTGATGAGTTTGCAGAATCACTTCGCCCTGTTTCCCGGCCCGGCCCGCACGGCCAGAAACCTGAGTGTACAACTGAGCGAAACGCTCGGCGGAACGGAAATCAGCCGAGAACAGCGCGCCATCGACATCAAGCAGCGCCACGAGGGTGACATCCGGGAAGTGGTGACCTTTGGCCAGCATCTGGGTGCCGATCAGAATGCGCGCCCCGCCGCGATGCACCTCCGCCAGGTATTGTTCCAGCGCGCCTTTGCGGCTGGTGGTGTCGCGGTCGATACGCGAAATCGGGACGTTGGCAAACATCGGCGCCAGCACGTCCTCAAGCTGTTCAGTCCCTAACCCCACCGGCACCAGATGCGTCGATCCGCACGAAGGGCATTGACGCGGAAGGGGGCGCTGGCTATCGCAATGGTGGCAGCGCAGGTGGCGATGGGTCTGATGCAGCGTGTAATAGCTGTCGCAGCGCGGGCATTCCGCTATCCAGCCGCATTCATGACACAGCAGCGTCGGCGCATAACCGCGACGGTTGAGGAATAAAATGACCTGATTATCGGCCTGTAAATGCTGACGCATCCGGCTGATTAACGCTGGAGAAAGCCCGGCCTGCAACTGTTGGCTTTTTAAATCCAGCACGTGCTGAGTCGCGGGACGTGCGTTCCCGGCGCGTTTGGTCAGTTTAAGCTGGTGATATTTTCCCTGGCGAACGTTGTGCAACGTTTCCAGAGCGGGCGTCGCGGAGCCGAGGATAATCGGAATTTGCTCATTATGGGCGCGCCACACTGCCAGATCACGAGCGTGATAGCGCCAGCCTTCCTGCTGCTTGTAGGAGCTATCGTGCTCTTCGTCGATGACGATCACGCCGAGATTTTTGAACGGCGTAAATAAGGAAGAGCGGGTGCCAATCACAATCCCGGCTTCGCCATTTTTCGCTTTCAGCCAGGCCGACAGACGTTCGCTGTCGTTGAGGGCGGAGTGCAGCACTTCGACCGGGGCGTTAAAACGTTCACGAAAGCGGGCAATCGTCTGCGGCGTGAGGCCGATTTCGGGCACCATCACCAGCGCCTGTTTCCCCTGTGCCAGCACGTTTTCCAGCACGCTCAGATAGACTTCGGTTTTGCCGGAGCCGGTAACGCCCGCCAACAGCCAGGCGGAAAATTTGTCCGACGCGCTGTGAATGGCCCCGACGGCGGTGGCCTGCTCGGTGTTCAGGCGCAGACGCTCGCCGGTAACCGCATAGCCATGGCGCCAGTCGGAAATCGCAGGCGCTTCGCTCGCCAGATCGCTATAGCCTTTTTTACGCAGGCCCTGTAGGGCGGCGTCGTTGAATTCTAAATCGGCAACCTGATGGCGCCAGATTTTGCCCTGACGCAGCGCGGCCAGCGCCTGCTGTTGTTTGGCGGAGCGCTTAAGCGTGTGAATATCCACCGCCTGGCCCTGTTCCGTCGCATACCAGTACCACAGCGGCGCGGCGCTGGCAGGTTTCCCCTGACGCAGCAGAATCGGCAGCGCGTGAAACAGCACATCGCCAATCGGGTGGTGATAATAGTCTGCGGCCCACTGCAGCATGCGCCAGACGGCAGGCGAGTAAACGGGGTCGTCATCCAGCACTTCAATGACGCTTTTCAAATCCTTGAGCGGCAGTTCGCTGTCGTCGCTGACCGAGACCACAATCCCCACGCGTTCTTGCTGTTTGCCAAATGGCACGCGGACGCGACACCCGGCCTGAGCGCTAATGCCATCTGGCAGCACATAGTCAAAGGTACGGGGAAGCGGAACGGGCAGGGCAACGTGTGCGACGGGCATCGAATCTTCCTGACTTGAAAAGGAGCGCGTTAGTATACTCTAAATCATTCGAGTTGCAGGAAGGCGGCAAACCCGAGAGTCCCCTGGAGCTTACTTTAGTAAGTGACTGGGGTGAGCGGGAGCAGCCAACGCACATGCAGCTTGAAGGATGACGAGTATATACACATTACACTAAGGAGAGGTGTGGATCAGATTGCAACCCCTGGTTATATTCTGTATGATTCGCCGCCTTTGGTGCACATAATGTCGTACCAAAAAGACCTATACTATTAACTTCACGCGGTGTCTGGCGTTAGGGCTGGAAGAGCGGCGTGGCCTTTACTGAGGTTTCCCATGAAAAAAGGTATTCACCCAAATTACGCAGAAATTACTGCAAACTGTTCTTGCGGTAACGTAATGACCATCCGTTCTACCGTTGGTCACGATCTGAACCTGGACGTGTGCGGCAAATGCCACCCGTTCTACACTGGCAAGCAGCGTGACGTTGCTACCGGTGGCCGTGTTGACCGCTTCAACAAGCGTTTCAGCATCCCGGGCGCTAAATAAGCTACCCGAGAAAAAGGCGCCGAAAGGCGCCTTTTTTGTATCTGAAAATCAGTATTCCCACGTATCCGGGTCGATCCCCAGTTCACGCATAATAATCTTCGCAGCTTCCGGAATTTCATCACTACGCTCTTTGCGCAGATCTTCATCGTTTGGCAGCGGTTGACCGGTAAACGCATGTAAAAACGCTTCACACAGCAGCTCGCTGTTGGTGGCGTGGCGCAGGTTGTTCACCTGGCGACGGGTACGTTCATCGGTAAGGATTTTCAAAACCTTCAGAGGAATGGACACCGTAATTTTTTTAACTTGTTCGCTCTTCTTACCGTGCTCAGCGTAGGGGCTGATATATTCGCCGCTCCATTCAGCCATGAGACTCTCATCCTCTAATCATTAATAAAGGGCCAGGGCACGCGCCCGGACCATAATCCCGCACAGTTTACCTGAGAGGTGTGACCATGACACCAGCAAAGCCTCTGTGTATGTGCGCTAATGCATATAATTTTAACGGCTATTTCCCGATTGCTCAATCTATACGCAAAGAAGTTTAGATGTCCAGATGTATTGACGTCTATTGTGACAGTGGTTACTCTGAGACCTGACTTTTCACCGATGAAGCCAGGAACGATTCACCATGACGCGTAAACAAGCCACTATCGCAGTGCGTAGCGGGTTAAATGATGACGAGCAATATGGCTGCGTTGTCCCCCCGATCCACCTCTCCAGTACGTATAATTTCACCGGATTTAACGAACCACGTGCCCATGACTATTCCCGTCGCGGTAACCCGACGCGTGATGTCGTGCAGCGTGCGCTGGCAGAACTGGAAGGCGGCGCGGGTGCTGTTCTGACGAACACCGGCATGTCCGCCATTCTTCTGGTCACCACCGTTTACCTGAAGCCGGGCGATCTGCTGGTGGCGCCACATGACTGTTACGGCGGCAGCTACCGTTTGTTCGACAGCCTGGCGAAACGCGGCTGTTATCGTGTGCTGTTTGTCGATCAGAATAACGAGCAGGCGCTCAAAGCCGCGCTGGCGGAAAAACCGAAGCTGGTTCTGGTCGAAAGCCCAAGTAATCCGTTGTTGCGCGTCGTGGATATTGCGAAAATCTGCGAGCTGGCGCGTGAAGCCGGGGCCGTGAGCGTGGTGGATAACACCTTCCTCAGCCCGGCGTTGCAAAACCCGCTGGCGCTGGGCGCCGATCTGGTTCTGCATTCCTGCACCAAATACCTCAACGGCCACTCTGATGTGGTCGCGGGCGTGGTGATTGCCAAAGATCAGGAAACCGTCACTGAGCTGGCATGGTGGGCGAATAACATCGGCGTCACCGGCGGAGCATTTGACAGCTACCTGCTGCTGCGCGGCCTGCGTACGCTTTCTCCGCGTATGGAAGTGGCCCAGCGCAACGCCACGGCAATTGTTGAGTTCCTGAAGCAGCAACCGCTGGTGAAAAAGCTGTATCATCCTTCTCTGCCGGAAAACCAGGGCCATGAAATCGCGGCTCGTCAGCAGAAAGGCTTCGGCGCAATGCTCAGTTTTGAACTGGACGGCGACGAAAACACCCTGCGCCGTTTCCTGGGTGGCCTGGAGTTGTTCACATTGGCAGAATCGTTAGGCGGCGTGGAAAGTTTGATTTCTCACGCAGCAACCATGACCCACGCGGGCATGGCGCCAGAAGCACGCGCGGCGGCAGGGATTTCAGAAACGCTGCTGCGTATTTCGACCGGTATTGAAGACAGTGAAGATTTAATTGCCGACCTGGAAAATGGGTTCCGGGCAGCAAACGAGGGGTAAACATGAGTGTGATAGCGCAGGCAGGGACGAAGGCTCGTCAACTGCATAAGTTTGGTGGGAGTAGTCTGGCGGATGTGAAATGTTACCTGCGCGTGGCAGGGATTATGGCTGAGCACTCGCAGCCAGAAGACATGATGGTCGTTTCCGCCGCTGGCAGCACCACTAACCAGCTGATCAGCTGGCTGAAACTCAGCCAGACTGACAGACTTTCTGCGCATCAGGTTCAGCAGGCGCTGCGCCGTTATCAGATTGAACTGGTGACCGGGCTGCTGCCTGCCGAGGTGGCCGACAGCATGATCGCTGAATTTATTCACGATCTTGAACGTCTGGCCACGCTCCTCGACGGCGGTATCAATGACGTGGTTTACGCCGAAGTCGTGGGCCACGGCGAAGTGTGGTCCGCACGGTTGATGGCTGCCGTTTTGCAACAACAAGGTCTGGACGCCGCATGGCTCGACGCACGTGCATTTCTGCGTGCCGAGCGCGGCGCTCAACCACAGGTCGATGAAGGCCTCTCTTTCCCACTGCTTCAGCAACTGCTGGCGCAGCATCCAAACAAACGTCTGGTGGTGACCGGGTTTATCAGCCGCGATACTGAAGGCGGTACGGTGCTACTGGGCCGTAACGGTTCTGACTACTCGGCAACGCAAATTGGTGCGCTGGCGGGCGTGTCTCGCGTCACCATCTGGAGCGACGTGGCAGGCGTGTACAGCGCCGACCCGCGTAAAGTGAAAGATGCGTGTCTGCTGCCGCTGCTGCGACTCGACGAAGCCAGTGAACTGGCGCGTCTGGCGGCTCCGGTGCTTCACGCCCGTACGCTGCAACCCGTCTCCGGCAGCGATATCGATTTGCAGCTGCGCTGCAGCTACACCCCGGATCAGGGTTCAACCCGCATCGAACGCGTGCTTGCTTCCGGAACCGGGGCGCGCATCGTCACCAGTCATGATGACGTTTGCCTGATTGAATTCCAGGTCCCGTCCAGCCAGGACTTTAAGCTGGCACACAAAGAAATCGACCTCATTTTCAAGCGCGCGCATGTGCGCCCGCTGGCGGTGGGCGTGCATCCCGACCGTCATCTGCTGCAGTTCTGCTATACCGCCGAAGTGGCGGACAGCGCCCTGAAGCTGCTTGATGAAGCGGGCCTGCCGGGCGAGCTGCGTTTACGCCAGGGGCTGGCATTGATTGCCATGGTCGGCGCGGGCGTGACCCGTAACCCGCTGCACTGCCATCGTTTCTGGCAACAGCTGAAAGGCCAGCCGGTGGAGTTCACCTGGCAGTCGGAAGAAGGCATCAGCCTGGTGGCGGTTCTGCGTACCGGGCCGACCGAAAGCCTGATTCAGGGCCTGCACCAGTCGCTGTTTCGCGCTGAAAAACGCATTGGTCTGGTGCTGTTTGGCAAAGGCAATATCGGTTCACGTTGGCTGGAGCTGTTTGCCCGCGAGCAAAGCACGTTGTCGGCGCGTACCGGATTTGAGTTTGTGCTGGCAGGCGTGGTCGACAGCCGCCGCAGCCTGCTGAATTACGAAGGCCTGGACGCCAGCCGCGCGCTCGCATTCTTTAATGATGAAGCCGTAGAGCAGGACGAAGAATCGCTGTTCCTGTGGATGCGGGCGCATCCGTACGATGATTTGGTGGTCCTGGATGTTACCGCCAGCGCCCAGCTCGCCGAGCAGTATCTGGATTTCGCCAGCCACGGTTTCCATGTGATCAGCGCCAACAAACTCGCCGGGGCCAGCACCAGCGACAAATACCGCCAAATCCACGACGCGTTCGAAAAAACGGGTCGCCACTGGCTGTATAACGCCACCGTTGGCGCAGGCCTGCCGGTGAACTTCACCGTTCGCGACTTGCGTGATAGCGGCGACACGATTCTGGCCATCAGCGGGATTTTCTCCGGCACGCTTTCGTGGCTGTTCCTGCAGTTCGACGGCACCGTGCCGTTCACCGAGCTGGTGGATCAGGCATGGCAGCAAGGCTTGACTGAACCCGACCCGCGCGTTGATTTGTCCGGCAAAGATGTCATGCGCAAGCTGGTGATCCTCGCCCGTGAAGCGGGTTACAACATCGAACCTGACCAGGTGCGTGTCGAATCGCTGGTGCCCTCGCATTGCGAAGAAGGGTCTATCGATCACTTCTTTGAGAACGGCGAAGACCTGAACGAACAGATGATTCAGCGTCTGGAAGCCGCGCAGGAAATGGGCCTTGTGCTGCGCTATGTGGCGCGTTTCGATGCCAACGGCAAAGCGCGTGTCGGCGTTGAAGCCGTGCGGCCTGAACATCCGCTGGCGGCGCTGCTGCCGTGCGATAACGTCTTTGCGATCGAAAGCCGCTGGTATCGTGATAACCCGCTGGTTATCCGCGGACCTGGGGCCGGTCGTGACGTGACGGCCGGGGCTATTCAGTCAGACATCAACCGTCTGGCGCAGCTGCTGTAATCTCCAGCGGCCCTCTCCCCAATGGGGAGAGGGCATCAAATAACACCCGCTCTCCACCCTCCCATGAATTATTTTCACCTTCGCTGAACATTCCTCACTCTTTCTGCTGTTTTTTCTGTTGACGTCATCACTCTTTTCCGTCATTTTTACATCTGGACGTCTAAACGTATAGATGCTCATAAAACAACACATAACGACATGCGATTGAAGAGGTAAGGTATGAGCTTTTTTCACGCCAACCAGCGGGAAGCCCTGAATCAGAGCCTGGCAGAAGTACAGGGCCAGATTAATGTTTCCTTTGAGTTTTTCCCGCCGCGCACCAGTGAAATGGAGCAAACCCTGTGGGCCTCTATCGATCGTCTGAGCAGCCTGAAACCCAAGTTTGTCTCCGTGACCTACGGCGCGAACTCGGGCGAACGTGACCGCACGCACAGCATCATTAAAGGCATCAAGGATCGCACGGGGCTTGAAGCGGCACCGCATTTGACTTGTATCGACGCCACGCGTGACGAGCTGCGCGCCATCGCTCAGGACTACTGGAATAACGGCATTCGTCATATCGTCGCCTTGCGCGGTGACCTGCCGCCGGGCAGCGGCAAGCCGGATATGTATGCCACAGATTTGGTCGCGCTGCTGAAAGACGTGGGTGACTTTGATATCTCTGTCGCGGCGTACCCAGAAGTGCACCCGGAAGCGAAAAGCGCCCAGGCGGATTTGCTCAACCTGAAACGTAAAGTCGACGCCGGGGCAAACCGCGCGATCACGCAGTTCTTCTTCGACGTTGAAAGCTACCTGCGATTCCGCGATCGCTGCGCCTCGACCGGCATCGACGTAGAAATTATCCCGGGCATTCTGCCAGTGTCGAATTTCAAACAGGCGAAGAAATTTGCCGATATGACCAACGTGCGCATCCCGACGTGGATGGCGAAAATGTTTGAAGGGCTGGATGACGACGCGGAAACCCGCAAACTGGTCGGCGCCAATATCGCCATGGACATGGTGAAAATCCTGAGCCGTGAAGGCGTGAAAGACTTCCACTTCTACACCCTGAACCGCGCCGAGATGAGCTACGCCATCTGCCACACGCTCGGTGTACGTCCAGCGGTATAAACAATGGCCCTCTCACGAGGGCTTTTTTCTTCTCTGCAGCAAAATTCCCCTCTCAATTACGACGAAACGCCGACAGTTAAGCGCCCCGCCTTCCCTGCATAATCTATGGTTATTGTTGAAAGTTTACGGACACGTCGACATTTCTATAAACAACATTTGTTATGTTGTTTATGGCCAGAAGGAAACAACTATCAAATCTGTAGATTTTATCATCTATAACTTATCTACAGAGCTGTATATCCTGGTATTAAAACACTGAAGGGAACAGGAAGATGAGCAATCAAGAAAACGATCACAATACGTTGTCTGCAGGGAAGTGTCCTTTTCATCAGGGCGGCCATGACGAAAGCGCAGGGGCCGGAACCAGCACACGCGACTGGTGGCCAAAACAACTTCGGATAGATCTCCTCAATCAGCACTCCAACCGCTCGAACCCGTTGGGCGAAGACTTCGATTACCGCAAAGAATTCAGCAAGCTGGACTACTCCGCCCTGAAAGGCGACCTCAAAGCACTGTTAACCGATTCACAGCCGTGGTGGCCAGCCGACTGGGGCAACTACGCGGGCCTGTTTATCCGTATGGCCTGGCACGGGGCCGGAACTTACCGTTCCGTCGACGGTCGTGGCGGTGCAGGACGCGGTCAGCAACGCTTTGCGCCGCTGAACTCCTGGCCGGATAACGTCAGCCTCGATAAAGCTCGCCGCCTGCTGTGGCCTGTCAAACAGAAATACGGCCAGAAAATTTCCTGGGCTGACCTGTTCATTCTCGCGGGTAACGTCGCGCTGGAAAACTCAGGCTTCCGTACCTTTGGTTTTGGTGCCGGGCGTGAAGACGTTTGGGAACCAGATCTCGACGTTAACTGGGGTGATGAAAAAGCCTGGCTGGAACACCGTGACCCGGAAGCCCTGGCGAAACGTCCGCTGGCCGCTACCGAAATGGGACTGATCTACGTGAACCCGGAAGGGCCAAACGCCAGCGGTGAACCGCTTTCTGCGGCCGCAGCGATTCGTGCCACCTTCGGCAACATGGGCATGAACGACGAAGAAACCGTGGCGCTGATCGCCGGTGGTCATACCTTGGGTAAAACCCATGGTGCAGCGTCAGCAAGCCATGTCGGTGTCGATCCAGAAGCAGCATCCATTGAATCTCAGGGCCTGGGTTGGGCCAGCAGCCATGCCAGCGGCGTCGGCGCAGATGCCATTACCTCTGGCCTGGAAGTGGTGTGGTCCCAGACTCCGACCCAATGGAGCAATTACTTCTTCGAGAACCTGTTCAAATATGAGTGGGTACAAACGCGCAGCCCGGCTGGTGCTATCCAGTTCGAAGCCGCCGATGCGCCAGACCTCATTCCTGACCCGTTCGATCCGTCCAAAAAACGTAAGCCAACGATGCTGGTTACTGACCTGACGCTGCGTTTCGATCCGGATTTCGAAAAAATTTCCCGTCGTTTCCTCAACGATCCGCAGGCGTTTAACGAAGCCTTTGCCCGGGCGTGGTTCAAACTGACTCACCGCGATATGGGGCCGAAAGCGAGATACATCGGTCCAGAAGTACCGAAAGAAGATCTGATTTGGCAGGATCCGCTGCCGCATCCGTTCTTCCAGCCATCAGCGTATGACATTGAGAGCCTGAAAGAGGATATTGCCGCTTCAGGGCTGTCTGTCAGCGAACTGGTGTCGGTGGCGTGGGCATCTGCATCGACCTTCCGCGGTGGTGATAAACGCGGCGGCGCTAATGGCGCGCGTCTGGCGCTGGATCCGCAGCGTCATTGGGACGTGAACGCCACGGCGGCGCGTGTTCTGCCCGTACTGGAAGGCATTTATAAATCCGCACATAAAGCGTCACTGGCCGATATCATCGTGCTGGCAGGCGTGGTGGGCGTTGAGCAAGCAGCCAAAGCGGCGGGCGTGCCTGTCACCGTACCGTTCGTGCCTGGCCGTGTCGATGCGCGTCAGGATCAGACGGACGTTGAAATGTTCAATCTGATGGAACCTGCGGCTGACGGTTTCCGTAACTACCGTGCGCGTCTGGATGCTGCGACTACCGAATCTCTGCTGATTGATAAAGCCCAGAAGTTGACGCTGACCGCACCGGAAATGACCGCTCTGGTGGGTGGCCTCCGGGTGCTCGGTACGAACTTTGATGGCAGTCAACACGGCGTATTCACTGAAAACGTGGGCGTGCTCAGCAACGATTTCTTCGCAAATCTGCTGGATATGAACAACGAGTGGAAAGCCGCCGATGCCTCTAACGAGCTGTTCGAAGGTCGCTGCCGTCAGAGCGGTGAAGTGAAATACACCGCAACGCGTTCAGATCTGGTCTTTGGATCTAACGCTGTGCTGCGTGCGCTGTCAGAAGTCTATGCCAGCAGCGATGCCAAAGAGAAGTTTGTAAAAGACTTCGTGGCGGCATGGGTGAAAGTGATGAATCTGGATCGCTTCGACTTGCTGTAATTCTGTGTCGCAATAAAAAATCCCCGCTAAAAAGCGGGGATTTTTATTTGTATTGCCCGGCGGCACACTTCGTTTGCACCGCCCTGGATGACGCAACCTTAACCGGTGTTACGCATACCCGCCGCCACGCCGGCGATGGTCACCATCAGCGCTTGTTCCACGCGTGGATCTGGCTCTTTGCCTTCTTCTTCCGCCAGACGCGAACGGTGCAGCAGCTCAGCCTGCAGAACGTTCAGTGGGTCGGTGTAGATGTTACGCAGCTGAATTGACTCGGCAATCCACGGCAAATCAGCCATCAGGTGAGAATCGTTGGCGATATCCAGTACCACTTTGATGTCAGCTTCCAGCAGCTTGCGCAGCTCGGCACCCAGCGGCCACAGCTCTTTCTTCACCAGGCGCTGATCGTAGTACTCCGCCAGCCACAGGTCAGCTTTAGCGAATACCATTTCCAGCATGCCCAGGCGAGTGGAGAAGAATGGCCAGTCGCGGCACATAGTTTCCAGTTCGCTCTGCTTACCGTCTTCCACCACTTTCTGCAGCGCTGCACCGGCACCCAGCCAGGCGGGCAGCATCAGGCGGTTTTGCGTCCAGGCGAAAATCCACGGGATAGCGCGCAGAGACTCTACGCCGCCGGTCGGACGACGTTTTGCCGGACGTGAACCCAGCGGCAGTTTGCCCAGCTCCTGCTCTGGCGTTGCAGAACGGAAGTACGGTACAAAATCTTTATTTTCACGCACATACCCGCGGTACATGTCGCAGGAGATATCCGACAGCTCCGCCATGATGTGACGCCATTCCGGTTTTGGCTCCGGCGGCGGCAGCAGGTTCGCTTCGAGAATCGCGCTGGTGTACAGCGACAGGCTGCTGATGGTGACTTCCGGCAGGCCGTACTTGAAGCGGATCATCTCGCCCTGTTCGGTGACACGCAGGCCGCCTTTCAGGCTGCCCGGCGGCTGAGAAAGCAGCGCCGCATGGGCTGGCGCACCACCGCGACCGATAGAACCGCCGCGACCGTGGAACAGTGTCAGTTCGATACCGGCTTTTTCGCAGGTTTTGATCAGCGCGTCTTGCGCCTGATACTGCGCCCAGGAAGCGGCCATCACGCCCGCATCTTTTGCGGAGTCGGAATAGCCAATCATGACCATCTGTTTGCCCTGGATGAAGCCGCGATACCAGTCGATGTTCAGCAGTTGCGTCATGACATCGTTGGCATTGTTGAGGTCATCGAGTGTTTCAAACAGCGGTGCAACCGGCAGCGCAAAGCCGATCCCGGCTTCTTTCAGCAGCAGGTGAACGGCCAGCACGTCGGACGGCGTTTTTGCCATCGAGATAACGTACGCGGCAACAGAGCCTTTCGGTGCCTCGGCGATCACTTTGCAGGTGTCGAGCACTTCGCGGGTTTCTTCGCTCGGCTCCCACTGGCGCGGCAGCAGAGGACGTTTTGAATTCAGTTCGCGGATCAGGAATGCCTGTTTGTCGGCTTCAGACCAGTTTTCGTAATCGCCAATGCCGAGGTAGCGGGTCAGTTCGCCCAGCGCTTCGGTGTGACGGGTACTTTCCTGGCGTACGTCGATACGGACCAGCGGCACGCCAAAACACTTCACGCGGCGCAGAGTGTCGAGCAGTTCGCCGTTGGCGATAATGCCCATACCGCAAGCCTGCAACGATTTATAGCAGGCGTACAGCGGCTCCCACAACTGCTCGTTTTGAGTCAGCAGACCGGCAGGTTTCGGCAGTTTTTCGCCTTTCAGGCGCGCTTCCAGCCAGGCCTGGGTCGCCATCAGCTGGCTACGCAGGGTTTTCAGCAGGTAGCGGTAAGGTTCGGCTGCACCGGCTTCGCCAACGTATTCCCGCAGTTCGTCGGTGCATTCCACCATCGACAGTTCGGAAATCAGCAACTGCACATCTTTCATGAACAGATCGGTCGCTTTCCAACGACCCAACAGCAGCACCGTGCGGGTGATGTCGGAGGTGACGTTCGGGTTGCCGTCACGGTCACCGCCCATCCACGAGGTGAAGCGCACAGGCACGAAATCAACCGGCAGCTGATAACCGAGGTTATCTTCCAGCTGTTCATTCAGTTCGCGCAGATAATTCGGCACGCCTTCCCACAGGCTATTTTCGACGACCGCAAAGCCCCATTTGGCTTCATCAACCGGGCTTGGGCGATGCTTGCGAATTTCATCGGTATGCCAGGACTGCGCAATCAGCTGGCGCAGACGGCGCATCAGCTGGTGCTGTTCGTAGTCGGCGATATCTTTGTTATCCAGCTGCTTCAGGCAGCTATTCACTTCGACCATTTTGTGGATCAGCGTCCGGCGGGTGATCTCCGTCGGGTGCGCGGTAAGAACCAGTTCCAGCGACAGGTTTTCCACCGCTTTTTTGATGATCGCTTCGTTCAGGTTCGGTTGATCTTTGAGTTTACGCAGGGTGCGGGCAATCACTTCCGGATTGCTGGCCGCTTCGCCTTTCGGCGAAATGCTGTGGTATTGCTCGGCGGTATTCGCCAGATTCAGAAACTGGCTGAATGCACGGGCGACCGGCAGCAGCTCGTCGTTAGAGAGATTCTGTAACGTGGTGAGCAACTCCTGGCGATTGGCTTCATTGCCCGCGCGGGAGGATTTTGACAACTTACGAATGGTTTCAACGCGATCAAGAATGTTCTCGCCAAGGGCATCTTTAATCGTTTCCCCTAACACCTTACCGAGCATACTGACATTACTACGCAAAGCGGAATATTGTTCGTTCATTACCCCAGACACCCCATCTCATTTATGTATGTCCCTGGATTTCGCACAACCGTGATGATACCGCTGACGGCGATACAAAATCGTTCGGACATGGTATTCGGTATTTTCTCGTCTTCACTTTATAAAGCCACGTAAAAACCCCTACGTCAATTGTTGCGAAATCGCTTCAGCAAACGAAAAAATGGCGGAAATTTGCCAAATTAAACTCAGCGGCAGTGAGATAAGCGCTTCTTATGGAAATGTGAAGTGAATCACCCTCTCAGGCAGAGAGGGTGGCGGCAGAATTAATGCCAGCAAAAGTGATGGACGACCTGGGTAATCAACTCGCGAGTCGGTTTGATGAAGCGTGTTTCGAGGTATTCATCTGGTTGATGCGCCTGATTGATGGAGCCCGGCCCGAGCACCAGCGTCGGACACAGCGTCTGAATGTATGGCGCTTCGGTGCAATAGTTCACCACTTCGGTTTTTGTGCCCAGCAGCTTTTCTACCACCTGAACCAGCTGATGGTCCGGCGGACAGGCATAGCCTGGGATTGGCGGATGCAGATCGGACACCGTCAGGCGGCCCGGCCATTTTTCACTGACCGGTGCCAGCGCTTCGGTCAGCAGCCCGTTGAGATCGTCGAGGGTCATACCCGGTAACGGACGAATATCCATATGCAGTTCGCAGCAGGCGCAGATACGGTTAGACGCATCACCGCCATGAATGGCACCGAGGTTGAGCGTCGGGTACGGCACCGCAAAGGCGTCGTAGTGATAACGCTCTTTCAACGAGTCGCGCAACTGCATGATGCGGCCAATGGCATCGTGCATCAGCTCGATGGCGTTCACGCCGCGGTCCGGATCACTCGAGTGCCCTGATTGCCCCAATACGCGAATGGCATTGGAAATATGGCCTTTGTGGGCGCGCACCGGCTGCAAGGACGTCGGCTCGCCGATGATGGCGCAGTCCGGACGTAGCGAGGTGGATTCAGAGAAATAGCGCGCGCCCGCCATGCTGGTTTCTTCGTCGGCAGTGGCCAGAATGTAGAGCGGTTTTTTCAGCTGCGTGATGTCGACGTCGCGCAGGGCGTCGAGAATAAAGGCGAAGAAGCCTTTCATGTCGGCGGTACCGAGGCCGTACAGCTTGTTGTCGTGCTCGGTCAGCGTGAAGGGATCGCGCGTCCAGCGGCCGTCGTCGAACGGAACGGTGTCCGTATGCCCGGTCAGTAACAGCCCGCCTGCGCCGTGTCCGGTGCTGGCCAGCATGTTGAATTTATGGCGCGTGCCTGGAACGGGCTGGATCTCGACGGTGAAGCCAATTGTGGCGAACCAATCCGCCAGCAGATTGATTAAACCTTCATTACTTTGATCAAGGGATTCTTCGGTGGCGCTGATGGACGGCGTGGCGATCAATGCGCGGTAAATCTCGATAAATGGCGGTAAATTGTTTTTCATTGTTGACACACCTTAGGTCATGATAGTATCAATATTCATGCAGTATTAGTGAATAAAAATACATTATCGTTGAGCATAAAGGAACCCGATGTTGAATACGCTGATTGTAGGCGCAAGCGGTTATGCAGGCGCTGAGCTGGTGAGTTACGTAAATCGTCATCCGCACATGAACATAACCGCTTTGACGGTCTCAGCGCAAAGCAATGATGCCGGAAAGTTAATTTCTGATCTGCATCCGCAGCTGAAAGGCATTGTCGATTTGCCCCTGCAGCCGATGTCCGATATTCGCGAATTTGCCGCGGGTGTGGACGTGGTGTTCCTCGCAACGGCCCACGAAGTGAGCCACGATCTGGCCCCACAGTTCCTCGACGCGGGCTGCGTGGTGTTTGACCTTTCCGGCGCGTTCCGCGTCAACGATGCTGATTTTTATCAGAAATATTATGGCTTCACGCACCAGCATCCTCAGCTGCTGGCGAAAGCGGTGTACGGCCTGGCAGAGTGGAGCGGCGATAAAATCAAAGAAGCGAATCTGATTGCGGTCCCGGGTTGCTACCCGACGGCGGCACAACTGTCGCTCAAACCGCTGATCGACGCCGGGCTGTTAGATCTTTCCCAATGGCCGGTGATCAACGCCACCAGTGGCGTAAGCGGAGCAGGGCGCAAAGCAGCAGTTTCCAACAGCTTCTGCGAAGTCAGCCTGCAACCCTATGGCGTGTTCAACCACCGCCATCACCCAGAAATCACCACTCACCTGGGCGCGGAAGTGATTTTCACCCCGCATCTGGGTAACTTTAAACGCGGTATTCTGGAAACTATTACCTGCCGCCTGAAGCCGGGCGTTACTCGCGCGCAGGTTGCGGATGTTTTCCAACAGGCGTATGCGAATAAACCGCTGGTGCGTCTGTATGACAACGGCGTTCCGGCCCTGAAAAATGTGGTCGGCCTGCCCTTCTGCGACATCGGTTTTGCCGTTCAGGGTGAGCACCTGATTGTGGTCGCCGCAGAAGATAACCTGCTCAAAGGCGCGGCGGCTCAGGCTGTGCAGTGCGCGAACATTCGTTTTGGCTATGCCGAAACCCAGTCTCTTCTTTAATGGATACCTGATGATGAATCCTTTAATTATCAAACTCGGTGGTGTACTGCTGGACAGTGAAGAAGCGCTGGAGCGTCTGTTTGCCGCGCTGGTTCATTACCGGGCGGAACATCAACGCCCGCTGGTTATCGTTCATGGCGGTGGCTGCGTGGTGGACGAACTGATGAAACAGCTGAATCTGCCGGTGAAGAAGAAGAATGGCCTGCGTGTAACGCCTGCCGACCAGATTGACATCATTACCGGTGCGCTGGCGGGTACGGCGAACAAAACGCTGCTGGCGTGGGCCAAAAAACATCAGATTGCATCCGTGGGCCTGTATCTTGGCGACGGAGACAGCGTGACGGTTACTCAGCTCGACGAAGCGCTGGGTCACGTAGGTCTGGCGAAACCGGGCTCTCCGGCGCTGATCAATACGCTGATGGCGGGCGGTTTCCTGCCGGTCGTGAGTTCTATCGGCGTGACCGAAGAAGGCCAACTGATGAACGTTAATGCTGACCAGGCCGCGACAGCGCTGGCGGCGACGCTCGGTGCGGACCTGATTCTGCTCTCCGATGTGAGCGGGATCCTTGATGGAAAAGGCCAGCGCATTGCCGAAATGACGGCGGCGAAGGCGGAACAGCTGATCGACCAGGGCATCATCACCGATGGCATGGTCGTCAAAGTGAATGCTGCGCTGGATGCCGCCCGTACGCTGGGTCGTCCGGTGGATATCGCGTCCTGGCGCAACGCTGAACAGCTGCCATCGCTGTTTAACGGCACGCCAATCGGTACGCGTATTCTGGCTTAATATTCTATGCCGGATAGCGCTACGCTTATCCGGCCTACGTGGTTTTGTAGGCCCGGTAAGCACTGCGCCACCGGGCAAAAAATTTCATTACTAAGGAAGCATGTTATGGCACTTTGGGGCGGGCGTTTTACTCAGGCAGCAGATCAGCGGTTCAAACAGTTCAACGACTCTTTGCGCTTTGACTACCGTCTGGCGGAGCAGGATATTATTGGCTCTGTGGCCTGGTCTAAAGCGCTGGTGACGGTCAACGTGTTGACCGCGACGGAACAGCAGCAGCTTGAAGAAGCGCTGAACGTTTTGCTCGAAGAAGTGCGTGCGAATCCGCAGCAGATTCTGGAGAGTGACGCGGAAGATATTCACAGCTGGGTGGAAGGCAAACTTATCGATAAAGTCGGCCAGCTGGGGAAAAAACTGCATACCGGACGTAGCCGTAATGACCAGGTGGCGACCGATCTCAAACTGTGGTGCAAAGACACGGTAACCGAACTGCTGAGCGCCAGTCGCCAGCTGCAGGCCGCGCTGGTGGAAACTGCGCAGCAAAACCAGGATGCGGTGATGCCGGGTTATACCCACTTGCAACGCGCGCAGCCGGTGACCTTTGCGCACTGGTGTCTGGCCTATGTCGAAATGCTGGCCCGTGACGAAAGCCGCTTGCAGGATACCTTGCGTCGTCTGGACGTGAGTCCGCTGGGCAGCGGTGCGCTGGCCGGTACCGCGTATGAAATCGATCGTGAGCAGCTGGCTGGCTGGCTGGGCTTTGCATCGGCAACCCGCAACAGTCTGGACAGCGTGTCCGACAGGGACCACGTGCTGGAGCTGCTGTCGAACGCCTCCATCGGCATGGTGCATCTGTCGCGTTTCGCCGAAGACCTGATTTTCTTTAACTCCGGTGAAGCGGGCTTTGTGGAGCTGTCTGACCGCGTGACCTCGGGTTCCTCCCTGATGCCGCAGAAGAAAAACCCCGATGCGCTGGAGCTGATCCGCGGTAAATGTGGCCGCGTGCAGGGCGCGCTGACAGGCATGATGATGACCCTGAAAGGCCTGCCGCTGGCGTATAACAAAGATATGCAGGAAGACAAAGAAGGGCTGTTCGACGCACTGGACACCTGGCTCGATTGCCTGCATATGGGCGCGCTGGTGCTGGACGGCATTCAGGTGAAACGCCCGCGTTGTCAGGAAGCGGCGCAGCAGGGTTATGCCAACTCGACCGAACTTGCGGACTATCTGGTCGCCAAAGGTGTTCCGTTCCGTGAAGCGCACCATATTGTGGGTGAAGCAGTGGTGGAAGCCATTCGTCAGGGCAAACCGCTGGAAGCGCTGACGCTAACAGAGTTGCAGAAATTCAGCGCAGTGATTGGCGACGATGTTTACCCGATTTTGTCGCTGCAATCGTGCCTCGATAAGCGTGCCGCTCAAGGTGGCGTGTCGCCGAAACAGGTTGCGCAGGCGATCAAAGATGCGCAGGAACGTTTGGGCTAAGTCTGTGAAAATGCCGGGTGGCGCTGCGCTTACCCGGCCTACAAATACCGTTCGAGCCTGGCGAAATGCCGGGTTTTTTTATGCAAAAAAAACGGACCACAGGGGACTTGATAGGGATTATCGTTCGTTGCTATGCTATCTATCGCCATGAACTATCGTGGCGATGGAGGATGAATAATGAATATTCGTGATCTTGAATACCTGGTTGCCTTAGCAGAGCATCGTCATTTCCGCCGTGCGGCGGATTCCTGTCACGTGAGTCAGCCGACGTTAAGTGGGCAGATCCGCAAGCTGGAAGATGAGCTGGGCGTAATGCTGTTGGAGCGTACCAGCCGTAAGGTGCTGTTTACGCAGGCAGGATTATTGCTGGTGGACCAGGCGCGCACCGTGCTGCGCGAGGTAAAAGTGCTCAAGGAAATGGCGAGCCAACAGGGCGAAGCGATGTCCGGGCCGCTGCATATTGGCCTGATCCCCACCGTGGGGCCTTATCTGTTACCGCAGATTATCCCTATGCTGCATCAGACATTCCCTAAGTTGGAAATGTATCTGCACGAAGCGCAGACCCATCAGCTGCTGGCGCAACTCGACAGCGGCAAGCTCGACTGTGCAATCCTGGCGTTGGTCAAAGAGAGCGAAGCCTTTATTGAGGTGCCGCTGTTCGATGAGCCAATGATGCTGGCTATCTACGAAGATCACCCGTGGGCGAATCGTGACCGCGTGCCGATGTCCGATCTGGCCGGTGAAAAGCTGCTGATGCTGGAAGACGGGCACTGCCTGCGCGACCAGGCGATGGGCTTTTGTTTTGAAGCGGGAGCGGAGGAAGATACGCATTTCCGCGCCACCAGTCTGGAAACGCTGCGCAATATGGTTGCAGCAGGCAGCGGTATTACGCTGTTACCGGCATTGGCGGTTCCGCCAGAACGTAAACGTGATGGCGTGGTTTATCTGCCGTGCATTAAGCCGGAGCCTCGTCGTACCGTCGGTCTGGTTTACCGTCCAGGTTCACCGCTGCGCAGCCGCTATGAGCAGCTGGCAGAGGCCATCCGCACGCAGATGGATGGTCATTTCGACAAACCGTTAAAACAGGCGGTTTAAGCCGTTCAGCGCGGCAACCCGATAGGCTTCCGCCATGGTCGGGTAGTTAAAGGTGGTGTTAACGAAGTACTCGATGGTGTTACCTCCACCTTTTTGCTCCATTATCGCCTGGCCGATGTGAATGATTTCGGCCGCGCGCTCGCCAAAGCAATGAATCCCCAAAATTTCCTTGGTTTCCCGATGAAACAGGATCTTCAGCGTTCCCACATTCATGCCGACAATTTGCGCCCGCGCCAGGTGCTTAAACTGCGCCCGACCGACTTCGTACGGCACTTTCATCGCCGTCAGCTGCTGTTCGGTTTTACCGACAGAACTGATTTCCGGGATGGTGTAGATGCCCGTTGGAATGTCTTCAATCAGGTGCGCGGTGGCTTCGCCTTTGACCAGAGCCTGGGCAGCAATTCGACCCTGATCGTAAGCTGCAGACGCCAGACTCGGATAACCGATAACGTCGCCGACTGCATAGATATGCGGAATGGCGGTCTGGTACATGCTGTTCACTTTCAGCTGACCGCGGCTGTCGGTTTGCAGGCCGATGTTTTCCAGCGCCAGGCTGTCGGTGTTACCGGTACGTCCGTTAGCGAACAGCAGGCAGTCGGCTTTGAGCTTTTTGCCGGACTTCAGGTGCATGATCACGCCGTCGTCCATCCCTTCAATCTTCTCGTACTCTTCGTTGTGGCGAATGACCACGCCGCTGTTCCAGAAGTGATATGAAAGGGAGTCTGACATTTCCTGATCGAGGAAGGCCAACAGGCGATCGCGGGTGTTGATCAAATCAACTTTTACCTCCATTCCGCGGAAGATCGACGCATATTCGCAGCCGATCACCCCGGCACCGTAGATGATCACGTGACGTGGTTCATGGTGCAGGCTGAGGATAGAGTCGCTGTCGTAGACGCGCGGGTGTGAGAAGTCGACATCGTCCGGACGATAAGGACGCGAGCCGCAGGCGATAATAAATTTCTCCGCCGTCACCGTTTCGACCGAGCCGTCATGGCACTCTAGGGCGATGGTGTGTTCGTCAACAAAGTGGGCATCCCCCTGCAGAATTTCGCAGTGGTTTCGTTCGTAGAACCCCTGGCGCATCCGAGTCTGCTGGTTAATCACGCTGTCGGCATGGTTGAGAATGTCGGCGAATGAAGAACGAAGTAGTCGGGTATGGTCGCTGTAGAGAGGGTTCTGGTTGAATTCGATAATGCGGCTTACGGCGTGACGAAGCGCTTTCGATGGGATGGTGCCCCAGTGAGTACAGCCCCCGCCGACGTTGTGATAACGCTCGATGACGGCGACACGGGCTCCTTGCTTAACCAGCCCCATTGCAGCGCCTTCGCCGCCCGGGCCAGAACCAATTACTATTGCATCATAATCGTAGGTGTGTGGCATGGTAAGGCTTACCTGTTCTTATACATAAAAGCAACAGAATAGTAACATCATTGCCCCGATAACCCAATTATCGTTGTGCTTTTTTCACACTGGAGAGCACAAACCGCCCGTAAACAATCATTCACAAAGCACCTCAAACAGATTAGTTTTAATCTCTGGTATAGTGCCGACAAGGCAGATGGAAGGATTCAGACATCGTGATGGGCGTTAGAGCGCTACAAAAAGAAAAAACCCGCCGTTCGCTGGTGGAAGCCGCATTCAGTCAACTGAGTGCTGAAAGAAGTTTTGCCAGCCTGAGCCTGCGTGAAGTTGCGCGCGAGGCGGGGATTGCGCCGACCTCTTTCTATCGTCATTTCCGCGATGTGGATGAACTCGGTCTGACCATGGTCGACGAAAGCGGACTAATGCTGCGTCAACTTATGCGTCAGGCGCGTCAGCGTATTGCCAAAGGCGGCAGCGTTATTCGCACCTCCGTGTCGACCTTTATGGAATTTATCGGCAATAACCCCAACGCATTCCGCTTACTGTTGCGTGAACGTTCCGGCACTTCTGCGGCGTTTCGTGCCGCCGTCGCCCGTGAGATTCAGCACTTTATTGCGGAACTTGCCGACTATCTTGAAATCGAAAACCATATGCCGCGCGCCTTCACTGAAGCGCAAGCCGAAGCGATGGTCACCATCGTTTTCAGTGCAGGTGCAGAAGCACTGGACGTCGGCCCTGAACAGCGTCGGCAATTAGAAGAGCGACTGGTACTGCAGCTGCGGATGATTTCCAAAGGCGCGTATTACTGGTATCGCCGTGAACAAGAGAAAGTGCACACCATTCCGAAAAATGTGAAGGATGAGTAATGAAACAGACAGGTCAAGACAGAGGTACGTTGTTACTGGCGTTGGTCGCTGGTTTATCCATTAATGGGACATTTGCTGCCCTCTTCAGCTCCATCGTACCCTTTACCGTATTCCCCCTGATTGCGCTGGTGCTGACGGTGTACTGTCTGCATCAACGTTACCAAAACCGCACTATGCCGGTTGGGCTGCCAGGGCTTGCCGCCGCGTGTTTTATCCTCGGCGTGTTGGTTTACAGTACCGTCGTACGTGCGGAATACCCGGATATCGGCTCTAACTTCTTCCCGGCCGTACTGTCGGTGATTATGGTGTTCTGGATTGGTTTTCGGATGCGTAATCGTAACGCTGAAATCGCGGAATAATGCGGATGAGCCCTCTCAACGAGAGGGCTAAAAGGCGGGTTACTTCTTCGTCAGCCAGACCCCACACTCCATGTGATGAGTGTACGGGAACTGATCGAACAGCGCCAGGCGCTCAACGTTGTGCGTTTGGCCTAACGTTTCCAGATTCTTACATAACGTTTCCGGATTGCAGGAAATGTACAGAATACGCGGGTACGCCTGCACCATCTTCTCGGTTTCGCTGTCCAGCCCGCTGCGCGGTGGATCGACGAAAATCGTTTCACACTGATAACCCTTCAGATCGATACCCTGCAAACGGTTAAACTCACGAACGCCGTTCATCGCCTGGGTAAACTCTTCCGCAGACATACGAATAATTTGCACGTTATCAATGTGGTTAGCCGCAATGTTGTACTGCGCAGCCGCCACAGAGGGTTTGGCAATTTCGGTCGCCAGCACGCGATCAAAGTTGCGCGCCAACGCCAGCGAGAAGTTACCGTTACCGCAGTACAACTCCAGCAAATCGCCTTTCGAATTCTCAGTGGCATTCAGCGCCCATTCCAGCATCTGAATGTTCATCGCCGCATTCGGCTGGGTGAAGCTATTTTCCACCTGACGGTAAATCATTTCCTGTCCGCCGACCGGCAAACGCTCATCAATAAAGTCCTGATCCAGTGCGATTTTGGTTTTCGTCGCACGTCCAATCAGATGCACGTTCAGGTTGGCGGCGCGTAACGCGTCACGCAGTACCGTGGCGGCAGCCTGCCATTCGTCATCAAGCTTCTTATGATAAAGCAGGGATACGATGGCCTGATTGCTCATGGTGGTCAGGTAATCAATCTGGAACAGCTTGTGACGCAGGACTTTCTCGCCCTTTACGCCTTCCAGAATGGCTTTCATTAGCGCGTTAATCCGTTCGCTGGCCGCCGGGAAGGTATCGACACGAATGCGCTGTTTGGTCGCCTGATCGAAGATGATGTGATAGAGGTCGTCTCCGTCGTGCCACATGCGGAATTCAGCACGCATGCGGTAGTGACTGACAGGTGAGCGGAACACCTCCGGCGCAGGGGCATTGTGTGGCGCCATCATGCTTTGCAGGCGGACAACTTTCTCTGCTAGCTGGGCCTCGTACTGTTCTGTCGGCAGGTGTTCGGGGGTCATGATGCTTCCTGAAAGAGATAAATAACGCGGCGATTGTAGGGAATGCTCACAGGATGTCCAGCCCTTGATGGCCTGGGGCCGATGATTAGCAGTCTGGACATCTGCATGTTACTGAATGTAGCATCCTGTTTCCGGTCTTGTGAGTTAAAAGGGAATCCAGTGCAAATCTGGAGCTGACGCGCAGCGGTAGAGTAAGGCGAAATGAGAGCGTAAGCAGACACTGCCGGCAGGTGGGAAGTCATCGTTTCATTGCCCCGAGTATGTTTGGGGAGCCTTCTAGCCCGAAGACCTGCCGGAGTACGTCGCAACGGATCCTCATCATCGCGAGCTACTGATGAGACCAGCGGCATCCTTCTTATTTATTGGATGCTTTTAACAATGATTAAAAAAGCTTCGCTGCTGACGGCGCTCTCCGTCACAGCTTTTTCTGGCTGGGCGCAGGATAGCAGCTCAGACACGATGGTCGTCACAGCAAACCGTTTCCAACAACCTGTCAATACGGTGCTGGCGCCGGTTAGCGTCGTTACCCGACAGGATATCGATCGCTGGCAATCTGCCTCTGTTACCGATGTGATGCGTCGTCTGCCCGGGGTGGACATCGCGCAAAACGGCGGTCTCGGACAAAGTTCTTCTTTATTTATCCGTGGTACCAACTCCAGCCATGTCCTTATTTTGGTGGATGGCGTGCGTCTGAATCAGGCGGGCGTCAGCGGTTCATCAGATTTAAGTCAGTTCCCGATTAGCCTTGTGCAGCGTATCGAATATATCCGCGGGCCTCGCTCGGCGGTATATGGCTCTGATGCGATTGGCGGCGTGGTTAACATTATTACGACTCGTGAAAAAGACGGCACCACGTTGAATGCCGGCGTGGGCTCGAACGGCTATCAAAGCTACAACGGTACTACCCAGCAGAAACTGGGGGACAACACCCGAGTGACGCTCTCCGGGGATTACACTTATACCAAAGGCTACGATGTCGTGGCGGACGGGAATACCGGTGGCCAGCCGCAGACGGATCGTGATGGCTTTATGAGTAAAAGCCTGTACGGTGCGCTGGAGCATAGATTCTCTGATGAATGGAGTGGTTTTGTGCGCGGCTACGGTTACGACAACCGCACGGCTTATGACAACTCTCCTTATATGGGCGTGCTTGTTGATACTCGCCAGCTTTACAGCCAGACCTGGGATGCGGGCGTGCGTTTCAATAACGACATCTTCCATTCACAGCTGACCTCCAGCTATAGCCACAGTAAAGACTACAACTACGATCCGCGTCTGGGTCGGTACGACTCCACGGCGACGTTGGATGAAATTAAACAGTACAACATGCAGTGGGCCAACTCGGTGGATGTCGGCCACGGCAACATTGGTGCGGGCGTTGACTGGCAGAAACAAACCACGGAACCCGGTACCAACTACGTCACAGATGGCTACGAGCTGCGAAACACCGGTCTTTTCCTGACGGCATTACAACAGTTCGGTGAGTTCACCTTTGAAGGTGCGGTGCGCGGCGACGATAACTCACAGTTTGGCGATCATGGTACCTGGCAGGGCAGTGCTGCCTGGGAATTTGTCGACGGCTATCGCTTCGTGGCGTCCTACGGCACTGCGTTTAAAGCGCCGAATCTGGGGCAGTTGTACGGTTTCTATGGCAACGAACATCTCGACCCGGAAGAAAGTAAGCAGTGGGAAGGGGCCTTCGAGGGCTTAACGGCGGGCGTAAACTGGCGTGTGTCCGGATACCGCAACGATGTCGATAATCTCATTGACTACGACTACAACCTGAATCAGTACTACAACGTGGGCAAAGCGCGCATTAAAGGTATTGAGGCCACGGCATCCTTCGACACCGGTCCGTTATCACACACCCTGAGCTATGACTATCTGGATGCCCGCAATACGCAAACCGATGAACTGTTGTTGCGTCGGGCAAAACAGCAGGTGAAGTACCAGCTGGACTGGCAGGTGTATGACTTCGACTGGGGCGTGACGTATCACTATCTGGGCACTCGCTATGACACTGCGTTTGACCCGAACACGTATACTTCAGAGAACGTGAAAATGGGCGGCGTCAGCCTATGGGATCTTGCCGTGTCATATCCTGTCACCTCTCACCTTACAGTTCGTGGTAAAATCGCCAACCTGTTCGATAAAGACTACGAGACAGTTTATGGCTACGAAACTGCAGGACGGGAATACAACTTGTCTGGCAGCTACACCTTCTGATCCACGTCCCACCGTCCTGGTGTTTGATTCCGGGGTCGGTGGGTTGTCGGTTTATGATGAGATTCGGCACCTGCTGCCGGATCTTCATTACATCTACGTTTTCGATAACGTTGCCTTTCCTTATGGCGAGAAGAGCGAAGCTTTTATCGTCGAGCGCGTACTCGAGATAGTCACAGCGGTTCAACAGCGTTATCCCCTTGCTCTGGCGGTCATCGCCTGCAACACGGCAAGCACCGTTTCACTTCCAGGCCTGCGTGAGAAGTTCGCCTTTCCTGTGGTGGGTGTAGTGCCAGCGATTAAACCGGCCGCGCGTCTTACGGCGAACGGTGTGGTTGGGTTGCTGGCGACGCGCGGAACGGTAAAGCGTCCTTATACACGTGAATTGATCGAGCGCTTCGCGAATGAGTGCCAGATTGAAATGCTGGGTTCCGCGGAGCTGGTGGAACTGGCGGAAGCGAAATTGCATGGCGAACCTGTTCCGCTCGATGAGCTGCGTCGTATCCTGCGCCCATGGCTGAGAATGCCTGAGCCGCCAGATACAGTCGTTCTGGGATGCACGCATTTCCCTTTATTGCAGAATGAGCTGCTTGAAGTCCTGCCGGAAGGTACTCGACTGGTGGATTCCGGGGCGGCTATTGCGCGCCGAACGGTCTGGTTGCTGGAACATGAAGCGCCGGATGCGAAATCCTCAGATGCGAATATCGCTTTTTGTATGGCGTCTACACCGGAAACTGAGCAACTTTTCCCCGTTTTGCAGCGTTATGGCTTCGAAAGACTCGAAAAGCTGTCTGTTTAGTAGGCGTTTGAGCAAAAAAGAGACGGTTGAAAAGTTTTTTGCAAACAGGGCTTGTCAACGTCTCAGAACTCCCTATAATGCGCCTCCACTGACACGGAACAACGGCTCGCCAGCCGCCGGGTCAGAAGGGTTTCCCAGGAAATCCTGACAGAGAAAAGCGAAAATAAACGCTTGACTCTGAATGAGGAAAACGTATTATACGGGACCTCGAGTTAGCAAGCGAAAGCGCGTAACTCACTGCTCTTTAACAATTTATCAGACAATCTGTGTGGGCACTCAAAGTGACATGGATTCTTAACGTCGAAAGACGCTAAATAGAATACCAAGTCTTATGAGTGAACATACGTAATTCATTACGAAGTTTAATTCATGAGCATCAAACTTAAATTGAAGAGTTTGATCATGGCTCAGATTGAACGCTGGCGGCAGGCCTAACACATGCAAGTCGAGCGGTAACACAGGGAGCTTGCTCCTGGGTGACGAGCGGCGGACGGGTGAGTAATGTCTGGGAAACTGCCCGATGGAGGGGGATAACTACTGGAAACGGTAGCTAATACCGCATAACGTCTTCGGACCAAAGAGGGGGACCTTCGGGCCTCTTGCCATCGGATGTGCCCAGATGGGATTAGCTAGTAGGTGGGGTAATGGCTCACCTAGGCGACGATCCCTAGCTGGTCTGAGAGGATGACCAGCCACACTGGAACTGAGACACGGTCCAGACTCCTACGGGAGGCAGCAGTGGGGAATATTGCACAATGGGCGCAAGCCTGATGCAGCCATGCCGCGTGTATGAAGATGGCCTTCGGGTTGTAAAGTACTTTCAGCGAGGAGGAAGGCGTTGTGGTTAATAACCGCAACGATTGACGTTACTCGCAGAAGAAGCACCGGCTAACTCCGTGCCAGCAGCCGCGGTAATACGGAGGGTGCAAGCGTTAATCGGAATTACTGGGCGTAAAGCGCACGCAGGCGGTCTGTCAAGTCGGATGTGAAATCCCCGGGCTCAACCTGGGAACTGCATTCGAAACTGGCAGGCTAGAGTCTTGTAGAGGGGGGTAGAATTCCAGGTGTAGCGGTGAAATGCGTAGAGATCTGGAGGAATACCGGTGGCGAAGGCGGCCCCCTGGACAAAGACTGACGCTCAGGTGCGAAAGCGTGGGGAGCAAACAGGATTAGATACCCTGGTAGTCCACGCCGTAAACGATGTCGACTTGGAGGTTGTGCCCTTGAGGCGTGGCTTCCGGAGCTAACGCGTTAAGTCGACCGCCTGGGGAGTACGGCCGCAAGGTTAAAACTCAAATGAATTGACGGGGGCCCGCACAAGCGGTGGAGCATGTGGTTTAATTCGATGCAACGCGAAGAACCTTACCTACTCTTGACATCCAGAGAACTTAGCAGAGATGCTTTGGTGCCTTCGGGAACTCTGAGACAGGTGCTGCATGGCTGTCGTCAGCTCGTGTTGTGAAATGTTGGGTTAAGTCCCGCAACGAGCGCAACCCTTATCCTTTGTTGCCAGCGGTTCGGCCGGGAACTCAAAGGAGACTGCCAGTGATAAACTGGAGGAAGGTGGGGATGACGTCAAGTCATCATGGCCCTTACGAGTAGGGCTACACACGTGCTACAATGGCGCATACAAAGAGAAGCGACCTCGCGAGAGCAAGCGGACCTCATAAAGTGCGTCGTAGTCCGGATTGGAGTCTGCAACTCGACTCCATGAAGTCGGAATCGCTAGTAATCGTAGATCAGAATGCTACGGTGAATACGTTCCCGGGCCTTGTACACACCGCCCGTCACACCATGGGAGTGGGTTGCAAAAGAAGTAGGTAGCTTAACCTTCGGGAGGGCGCTTACCACTTTGTGATTCATGACTGGGGTGAAGTCGTAACAAGGTAACCGTAGGGGAACCTGCGGTTGGATCACCTCCTTACCTTAAAGAACCTGCCTTTGTAGTGTCCACACAGATTGTCTGATGAAAAATAAGCAGTAAAAAAATCTCTGCAGGCTTGTAGCTCAGGTGGTTAGAGCGCACCCCTGATAAGGGTGAGGTCGGTGGTTCAAGTCCACTCAGGCCTACCAATTCATTTCGTTGCTTTGGTACGTTCTGGCAGGAAATGAACGGGTAAGAGATTTGATAATACGATGGGGTTATAGCTCAGCTGGGAGAGCGCCTGCCTTGCACGCAGGAGGTCTGCGGTTCGATCCCGCATAGCTCCACCATCACTTTACTGCTGAAAATAAACTTCAGAGTGTACCTGAAAAGGTGTACTGCGAAGTTTTGCTCTTTAAAAATCTGGATCAAGCTGAAAATTGAAACGACACACTGTTTCCTTTCTCCGTAATAAGAAAGGAAAATACGGTGTGTTCGAGTCTCTCAAATTATTGCAAGTCGATGATGAATCGAAAGAAACATCTTCGGGTTGTGAGGTTAAGCGACTAAGCGTACACGGTGGATGCCCTGGCAGTCAGAGGCGATGAAGGGCGTGCTAATCTGCGATAAGCGTCGGCGAGGTGATATGAACCTTTGACCCGGCGATACCCGAATGGGGAAACCCAGTGTGTTTCGACACACTATCATTAAGTGAATACATAGCTTAATGAGGCGAACCGGGGGAACTGAAACATCTAAGTACCCCGAGGAAAAGAAATCAACCGAGATTCCCCCAGTAGCGGCGAGCGAACGGGGAGGAGCCCAGAGTCTGAATCAGCGCGCGTGTTAATGGAACGGTCTGGAAAGTCCGGCGATACAGGGTGATAGCCCCGTACATGAAAATGCACGCGTTGTGAACTCGAAGAGTAGGGCGGGACACGTGGTATCCTGTCTGAATATGGGGGGACCATCCTCCAAGGCTAAATACTCCTGACTGACCGATAGTGAACCAGTACCGTGAGGGAAAGGCGAAAAGAACCCCGGCGAGGGGAGTGAAAAAGAACCTGAAACCGTGTACGTACAAGCAGTGGGAGCCTACTTGTTAGGTGACTGCGTACCTTTTGTATAATGGGTCAGCGACTTATATTCTGTAGCAAGGTTAACCGAATAGGGGAGCCGAAGGGAAACCGAGTCTTAACTGGGCGTTAAGTTGCAGGGTATAGACCCGAAACCCGGTGATCTAGCCATGGGCAGGTTGAAGGTTGGGTAACACTAACTGGAGGACCGAACCGACTAATGTTGAAAAATTAGCGGATGACTTGTGGCTGGGGGTGAAAGGCCAATCAAACCGGGAGATAGCTGGTTCTCCCCGAAAGCTATTTAGGTAGCGCCTCGTGAACTCATCTTCGGGGGTAGAGCACTGTTTCGGCTAGGGGGTCATCCCGACTTACCAACCCGATGCAAACTACGAATACCGAAGAATGTTATCACGGGAGACACACGGCGGGTGCTAACGTCCGTCGTGAAGAGGGAAACAACCCAGACCGCCAGCTAAGGTCCCAAAGTCATAGTTAAGTGGGAAACGATGTGGGAAGGCTCAGACAGCCAGGATGTTGGCTTAGAAGCAGCCATCATTTAAAGAAAGCGTAATAGCTCACTGGTCGAGTCGGCCTGCGCGGAAGATGTAACGGGGCTAAACTATGCACCGAAGCTGCGGCAGCGACACTATGTGTTGTTGGGTAGGGGAGCGTTCTGTAAGCCGTTGAAGGTGGCCTGTGAGGGTAGCTGGAGGTATCAGAAGTGCGAATGCTGACATAAGTAACGATAAAGCGGGTGAAAAGCCCGCTCGCCGGAAGACCAAGGGTTCCTGTCCAACGTTAATCGGGGCAGGGTGAGTCGACCCCTAAGGCGAGGCCGAAAGGCGTAGTCGATGGGAAACAGGTTAATATTCCTGTACTTGGTGTTACTGCGAAGGGGGGACGGAGAAGGCTATGTTATCCGGGCGACGGTTGTCCCGGTTTAAGCATGTAGGCGGAGAGTTTAGGTAAATCCGGACTCTTATCTAACGCTGAGGTGTGATGACGAGGTACTACGGTACTGAAGTAACAGATGCCCTGCTTCCAGGAAAAGCCTCTAAGCATCAGGTAACACGAAATCGTACCCCAAACCGACACAGGTGGTCAGGTAGAGAATACCAAGGCGCTTGAGAGAACTCGGGTGAAGGAACTAGGCAAAATGGTGCCGTAACTTCGGGAGAAGGCACGCTGATGTGTAGGTGAAGTCCCTGCGGATGGAGCTGAAATCAGTCGAAGATACCAGCTGGCTGCAACTGTTTATTAAAAACACAGCACTGTGCAAACACGAAAGTGGACGTATACGGTGTGACGCCTGCCCGGTGCCGGAAGGTTAATTGATGGGGTTATCCTTAGGGAGAAGCTCTTGATCGAAGCCCCGGTAAACGGCGGCCGTAACTATAACGGTCCTAAGGTAGCGAAATTCCTTGTCGGGTAAGTTCCGACCTGCACGAATGGCGTAATGATGGCCAGGCTGTCTCCACCCGAGACTCAGTGAAATTGAACTCGCTGTGAAGATGCAGTGTACCCGCGGCAAGACGGAAAGACCCCGTGAACCTTTACTATAGCTTGACACTGAACATTGAGCCTTGATGTGTAGGATAGGTGGGAGGCTTTGAAGCGAGGACGCCAGTTCTTGTGGAGCCAACCTTGAAATACCACCCTTTAATGTTTGATGTTCTAACGTAGACCCGTAATCCGGGTTGCGGACAGTGTCTGGTGGGTAGTTTGACTGGGGCGGTCTCCTCCCAAAGAGTAACGGAGGAGCACGAAGGTTAGCTAATCCTGGTCGGACATCAGGAGGTTAGTGCAATGGCATAAGCTAGCTTGACTGCGAGAGTGACGGCTCGAGCAGGTGCGAAAGCAGGTCATAGTGATCCGGTGGTTCTGAATGGAAGGGCCATCGCTCAACGGATAAAAGGTACTCCGGGGATAACAGGCTGATACCGCCCAAGAGTTCATATCGACGGCGGTGTTTGGCACCTCGATGTCGGCTCATCACATCCTGGGGCTGAAGTAGGTCCCAAGGGTATGGCTGTTCGCCATTTAAAGTGGTACGCGAGCTGGGTTTAGAACGTCGTGAGACAGTTCGGTCCCTATCTGCCGTGGGCGCTGGAGAATTGAGGGGGGCTGCTCCTAGTACGAGAGGACCGGAGTGGACGCATCACTGGTGTTCGGGTTGTCATGCCAATGGCATTGCCCGGTAGCTAAATGCGGAAAAGATAAGTGCTGAAAGCATCTAAGCACGAAACTTGCCCCGAGATGAGTTCTCCCTGACTCCTTGAGAGTCCTGAAGGAACGTTGAAGACTACGACGTTGATAGGCTGGGTGTGTAAGCGTAGCGATACGTTGAGCTAACCAGTACTAATGAACCGTGAGGCTTAACCTTACAACGCCGAAGATGTTTTGGCGTGAGAGACGACGATATTCAGCTTGAAACAGATTAACTGACAGACCCTGAAGGGTGTGTTGGTAAACAGAATTTGCCTGGCGGCAACAGCGCGGTGGTCCCACCTGACCCCATGCCGAACTCAGAAGTGAAACGCCGTAGCGCCGATGGTAGTGTGGGGTCTCCCCATGCGAGAGTAGGGAACTGCCAGGCATCAAATTAGCATTAAACCGGGGCATAAAACCGGTTGTTGTAAAGAAATTCGGTGGAGCGGTAGTTCAGTCGGTTAGAATACCTGCCTGTCACGCAGGGGGTCGCGGGTTCGAGTCCCGTCCGTTCCGCCACTTATTAGAAAATTAAGCCTGCTTCATTGCGGGCTTAATAATAAGCGTTATTTAGGGGCGTAGCTCAGTTGGTAGAGCACCGGTCTCCAAAACCGGGTGTCGCGAGTTCGAGTCTCTCCGCCCCTGCCATATAATGATCCTTTGCTTCGGCAAAGGATTTTTTTTGTCTAAAATTCAGCGGATTTTCATCCGCCTCCTCTTATCAAAAAAATCCACGTCCTTTATTCGAGCACTGTAACCTTCAAGATCTCACGAATTTGCGCCTGCTTGTCACTGTTCTGAAGCCAAATGGCATACAGCGGGCGTGAAAGCGTCGCACTGTCAGCGACGGTATGCATGCCGCCTTTCTCTTTCGCCCAAACCATTGGTAGCCAGGAACAGCCCTCAAGCGGCATGAGTTGTTGCCGTGCCAGCTCCGCGGAACTGGTTGTCAGGAGTGGAATGTCATCGGGTGCAATAAGTCCTGCTTCATGCTGTTGGAAGTCCGGGCCCCATTCCAGCCGCAGATAGTTCAGATTCGCTTTGACCTGCGAAGGACTCGAACAATAGAGAGCTAAAGTGAAATGTCCCAGCAACTGGCTGCTGAACTCGTCCATTTTTGGGGCTTCCGTGGTAATCAGCAAATCCAACTGACGCTCATGTAGCTGTTTAACCAACGATTGTCTCTGAGCGATACGGGCCTCAAATTGCAACGTGTTGTGTGACGGATAGAGTCGCCCCAGCCAGCTATTTAGCATGCATTCCCACAGTGAGGCGCTGGCACCAATAGAGAACTCATTATGGCGTGACGTATTGGCCACTTCCTTACGCGCCAATTGCCAGGTACTCATCAGCGTTTCGGCATAGGGAAGGAGCTTCTCACCGGCCGCTGTCAGGCGGATATTGTTACGATGTCGGGTGAAAAGGTTCACACCCAGTTGGTTCTCAAGCTGACGAATACGAAAGCTGACGGCTGATTGCGTCAGGTATAGCGCTTCTGCCGCACGCCCGAAGTGGCGCGTTCGGCTCACTTCAAGGAAAGTCTTTAGCAATTCCGTATCCACAACCTTCTCCGCAAAATAATTTGTCGTGTTGATTTAAATGTTTTGTTTGACGCTCTGTCAAGCGTAACTAATACTCCGCGCCATAAATAGCTCAGCCAAAGAATTAGGAGCGTGTAGGATGGCGGAAAGCTTTACGACGACTAATCGTTTTTTTGACAATAAAAATTATCCGCGTGGATTCTCTCGTCATGGTGACTTCACCATTAAAGAAGCCCAACTGCTGGAGCGCCACGGTTATGCGTTTAATGAGCTGGAACTGGGTCACCGTGAGCCCCTGACGGAAGACGAAAAGCAGTTTGTCGCGGTATGCCGTGGCGAACGCGAACCGGCAACCGAGATTGAGCGTGTATGGATCAAATACATGGCGCGAATCAAACGGCCAAAACGTTTTCATACGCTGTCCGGTGGTAAGCCACAGACAGAAGGTGCAGAAGACTACACCGAAAGCGACGATTAATGAGAAAGGGGCGAAAGCCCCTTTTTTACGCCATCATTTTCTGTAAATGAATCAGTAACCTTTCTATTGCCCGATACCCCAGTGCTTCCTGTAAATGTACCCGTGTTATCTTTTCCGCTCCGGCGAGATCGGCCAGAGTCCGCGAAACCTTAATCAGACGCTGCCAGGCCCGAATCGATAATCCCAATTGGGCTAAAGCCTGTTCCAGCCATACCGCGTCCTCCTCCTGTAATTCACACCACGTTTTAATCTCATTATTCTCGAGTAGGGCGTTGAGCTTTCCCTGGCGAGACAACTGTATCTGCTGCGCGGCAATGACGCGGGCCTTAACTGTCGTGCTGCTTTCGCCTTTTTCAGGCCGTTGACTCAGAAGACCTGGAGGCGGGAGCGGGATCTCCAGAGAGAGATCAAAGCGGTCGAGAAAAGGCCCCGACAGACGTGCCAGGTAGCGCAGGATTTGCTCCGGAGAGCTGCGGTTATGATTGCCCTGGTAGTGTCCCGTCGGGCTGGGGTTCATGGCGGCAATGAGTTGAAAACGTGCCGGATAGGTAATTTTTGCCCGAGTCCGGGAGATATGAATTTTTCCTGACTCAATGGGTTCACGCAGGGCATCCAGCACCCGCCGTTCGAATTCCGGGAGTTCGTCGAGAAACAGAATGCCATTATGCGCTAACGAGATCTCCCCTGGGGCGGGGATCGTACCACCACCAACCATTGCCGTAAGTGATGCACTGTGATGGGGCGAGCGGAATGGGCGCTTACGCCATTGTTGGTGAAGTTGCCCCGCACTGGTCAGGCTGAGGATTGCCGCACTCTCCAGGGCTTCCTGGCTGCTCAGAGAGGGCAGAATGCCAGGTAGCCGGCTTGCCAGCATCGTTTTTCCGGTACCCGGTGGTCCCACAAGTAGCAGGTTATGCCCGCCCGCGGCGGCAATTTCCAACGCGCGCTTTCCCTGCTGTTGGCCTATCACGTCGCTGATGTCGGGCTCAACGGTCGTAGGTATGTCTTCCAGCATTTCAGGATGTGGCAATTCTGTGCGTCCCTCAAGAAATGCACAAACCTCCTGCAGATGGCTGGCAATGAAACAGTCTGTTCCGCCAATCAGGCCGACCTCAGGGGCATTCTCCGCGGCCACAATAATCTGTCGGCCTGCGCTGATAGCTTCCATCGCACCGGAAATGGCCCCGGTAACTCCGCGTAGTGCACCTGTAAGCGCGAGTTCACCTATAAGCTCGTTGGCTAAGTCTGGTTGCGTTGAGTTGCTCAGACGCCGCCAGAAGCGCAATTGCGATAGGCAAGTCGTATCGTCCGCCTTCCTTGGGAAGATCGGCCGGTGCCAGGTTGATGGTTATTTTCTTTGCCGGAAATTCATACCCGCTATTAATCATCGCGCTTCTAACGCGATCGCGAGCCTCTTTCACCGCGGTTTCCGGTAAACCCACCATCGTTAAGCCGGGTAATCCGTTACTGATATGCACTTCCACGGTGATGAGCGGGGCGTTCACCCCCAATGCGGCCCGTGTATAAATAATCGACAATGACATAGTGCCTCCGTGAAAAGTCAGTATGTCGTCTCGTGCAAGCGTGACAATGAACAATGTTGTTTTTTACGAGCATTTATCCGGTGATTTGCAGGGGTTTTCATTACCGTTACATACAATTGGAAGCGCGTTCGCGAAAAATAGACGTCATTGAATTGCCTGAATGTAATGAAGAATTTTCATCTCAGTTATTTCTTATAAAAAACAATACTTTTTACCAATATCGTTAGCGCGATCAGAAAACGCATTATAAAAAATCTTGTGTTATTCGCAGAGTCTGTGGTAACTCTTTAGGTATTCCTTCGAACAAGAAGCCAGAAAGAACAGAAAATGACAGCCCTTCTACGAGTGATTAGCCTGGTCGTGATTAGCGTGGTGGTGATTATTATCCCACCGTGCGGGGCTGCACTTGGAAGAGGAAAGGCTTAGAAAACAAGCCTTAACGAACTAAGACCCCCGCACCGAAAGGTCCGGGGGTTTTTTTATGACTGCGAAAAACCAAAGAGGAACAGAACATGACTATCAGCATAAAATTCTGTTTCTCACGAAATGTGACGGGGAAGTAACTATGAATGGGGCTCAGTGGGTGGTACATGCGTTGCGAGCGCAGGGAGTCGAGACCGTATTCGGCTATCCGGGCGGCGCCATAATGCCTATCTACGATGCGTTATACGACGGTGGCGTGGAACACCTGCTGTGTCGCCATGAGCAGGGCGCGGCAATGGCGGCGATTGGTTATGCCCGCGCAACGGGTAAAACCGGTGTGTGTATGGCCACTTCCGGCCCAGGAGCCACCAACCTCATCACCGGTCTTGCTGATGCGCTGTTGGATTCCGTCCCGGTGGTGGCCATCACCGGGCAGGTCGCTTCCTCGTTTATCGGCACCGATGCTTTTCAGGAAGTGGACGTGCTCGGTTTATCACTGGCCTGCACCAAACACAGTTTTCTGGTGCAGTCGCTGGAAGAGCTTCCACGCGTAATGGCTGAAGCTTTCCAGGTGGCAAACTCAGGCCGTCCTGGCCCGGTATTGGTTGATATCCCGAAAGATATCCAGGTCGCCAGCGCCGCACTTGAGCCGCATTTTTCCACTGTTGAAGATGAAACGGCTTTCCCGTTTGAAGACGTTGAACAGGCTCGCCAGATGATTGCCCAGGCCAGTCAGCCGATATTGTACGTTGGCGGTGGCGTCGGGATGGCGCAGGCGGTTCCTGCCCTGCGCGAGTTTATCGCGGTTACGCAAATGCCCGTCACCTGCACGTTGAAGGGGCTCGGTGCAGTAGATGCAGATTACCCGTACTACCTGGCGATGCTGGGCATGCACGGCACCAAAGCGGCCAACCTGGCAGTACAACAGTGTGATTTGCTGATTGCCGTCGGCGCGCGCTTTGATGACCGCGTGACTGGCAAGCTGAATACGTTTGCACCGAATGCGAAAGTCATCCACATGGATATCGACCCGGCGGAACTGAACAAGCTGCGTCAGGTTCATGTGGGTCTGCAGGCTGATTTGAACGCGTTGTTACCTGCGCTGCAACAGCCGCTGAATATCGATGCGTGGCGTAAACACACGGCGGAATTACGTGCCGAGAGCGCCTGGCGCTACGACCATCCAGGCGAGGCCATTTACGCGCCATTGCTGCTCAAACAGCTGTCCGATCGCAAACCGGCCAATAGCGTAGTGACGACCGACGTCGGGCAGCATCAGATGTGGTCGGCGCAGCACATGACCTATACCCATCCTGAAAATTTCATCACCTCTAGCGGTTTAGGCACGATGGGCTTTGGCCTGCCTGCGGCCGTGGGGGCGCAGGTTGCGCGTCCGAACGATACCGTTATCTGCATTTCCGGGGATGGCTCGTTCATGATGAACGTGCAGGAGCTCGGCACCGTGAAGCGTAAGCAGCTGCCGGTGAAGATTGTCATTCTCGACAACCAGCGCCTGGGAATGGTTCGTCAGTGGCAGCAGCTTTTTTTCCAGGAGCGCTACAGCGAAACCACGCTCACCGATAACCCTGATTTCCTCGTACTGGCCAGTGCCTTTGGCATTCCTGGTCAGCACATTACCCGTAAAGACCAGGTTGAAGCGGCTCTCGACACCATGCTGAACAGCACCGGGCCATACCTGCTTCATGTCTCAATCGACGAACTCGAAAACGTCTGGCCGCTGGTACCGCCGGGTGCCAGTAATGCAGAAATGCTGGAGAAATTATCATGATGCATCATCAGGTTGCCGTACAGGCCCGCTTCAACCCGGAAACGTTAGAGCGCGTTTTGCGCGTGGTACGCCATCGTGGTTTTCAAATTTGTGCCATGAACATGGAAACCGCCACCGACGCCCAGAACATAAATATTGAATTGACCGTTGCCAGCCTTCGTCCAGTCGAATTACTGTTTAGTCAGTTAAGCAAACTGGTAGACGTCGCCCGCGTCGAGATCCAGCAACGAACAACAACATCACAACAAATCCGCGCCTGAGCGCAAAAGGAAGAACAATGACGACGAAAAAAGCTGATTACATCTGGTTTAATGGTGAGATGACCCCATGGGGTGAAGCGAAGGTGCACGTGATGTCCCACGCTCTGCATTACGGGACGTCCGTCTTCGAAGGCATCCGTTGCTACGATTCTCACAAAGGCCCGGTGGTGTTCCGTCATCGTGAACACATGCAGCGTCTGCATGATTCAGCCAAAATTTATCGTTTCCCGGTTTCTCAGAGCGTTGATGAACTGATGGAAGCCTGCCGGAACGTTATCCGTAAAAATAACCTGACCAGCGCCTACATTCGTCCGCTGGTGTTCGTTGGCGATGTTGGTATGGGCGTGAACCCGCCAGACGGTTACAACACTGACGTTATCATTGCCGCTTTCCCTTGGGGTGCATACCTCGGCGCAGAAGCGCTGGATCAAGGGATCGACGCAATGGTGTCTTCCTGGAATCGTGTGGCACCGAACACCATCCCAACCGCCGCGAAAGCGGGCGGGAACTACCTTTCCTCATTGCTGGTCGGCAGCGAAGCGCGTCGTCACGGCTACCAGGAAGGGATCGCGCTGGATGTGAACGGCTATATCTCTGAAGGCGCAGGCGAGAACCTGTTCGAAGTGAAAGACGGCATTCTGTTCACGCCGCCGTTTACCTCTTCCGCGCTGCCGGGTATTACCCGTGATGCCATCATCAAACTGGCGAAAGACCTCAATATCGAAGTTCGCGAGCAGGTGCTGTCCCGCGAATCGCTGTATCTGGCTGACGAAGTGTTCATGTCCGGTACCGCCGCAGAAATCACGCCGGTTCGCAGCGTCGACCGCATCCAGGTGGGCGAAGGCCGCTGTGGCCCGGTCACCAAACGTATTCAGCAAGCATTCTTTGGCCTCTTTACCGGTGAAACCGAAGATAAATGGGGTTGGTTGGATCAAGTTAATCCGAAATAAAACAATGGGACGGCACGCACCGTCCCATTTAACAGATAGACGGGAGTAAACAGAGCATGCCTAAGTATCGTTCCGCCACTACCACCCACGGCCGTAATATGGCGGGTGCCCGCGCGCTGTGGCGCGCCACCGGGATGACAGATGCCGATTTTGGCAAACCCATTATTGCCGTTGTGAACTCGTTTACCCAGTTCGTGCCAGGCCACGTCCATTTGCGCGACCTCGGTAAACTGGTTGCTGAGCAAATCGAAGCCTCCGGCGGCGTGGCAAAAGAATTCAACACCATTGCCGTCGATGACGGCATCGCCATGGGCCACGGGGGCATGCTGTATTCGCTGCCGTCGCGCGAACTGATCGCCGATTCCGTGGAATACATGGTGAACGCCCACTGCGCGGATGCAATGGTGTGTATCTCCAACTGCGACAAAATCACCCCGGGGATGCTGATGGCGTCTCTGCGCCTCAACATTCCAGTGATCTTTGTTTCCGGCGGTCCGATGGAAGCCGGTAAAACCAAGCTTTCCGATCAGATCATCAAGCTGGACCTGGTTGATGCGATGATTCAGGGCGCGGACCCTAAAGTGTCCGACGAACAGAGCGATCAGATTGAGCGCTCCGCGTGTCCGACCTGTGGTTCCTGTTCCGGCATGTTCACCGCCAACTCGATGAACTGCCTGACCGAAGCGCTGGGCCTGTCGCAGCCGGGCAACGGCTCGCTGCTGGCAACGCACGCCGATCGTAAGGACCTGTTCCTCAACGCCGGTACGCGCATCGTTGAGCTGACCAAGCGTTATTACGAGCAGGACGACGCGTCTGCGCTGCCGCGTAATATCGCCAGCAAAGCCGCGTTTGAGAACGCCATGACGCTGGATATCGCCATGGGTGGTTCCACCAATACCGTTTTGCACCTGCTGGCCGCCGCGCAGGAAGCGGAAATTGACTTCACCATGACGGACATCGACAAGCTGTCCCGCAATGTGCCGCAGCTGTGTAAAGTCGCGCCAAGTACCCAGAAATATCACATGGAAGACGTGCACCGCGCCGGTGGTGTGCTCGGTATTCTCGGAGAGCTGGACCGCGCCGGGCTGCTGAACCGCGACGTGAAAAACGTACTGGGGCTGTCACTGCCGCAGACGTTGGATCAGTACGATGTGATGCTGACCAAAGACGAGGCGGTGAAAACCATGTTCCGTGCGGGACCGGCAGGTATTCGTACCACGCAGGCCTTCTCGCAGAACTGCCGTTGGGACACGCTGGACGACGATCGCGCCGAAGGCTGTATCCGTTCACTGGAAAATGCCTACAGTCAGGACGGTGGTTTGGCAGTGCTGTACGGTAACTTCGCGGAAAACGGCTGCATCGTGAAAACCGCGGGTGTGGACGACAGTAATCTGAAATTCACCGGCCCGGCGAAAGTCTACGAAAGCCAGGACGATGCGGTAGAAGCAATTCTCGGCGGCAAAGTGGTTGCCGGCGACGTGGTGGTTATCCGCTACGAAGGGCCAAAAGGCGGGCCGGGCATGCAGGAAATGCTGTACCCAACCACCTTCCTGAAATCAATGGGCCTCGGTAAAGCTTGTGCGCTGGTCACCGACGGACGCTTCTCCGGCGGGACGTCGGGTCTGTCTATCGGCCATGTATCACCGGAAGCGGCAAGCGGCGGCAACATCGCGCTGATTGAAGATGGCGACATGATTGCCATCGACATTCCGAGCCGTGGTATTCAGCTGCAGCTGAGCGATCAGGAACTGGCTGCGCGTCGTGAAGCGCAGGACGCACGTGGCGATCAGGCCTGGACTCCGCGCAATCGCGAACGTCAGGTTTCCTTCGCGCTGCGTGCCTACGCCAGCCTGGCGACCAGTGCAGACAAAGGTGCAGTGCGCGATAAATCCAAACTTGGGGGCTGATCATGGCCGAATCCCAACCGCTATCCACCGCCCCTGAGGGGGCGGAATATCTCAGAGCGGTGCTGCGTGCGCCGGTCTATGAAGCCGTGCAGGTCACGCCTTTGCAGAAGATGGAGAAAATCTCCGCCCGGCTCGACAACGTGGTGCTGGTGAAGCGCGAAGATCGTCAGCCGGTTCACAGCTTCAAGCTGCGCGGTGCGTACGCGATGATGGCGAGCCTGACCGAAGAGCAAAAAGCGTGTGGCGTGATTACGGCTTCTGCGGGAAATCACGCTCAGGGCGTGGCGTTCTCGTCGGCCCGTCTGGGTATTAAAGCGCTGATTGTAATGCCGGTGGCGACCGCGGATATCAAAGTTGATGCGGTGCGCGGTTTTGGTGGCGAAGTGCTGCTGCATGGCGCGAATTTCGATGAGGCCAAGGCCAAAGCTATCGAACTGGCGCAGCAGCAGGGCTTTACCTGGGTGCCGCCGTTTGATCATCCGATGGTGATTGCCGGGCAGGGCACGCTGGCACTGGAGCTGATTCAGCAGGATGCGCATCTCGATCGCGTATTCGTCCCAGTTGGCGGTGGCGGCCTGGCGGCCGGTGTCGCGGTGCTTATCAAACAGCTGATGCCGCAAATCAAAGTGATCGCGGTGGAAGCGGAAGATTCTGCCTGTCTGAAAGCGGCGCTGGACGCCGGGCATCCGGTCGATTTACCCCGCGTCGGGCTGTTTGCCGAAGGCGTGGCGGTGAAGCGCATTGGCGATGAAACCTTCCGGCTATGCCAGGAGTATCTCGACGATATCGTCACCGTCGACAGCGACGCAATCTGTGCGGCAATGAAAGATCTGTTCGAAGATGTGCGCGCGGTGGCGGAACCGTCTGGGGCGCTGGCCCTGGCGGGGATGAAAAAATACATCGCACAGCACAACATTCGCGGCGAACGCCTGGCGCACGTGCTGTCCGGGGCGAACGTTAACTTCCACGGATTGCGCTATGTGTCTGAACGCTGCGAGTTGGGCGAACAGCGTGAAGCGCTACTGGCGGTAACCATCCCTGAAGAGAAGGGCAGCTTCCTCAAGTTTTGCCAGCTGCTGGGCGGGCGATCGGTAACGGAATTTAACTACCGTTTTGCCGATGCCAAAGACGCCTGTATTTTCGTCGGGGTGCGTCTCAGCCGTGGCCTGGAAGAGCGCAAAGAGATCCTCGGTCTGCTGAATGACGGGGGTTACAGCGTGGTGGATTTATCTGACGATGAAATGGCGAAGCTACACGTTCGCTACATGGTCGGCGGGCGTCCTTCGAAACCGTTACAGGAACGTCTGTACAGCTTCGAATTCCCGGAATCACCCGGCGCGTTGCTGAAGTTTCTCTACACCCTCGGTACCCACTGGAATATTTCGTTGTTCCATTACCGCAGCCACGGTACCGACTACGGCCGCGTGCTGGCCGGTTTTGAACTGGGCGAGCACGAGCCGGATTTCGAAACCCGACTCAGCGAGCTGGGCTACGAGTGTCACGATGAAACCAGTAATCCGGCGTTCCGTTTCTTCCTCGCGGGTTAATGGTTCGGCAGGATCGTCCAGAAAGCGTCAATAAGCGGCTCATGTAGCCGCTTTTTTTGTACGCACACGCCGAGCTCAAACGGCGTTTTTTCGTCGCTGCGCTCGAGGATCATCACGCGGTTACGCACCGGTTCAGGGCTGTTTTCCAGCACGATTTCCGGGATAAGCGCCACGCCGCAGCCGAGCGCCACCATCGACACCATCGCTTCATGACCGCCAACGGTGGCGTAAATCGACGGATTGCTGATTTTATGACGACGGAACCACAGCTCAATGCGCCGGCGCACCGGGCCCTGATCGGCCATGATAAACGGCACCGTTGACCAGTCGGGTTTCTCCTGCGCTACCTGCGTGCGCACCGGGCAGGCAAGTGCCGGGGCAATCAGCACCACGGCTAAATTCTCCAGCATCGAAAATGCCACTGCGCCAGGGAGTGTTTCCGGTTTCCCTGCAATGGCTAAATCGGCCTCACCGGTCACCACTTTTTCCATCGCATCGGCGGCATCACCGGTGGTGAGTTTGATTTCCACGGAAGGATGCTCCGCGCGGAAGCGATCCAGAATCGGCGGTAAATGGCTGTAGGCGGCGGTTACCGAGCAAAACAGATGTAGCTCGCCAGAGAGCGAAGGCCCTTTTTGGTCGATGGTGTGACGCAGTTGCTGATACTGCAACAGCGTTTGTTGAGCAAAGGTGCGCAGCTCTTCACCGGCTTCGGTAAGGGTCACGGTGCGGTTATCGCGCACAAACAGCGCCTGACCCAGATCTTCTTCCAGCCGCTGAATTTGTCGCGAAAGCGTAGAGGGACTGACGTGCATCGCCCGCGCGCTGCGGCCAAAGTGGCGGCTTTCCGCCAGATGCAGAAAAGTTTTCAGATCGCGTAAATCCACAGAAGACACCCCACGATTTTATATTGCAGAAATTGCAACGTGATGTTGTGAATATATCAATTTCCGCAATAAATTTCCTGTTGTAATGTGGTTCCATTCTCGCAAAACGCGAACCGAACAATAAGACAGTACAACATCACGAGGTATCACCATGGCTAACTACTTTAATACACTGAATCTGCGCCAGCAGCTGGCACAGCTGGGCAAATGCCGCTTCATGGCGCGTGACGAATTCGCCGATGGCGCGAGCTATCTTCAGGGTAAAAAAGTGGTCATCGTCGGCTGTGGCGCGCAGGGTCTGAACCAGGGCCTGAACATGCGTGATTCCGGTCTGGATATCTCTTACGCCCTGCGTAAAGAAGCGATTGCAGAAAAGCGCGCATCATGGCGTAAAGCGACCGAAAACGGTTTCAAAGTAGGCACTTACGAAGAGCTGGTTCCACAGGCAGACTTGGTGGTAAACCTGACGCCAGACAAGCAGCACACGGACGTTGTGCGTTCCGTACAGCCGCTGATGAAAGATGGCGCAGCGCTGGGTTACTCCCACGGCTTCAACATCGTGGAAGTGGGCGAGCAGATCCGTAAAGACATCACCGTAGTTATGGTGGCGCCGAAATGCCCAGGTACCGAAGTGCGTGAAGAGTATAAACGTGGTTTCGGTGTGCCGACGCTGATCGCGGTTCACCCGGAAAACGATCCTAAAGGCGAAGGTATGGCGATTGCTAAAGCTTGGGCGGCAGCCACCGGTGGTCATCGTGCTGGTGTGCTCGAGTCTTCCTTCGTTGCGGAAGTTAAATCTGACCTGATGGGTGAGCAGACTATCCTGTGCGGTATGCTGCAGGCGGGTTCTCTGCTGTGCTTCGACAAGCTGGTGGCTGAAGGGACTGACCCGGCTTACGCAGAAAAACTGATTCAGTTCGGTTGGGAAACCACCACCGAAGCGCTGAAGCAGGGCGGTATCACCCTGATGATGGACCGTCTGTCTAACCGGGCGAAAGTCCGTGCATTCGCGCTGTCCGAGCAGCTGAAAGAAATCATGGCTCCGCTGTTCCAGAAACACATGGACGACATCATCTCTGGCGAATTCTCCTCCGGCATGATGGCTGACTGGGCAAACGACGATAAGAAACTGCTGACCTGGCGTGAAGAGACCGGTAAAACCGCGTTCGAAACTGCGCCGCAGTTTGACGGTAAAATCGGTGAGCAGGAATACTTCGATAAAGGCGTAGTGATGATTGCAATGGTGAAAGCGGGCGTTGAGCTGGCATTCGAAACCATGGTGGATTCCGGCATCATCGAAGAATCTGCGTACTACGAATCACTGCACGAGCTGCCGCTGATTGCGAACACCATCGCCCGTAAGCGTCTGTATGAAATGAACGTCGTTATCTCCGATACTGCTGAGTACGGCAACTACCTGTTCTCTTACGCCTGCGTACCGCTGCTGAAAGAGTTCATGACCACGCTGCAACCCGGCGATCTGGGTAAAGCGATTGCTGAAGGCGCGGTTGATAACGCTCAGCTGCGTGACGTGAACGAGGCGATTCGCAGCCACGAGATCGAAACCGTTGGTAAGAAACTGCGCGGATATATGAAAGATATGAAGCGTATTGCGGTAGCAAGCTAAACATTGTGTCGGGTGGCGCTTCGCTTACCCGACCTACTCATTCGTAGGCCCGGCTAGCGGTAGCGCCGCCGGGCTTTTTATTAGTTACGATAAAGAACTTTGATGATGTGGTAACCGAACTGGGTGTGCAGTGGGCCAGTTGGCTCCAGCACTGGGCAAGAGAAGACCACTTTATCAAACGCCGGAACCATCTGGCCCTGTTTGAATTCACCTAAATGACCGCCTTTTCTGCCTGACGGACAGGTGGAGTGCTTCTTCGCCAGCTTCTCAAAATCGCCGCCGTTTTTGATCTGCTCTAAAAGATCCAGAGCCAGTTTCTCTTCCTTTACAAGGATATGCAGTGCTGCTGCTGTTTTTGCCATGATCGTGCCTTGAGTGGTGTGGTTCAGGCTCGCTATACTACCACGCTCTATTTCGACCCTCCCGTTTTTCATTGAGTGACCCTATGCGTTTAAACCCCGGACAACAACAAGCCGTCGAATTCGTCACCGGACCCTGCCTGGTGCTGGCGGGAGCGGGATCGGGCAAGACGCGCGTGATCACCAATAAAATTGCGCATCTGATCCGCCAGTGTGGCTATCAGGCGAAGCATATCGCCGCCGTGACCTTTACCAACAAAGCTGCACGCGAGATGAAAGAGCGTGTCGCCCAGACGATAGAGCGTAAAGAAGCACGTGGCCTGATGATCTCCACGTTCCACACACTGGGGCTGGAAATCATCAAACGCGAGTTTGCCGCGCTGGGGATGAAATCTAACTTTTCGCTGTTCGACGATACCGATCAGGTTGGGCTGCTCAAAGAGCTGACGGAAGGCCTGATCGACGACGATAAGGTGGTGCTTCAGCAGTTGATCTCGACGATCTCCAACTGGAAAAACGATCTGATGACGCCGCCGCAAGCCGCGGCGCAGGCTCAAGGCGAGCGCGATCGTATTTTTGCCCACTGCTACGGGCTGTACGATGCGCACATGAAAGCCTGTAACGTGCTGGATTTCGACGATCTGATCCTGTTGCCAACGCTGCTGCTGCAACGCAATGAAGAGGTGCGCGAGCGCTGGCAGAACAAGATTCGTTATCTGCTGGTGGATGAATATCAGGACACCAACACCAGCCAGTACGAGTTGGTGAAACTGCTGGTGGGTAGTCGGGCGCGGTTTACGGTGGTGGGCGATGACGATCAGTCAATTTACTCCTGGCGTGGTGCGCGTCCACAGAACCTGGTGCTGTTGAGCCAGGACTTCCCAAAACTGCAGGTGATTAAGCTTGAGCAGAATTACCGTTCTTCCGAACGCATTCTGAAAGCCGCCAACATCCTGATCGCCAATAACCCGCACGTTTTTGAAAAGAAACTGTTTTCTGAGTTGGGCTACGGTGCCGAACTCAAAGTGCTGAGCGCCAATCACGAAGAACACGAAGCCGAACGCGTCGCCGGGGAACTGATCGCCCATCACTTCATCAATAAAACGGCCTATAAGGACTACGCGATCCTCTATCGCGGTAACCATCAGTCGCGTGTCTTTGAAAAGCTGTTGATGCAAAACCGCATTCCGTACCGCATTTCGGGCGGCACGTCGTTTTTCTCGCGTCCTGAAATCAAGGACCTGCTCGCCTATCTGCGAGTGCTGACCAACCCGGATGATGACAGCGCATTTCTGCGGATCGTGAATACGCCGAAGCGTGAAATTGGCCCGGCGACGTTACAGAAGCTGGGTGAATGGGCGACCACCCGCAGTAAAAGCATGTTTGCCGCCAGTTTTGATATGGGCCTGACGCAAACGCTGACCGGGCGCGGCTATGAATCTCTGACCCGATTTACTCACTGGCTGGGTGAAGTTCAGCGTCTGGCAGAGCGCGAACCTATCGCGGCGGTACGTGATCTGATTCACGGCATCGACTACGAGTCCTGGCTGTTTGAAACCTCGCCAAGCCCGAAAGCGGCTGAAATGCGCATGAAAAACGTCAATACCTTGTTTGGCTGGATGACGGAAATGCTCGAAGGTTCTGACCTGGAAGAGCCGATGACGCTGACGCAGGTCGTTACCCGCTTCACCCTGCGCGACATGATGGAGCGTGGCGAAAGCGACGAAGATCTCGATCAGGTCCAGCTGATGACGCTGCACGCATCAAAGGGTCTGGAGTTCCCGTATGTGTATTTGGTCGGGATGGAAGAAGGGCTGTTGCCGCACCAGAGTAGCATCGACGAAGAAAACGTCGATGAAGAGCGTCGTCTGGCGTATGTGGGGATTACCCGCGCACAAAAAGAGCTGACCTTTACGCTGTGCAAAGAGCGCCGTCAGTACGGCGAGCTGGTGCGTCCGGAGCCGAGCCGTTTTCTGCTGGAGTTACCACAGGACGATATCATTTGGGAGCAGGAGCGTAAGGTGGTGTCGCCAGAAGAGCGGATGCACAAAGGACAGGCGAATGTGGCCAACATTAAAGCCATGCTGGCCAAAGCGAAGGCGGAGTAGTTAGTCGACGATCAGAGGCCAGTGGACATAGCTTTGCCACTGGCTTTCCTGCAACACCAGTTCCGCACCGAGCGGATGATTCGCCAGCCAGCCTGACGGCAGCGTCAGGGTTAATGTTTCCCCTTCCACGCTAAGCGCGATGTCTGGCAGCAGGTCGTCCCGGCGGCGGCCTGCAAACAGGATCGCCAGACGCAGCAAACGGCAAAGCCGGTCAGCCACGCGTGGCGGAACCGCATTTTGCTGATGAAGCGAAGGCAGGTCGACGGGGTTAGTCTGATTGAGCACCAGCGTTGCCAGCAGCTTTTTCTGCGCCGGCGTAAAGCCTGGGAGATCAAGATTGCGCACCAGATAAGCGGCATGCTGCGGGGCTTGCTTGAAATCGACACTCAGGCCAATTTCGTGCAGATAGCAGGCGCTAAGCAGTAAATCACGGCTTAACGGTTCAATTTCCCAGCTTTTTTCACACTGACTGACGAGATGAGAGGCTAACTGCGCCACGCGCTGGGCCTGTTCGGTATCGACCATAAAACGCCGCTGAATATTGCGCAGCGTGCGGCTGCGAATGTCCTGATCGACAGACAGATGAAGCATGCCGTAAACCAGACCTTCGCGCAGGGCGCCACCCGCGAGGGTCATGCACTGGATATCCAGCTCGCTGAAAATGGCCAGCAAAATGGCCAGTCCGCTTGGGAATACCAACGCTCGTTCAAGCGTCAGGCCTTCAATCTCGAGTTCTTCCAGACGACCACACTGAATCGCGCGCTGTTTAAGCTGTTGCAGCTTGGCGAGCGTAATGCGCTCATCCATGCCCTGCGCCATCATGATTTCCTGCAACGCCTGAACGGTACCGGATGCGCCTACGCAGATTTTCCAGCCGTGCTGACGAAGTTCGTCGGCGACTGGACGTAGCACTTCGCGTGCGGCCTGCTCGGCAGCATCAAAATGGGCATGTTCGAGATTTCGGTCAGTAAAGAAGCGTTCGAGCCAGGTTACGCAACCCATCGACAGGCTGAAAAGCGAGGTGGATTGGGCACCGGTGCCGGTCACCAGTTCAGTACTGGCCCCGCCGATATCCACCACCAGACGGCGATCGTCGCCACCGGTGGTGTGTGCCACGCCCTGATAAATCAGGCGAGCTTCTTCTTCACCGCTGATCACCTGCACCGGACAACCGAGTATTTCCTGCGCTTTGGCAAGGAAGGCATCAGCGTTAACGGCCAGACGCAACGTGGCGGTTGCTACGACGCGGATTTGGGCGTGCGGGATATCTTGCAAACGTTCGGCAAACAAACGCAGGCATTGCCAGCCTCGTTCCATGGCTTCCGGCGACAGCGTGTTATCGCTGTTCAATCCGGCAGCCAGCCTGACTTTGCGCTTAATGCGCGTCAGGGTCTGAATGCTCCCCGCCACTTCGCGCACAACCAGCATATGAAAACTATTGGAACCGAGATCTATTGCTGCGTAAAGCGAAGAGGCGTTCATACACTTCATCCTTCAACCTGTCTCTGCGTTGGATTCGTACGCTTGGCGCCGTGATACAGGTTGGAGGATTTTGTGTATGGCATAAGCCTGCTTAACCTGAACGACGACGGTTGCGCGGTGCGCCGCCACCAGAACGGCGTGGGCCGTTACCTGGACGCGTGCGCGTCAGGCGCAATGCCTTCGGCAAATCGCTCATCAGTGCATCTGGGTTGTACTTGCTCTGCGGAATCGAGTGACCGATATAGGTTTCGATAGCCGGCAGGTTCAGCGCGTACTCTTCACAAGCGAGGCTGATGGAGTGGCCGCTGAGGCCAGCACGACCGGTACGACCGATACGGTGAACGTAATCTTCGCAATCATCCGGCAGATCGTAGTTAAAGACGTGTGTCACGGCAGGAATGTGCAGGCCGCGGGCAGCAACGTCAGTCGCGACCAGAATATCGAGGTCACCACGGGTAAATTCTTCCAGAATACGCAGGCGTTTTTTCTGCGCTACGTCGCCGGTCAGCAGGCCTACGCGGTGACCATCGGCAGCCAGATGGCCCCAGACGTCTTCGCAGCGGTGCTTGGTGTTAGCAAAAATAATGGCGCGATCTGGCCACTCTTCTTCCAGCAGCGTTTGCAGCAGGCGCATTTTCTCGTCATTAGACGGATAGAAGAGTTCTTCTTTAATGCGGTGCCCGGTTTTCTGCTCAGGTTCCACTTCCACATACTCGGCGTTATTCATTTGCTCGAACGCCAGTTCACGGACACGGTAAGAAAGGGTTGCGGAGAACAGCATGTTCAGGCGCTGGTTAGCCTGCGGCATGCGGCGGAACAGCCAGCGGATATCTTTAATAAAGCCCAGATCGTACATGCGATCGGCTTCATCCAGCACGACAACCTGAATTGCCGCCAGGTTGATGTAGTTCTGCTTCGCGTAATCAATGAGACGACCGGTGGTGCCGATCAGAATGTCGACGCCGCTTTCCAGCACTTTCAGCTGTTTGTCGTAACCGTCGCCGCCGTAAGCGAGACCCAGCTTCAGGCCGGTGGCCGCTGCCAACGGTTCTGCATCAGCATGGATTTGAACAGCCAGTTCACGCGTTGGAGCCATAATCAGCGCACGCGGTTGGTTAACCTGGCGGTTCTCAGCAGCAGGGTGAGAGAGAAGATAATGGAACGTTGACGTCAGAAACGCCATCGTTTTGCCGGTTCCGGTTTGCGCCTGTCCTGCAACATCACGTCCAGCCAGCGTCAGCGGGAGTGCGAGTGCCTGAATAGGAGTGCAATGATGAAACCCTTTCTTTTCAAGGGCTTCAATCACCTGAGGGTGCAGGGCGAAGTCGGAAAACTTCTGTTCTGTTAAATGTGTTTTGCTCATAGTGTGGTAGAATATCAGCTTACTATTGCATTAAGAAAGCGTATCCGGTGAAATAACGTCAACCTTTTAGTTGGCTAAAGCAACATCAACGTGACGTTGATCGTTGATTAATGCTACACCAACACACCAGGCTTATTCCTGTGGAGTTATATATGAGCGATAAAATTATTCACCTGACTGACGATAGTTTTGACACGGACGTACTCAAAGCTGACGGGCTTACCCTCGTTGATTTCTGGGCAGAGTGGTGTGGTCCGTGCAAAATGATTGCTCCGATTCTGGATGAAATCGCTGAAGAGTTCGAAGGTAAGCTGACCGTTGCAAAACTGAACATCGACCAGAACCCGGGCACTGCGCCGAAATACGGCATTCGCGGTATCCCAACTCTGCTGCTGTTCAAAAACGGTGAAGTCGCCGCGACCAAAGTGGGCGCGTTGTCTAAAGGCCAGCTGAAAGAATTCCTCGAAGCAAACCTCGCCTGATCCAGCACTGGGTTGATGTGGCGTCCGCTGTTCCGAAAATGTCGGGACCGCTGGACGCCCGCCCCGAGTCGTGCTAAGTTAACGTTGACTTCGTTTTAAACATACCTTATGTAGTTTGAATCTGATTTAGCCAATACTTCCCGTACCACATCTTTAATACGCGTGAAGTTGATAGATTCCAGGCATATCACTCTTTCCGTCTCGTCGTTTCAGTTCTGCGTCCTTTCCTTTGACCAGGCAGCGTACAGGCATGAGTTGATGGCCGTAAACAGGCATGGATGACCCTGCCATACCATTCACAATACGTTCGAGATTTACCCCTCACACCACTATGAATCTTACCGAATTAAAGAATACGCCGGTTTCTGAGCTGATTACTCTCGGCGAAAATATGGGGCTGGAAAACCAAGCCCGTATGCGCAAACAGGACATCATTTTTGCCATCCTGAAGCAGCACGCAAAGAGTGGCGAAGATATCTTTGGCGACGGTGTGCTGGAGATTCTGCAGGATGGATTTGGTTTCCTCCGTTCAGCAGACAGCTCCTACCTCGCCGGTCCCGATGACATCTACGTTTCCCCTAGCCAAATCCGCCGTTTCAACCTCCGTACAGGTGACACCATTTCCGGTAAGATTCGTCCTCCTAAAGAGGGTGAGCGTTACTTTGCATTGTTGAAAGTTAACGAAGTTAACTACGACAAGCCGGAAAATGCGCGTAACAAGATTCTGTTCGAGAACTTAACGCCGCTGCACGCGAATTCTCGTCTGCGTATGGAACGTGGGAATGGCTCAACTGAAGACTTAACCGCTCGCGTACTGGATCTGGCATCGCCGATCGGTCGTGGTCAGCGTGGTCTGATTGTCGCACCGCCGAAAGCCGGTAAAACAATGCTGCTGCAGAACATCGCGCAGAGCATTGCGTACAATCACCCAGACTGCGTGTTGATGGTTCTGCTTATCGACGAACGCCCGGAAGAAGTGACCGAGATGCAGCGTCTGGTCAAAGGTGAAGTTATTGCTTCTACCTTTGATGAGCCAGCATCTCGCCACGTTCAGGTTGCTGAGATGGTTATTGAGAAGGCTAAACGCCTGGTCGAGCACAAGAAAGACGTTATCATTCTGCTCGATTCAATCACTCGTCTGGCGCGTGCCTACAACACCGTCGTACCGGCTTCCGGTAAAGTGCTGACCGGTGGTGTGGATGCGAACGCCCTGCACCGTCCGAAACGCTTCTTCGGTGCTGCGCGTAACGTGGAAGAGGGTGGTAGTCTGACTATCATCGCAACCGCGTTGGTTGATACCGGTTCTAAAATGGATGAAGTTATCTACGAAGAATTTAAAGGTACCGGCAACATGGAACTGCATCTGGCGCGTAAAATCGCTGAGAAGCGCGTGTTCCCTGCTATCGACTACAACCGTTCTGGTACGCGTAAAGAAGAGCTGCTCACCACTCAGGAAGAGCTGCAGAAAATGTGGATCCTGCGCAAAATCATCCATCCAATGGGTGAAATCGACGCAATGGAATTCCTCATTAATAAGCTGGCGATGACCAAAACCAACGACGATTTCTTCGATATGATGAAGCGTTCGTAAGTTTCGCAAGACTTAAAAACGCCACGCAATCGCGTGGCGTTTTTGTTTTGGCACATACTTAAAGTCAGTTTCTGCGATGACAGAGCACGTTTATTCCGAATCTCTCTCATCCATCTTCATTTTTTGGTTAGAATACAAACAGCTCCCGCAAAACTCAGCCTGATTCCTCTTCTGGAGAATCGCTATCGTGGGTATACTTTCGCTAATTATTTTCTCAGAGAGCACGCATTGTGAATTTACTGACAGCATGCGCTGATCTGATCAGTATTTTTTTGTTCACAACCTTATTCCTTTTTTTCGCGCGCAAGGCAGCTAAAAAGGTGGGTTTAGTGGATAAACCCAATTTCCGTAAACGTCACCAGGGAATGATCCCTCTGGTCGGCGGAATTTCTGTGTTCGCGGGAATATGCTTCGCCTTCGTTCTTGTCGATTACTACATTCCCCACGCTAAGCTGTACCTGAGCTGCGCTACTGTACTGGTGGCGGTTGGTGCGCTTGACGATCGCTATGACATCAGCGTGAAATTTCGCGCGATGGTTCAGGCCATCGTTGCCGTTCTGATGATGAGCCAGGGGAAATTATACCTGAGCAGTCTGGGCTACATATTTGGTTCTTGGGAGCTGGTTCTCGGCCCATTTGGCTACTTCCTCACCCTGTTTGCTGTCTGGGCCGCTATCAATGCCTTCAATATGGTTGATGGCATCGACGGCCTGCTGGGGGGGCTTTCCAGCGTTTCCTTCGGCGCAATGGGTGTAATCCTGTGGTTGGATGGCCAGTACAGTCTCTCTATGTGGTGCTTCGCGATGATTGCTGCGATTCTCCCATACGTTCTGTTGAATCTGGGGCTGCTTGGCCGTCGGTATAAGGTCTTCATGGGAGATGCAGGCAGCACGCTGCTCGGTTTTACCGTCATCTGGATCTTACTGGAAACGACACAAGGGAAAACCCATCCGATAAGTCCGGTCACCGCGCTGTGGATTATTGCTATTCCGTTGATGGACATGGTTGCCATCATGTTCCGTCGTTTACGAAAAGGAATGAGCCCGTTCTCCGCTGACAGGCAGCACATTCACCACCTGATCATGCGGGCTGGTTTTACCTCCAGGCAGGCTTTTGTGCTGATTACTCTCGCCGCAGCGCTGCTAGCGGCTGTTGGAGTCGTTGGCGAATATACGCGAATTATTCCAGAATGCGGCATGTTACTCCTGTTTATACTGGCCTTTTTTATGTACGGTTACTGCATAAAACGCGCATGGAAAGTGGCGCGCTTCATCAAAAGAGTGAAGCGACGAATTCGTCGGCATAGCGATAAAACGCACCATTTAACCAAATGAATCTGGAAGAGAGATGACACAACAATTACCGGGAGCAAACTCAGTGAGCGCTGAAAATGAGCTGGATATTCGCGGTCTGTTTTGTACGCTATGGGCAGGAAAACGCTGGGTTGTCGGCATTGCCTTTTTGTTTGCTCTGATTGTGCTTGTCTACACCTTCTTTGCCCGGCAGGAGTGGAGCGCGACCGCTATCACGGACCGGCCGACGGTCAACATGCTGGGCGGCTACTACTCCCAGCAGCAATTTTTACGCAATCTGGATATTAAGGCGAATCTGGCGAGCCCCGACCAGCCTTCTGCCATGGATGAATCGTATAAAGAGTTCATCATGCAACTGGCGTCATGGGATACCCGCCGCGAATTCTGGTCGCAAACTGACTACTACAAGCAGCGTCAGTCAGGCAATGCGCGTGCCGATGCCGCACTGCTGGATGACTTAATTAACGATATCCAGTTCATGCCGGGCGACGTGCTGAAAAATGTCAACGACAGCATCAAGCTGGTGGCAGAAACAGCGCCTGACGCTAACAACCTGTTACGCCAGTATGTAGCCTTTGCCAGCCAAAGAGCGGCAGGCCATTTGAATGATGAACTGAAAGGCGCATGGGCGGCACGGACTATTCAAATGAAGGCGCAGGTTAAGCGCCAGGAAGAAGTGGCTAAGTCCATCTTTGACCGCAATATTCACAGCGTTCAGCAAGCATTGAAAGTCGCGCAGCAGAACAACATTTCCCGCAGCGAAACGGACGTTCCGGCAGAGCAGCTGCCTGACTCCGAGCTTTTCCTGCTCGGTCGCCCAATGCTGCAGGCAAGACTCGAAAATCTGCAATCTGTAGGTCCTGATTTTGATCTCGACTACGACCAGAATCGTGCGATGCTGACTACGCTCAATGTTGGCCCAACTCTCGACCCTCGTTTTCAGACCTACCGTTATTTACGGACGCCGGAAGAACCGGTAAAACGCGACAGTCCACGTCGCGTGTTTCTGATGGTGATGTGGGGCATTGTCGGTGCGCTAATTGGCGCGGGCGTTGCGTTAGTTCGTCGTCGCCACCTACCCAAAGAGAATTGATGTGAAAGTATTAACCGTATTTGGCACTCGTCCCGAGGCGATTAAAATGGCGCCGTTGGTCCATGCATTGGCCAATGACCCGCATTTTGAGGCCAAAGTCTGCGTCACGGCACAGCATCGGGAAATGTTGGATCAGGTGCTAAAGCTGTTTTCCATCGTTCCTGATTACGATCTCAACGTGATGAGCCCAGGACAGGGACTGACGGAAATCACCTGCCGCATTCTGCAAGGGCTGAAACCGGTACTGGAATCCTTCAAGCCTGACGTTGTACTGGTGCACGGTGATACGACCACTACCATGGCTGCGAGCCTGGCCGCATTTTATCAGCGTATCCCGGTCGGGCACGTTGAAGCTGGTCTGCGTACGGGGGATCTCTATTCCCCGTGGCCGGAAGAAGCCAACCGTACTATGACGGGCCATCTGGCGATCTACCATTTCGCCCCGACGGAAAACTCACGCCAGAATCTGCTGCGCGAGAACATTTCCGACAAGGGCATTGTCGTCACGGGTAATACTGTCATTGATGCGCTCATCTGGGTGCGCGACCGCGTGTTGGCCGATGAGTCCTTACGCAGCGAACTGGCTGGCCGTTATCCGTTCTTAGACAGCGACAAAAAGCTGATCCTGGTCACGGGCCATCGTCGCGAAAGCTTCGGTCAGGGGTTTGAGCAGATTTGCCAGGCGTTGGCAGAAGTTGCCGCCGAAAACCCGGACGTTCAGGTCGTTTATCCGGTACATCTCAACCCGAACGTGAGCGAACCGGTTAACCGCATTCTTGGCCATGTGGATAACGTTTTCCTGATTGAACCGCAGGACTACCTGCCGTTCGTCTGGCTGATGAACCGCGCATGGTTGATCCTTACCGATTCCGGAGGCATTCAGGAAGAAGCCCCATCGCTGGGTAAACCGGTGCTGGTGATGCGAGATACCACTGAACGCCCAGAGGCTGTAGATGCCGGAACCGTTCGTCTGGTGGGCACCGATCGTCAGAACATCGTGAATGAAGTTACGCGACTGCTGCGTGACGAGAAGGAGTATCAGGCGATGAGTCGGGCCCATAATCCTTATGGTGACGGCCAGGCCTGTAGTCGAATTTTGTCAGCACTCAAACACAATCAGGAAGCGCTATGAGTTTTTCGACCATCTCTGTCATCGGCCTTGGCTACATCGGCCTGCCAACGGCAGCAGCATTTGCCTCACGCGAGAAACAGGTGGTGGGTGTGGATATCAATCAGCACGCGGTAGACACCATCAACCGCGGTGAAATCCATATCGTTGAACCCGATCTCGATCAGGTCGTCAAAACGGCGGTCGACGGCGGCTATCTGCGCGCCAGCACGACCCCGGTTGAAGCCGATGCTTACCTGATAGCCGTGCCTACGCCGTTTAAAGGCGATCATGAGCCTGATATGGCGTTTGTCGAATCGGCAGCGCGCTCCATTGCGCCGGTGCTCAAGAAAGGCGCATTGGTGATCCTCGAGTCCACCTCTCCGGTGGGCGCGACGGAACAGGTGGCCGAGTGGTTGGCAGAAATGCGTCCGGACTTGAGCTTCCCGCAGCAGGCTGGCGAACAGGCCGATGTGAATATCGCCTACTGCCCGGAGCGCGTGCTGCCGGGTCAGGTGATGGTCGAACTCATTAAAAACGACCGCGTGATTGGCGGCATGACCCCAGTCTGCTCTGTTCGAGCGAGCGAGCTTTACAACATTTTCCTCGAAGGGGAATGTGTGGTGACCAACGCCCGCACCGCGGAAATGTGCAAACTCACGGAAAACAGCTTCCGCGATGTCAATATCGCGTTCGCCAACGAACTGTCACTGATTTGCGCCGATCAGGGGATCAACGTCTGGGAACTGATTCGCCTCGCGAATCGTCATCCGCGCGTGAATATTCTCCAGCCTGGTCCAGGCGTGGGCGGGCACTGTATTGCCGTCGACCCGTGGTTCATCGTGGCGCAGAACCCGCAGCATGCGAGATTGATTCGCACCGCGCGTGAAGTGAACGATCACAAACCGCGTTGGGTGATGAACCAGGTGAAAACCATGGTCGCCGATTGTCTGGCCGCCAGCGATAAGCGTGCCAGCGACGTCAAAATTGCCTGTTTCGGACTGGCCTTCAAACCCAATATCGATGATCTGCGTGAAAGCCCGGCGATGGAAATCGCGGCGCTGATTGCCGACTGGCATAGCGGTGAAACGCTGGTGGTAGAACCCAACGTTCATCAACTGCCGAAAAAACTCACTGATAAAGCCACGCTGGTTTCTTTGGATGACGCCCTGAACGATGCCGACGTGCTGGTGATGCTGGTCGATCACAAGCAGTTCAAGGCCATTGACGGCGACAGTATCCAACAGACCTATGTGGTGGACACCAAAGGAGTGTGGCGTTGAAAAAGATTCTGGTGACCGGCGGCGCGGGCTTTATTGGCTCGGCCGTGGCGCGTTACATCATCAGTGAAACCACCGACAGCGTTGTGGTGGTTGATAAGCTGACCTATGCCGGAAATCTTGCCTCGCTTGCCTCCGTATCGCAAAACGATCGTTTCGCCTTTGAGCAGGTCGATATCTGCGACCGTCAGGCGCTGGACGGTGTTTTTGCCCGTCATCAGCCGGATTTGGTCATGCACCTGGCCGCAGAGAGCCATGTCGATCGTTCCATTGACGGCCCTGCGGCGTTCATCGAAACCAATATTGTGGGCACCTATACGCTACTAGAAGCGGCGCGCGGCTGGTGGAATACCCTGGCAGACGATAAAAAATCGGCGTTCCGTTTTCATCATATTTCAACCGACGAAGTGTATGGCGACCTGCACGGCAGCGATGATTTCTTCACCGAAACCACGCCGTATGCGCCAAGCAGCCCCTACTCAGCGTCGAAAGCGGGTAGCGACCATCTGGTGCGTGCATGGCTGCGCACGTATGGCCTGCCAACGGTGGTCACTAACTGCTCGAATAACTACGGGCCGTATCACTTCCCAGAGAAGCTCATCCCGCTGACGATTCTGAATGCCCTGGCGGGCAAGGTGTTGCCGGTGTATGGCAATGGACAGCAGGTTCGCGACTGGCTGTATGTGGAAGATCACGCCCGCGCGCTGTACCGCGTGGTAACGACCGGTGTAGTGGGTGAGACTTACAATATTGGCGGCCATAACGAACGCCAGAATATTGATGTGGTTCGTACCGTCTGTGCACTGCTTGAAGAGCTGGTGCCACAAAAGCCTGAAGGTGTGGCCAGGTATCAGGATTTGATCACCTACGTGACCGACAGACCTGGACATGACGTGCGTTACGCCATCGATGCGGCAAAAATTGAACGTGAGCTGGGCTGGACGCCGGAAGAGACATTTGAAACCGGAATGCGCAAAACGGTGCAATGGTACCTTGCGAATCAGGCCTGGTGGCAACAGGTTCTGGATGGCAGTTACCAGGGCGAACGTCTCGGCCTGAAGGGCTAACTCTCCCGGGAGGAAATATGAAAGGCATTATTCTGGCCGGCGGTTCCGGCACCCGATTACATCCTATCACCCGCGGCGTTTCCAAACAGCTGCTGCCCATTTACGACAAACCGATGATCTACTATCCCCTGTCAGTGCTCATGCTGGCGGGGATCCGTGAGATTCTGATTATCACGACACCTGAAGATATAAGCTACTTCAAGCGTCTGTTGGGCGATGGTTCTGAATTTGGCATCGAGTTGCATTATGCCGAGCAGCCAAGCCCTGATGGTCTGGCGCAGGCGTTCATCATCGGTGAAACGTTCCTGAACGGCGAACCTTCTTGCCTGGTGCTGGGTGATAACATCTTCTTCGGCCAAGGCTTTAGCCCGAAATTGCGTAGCGTTGCCGCGCGTTCCGAAGGGGCAACCGTCTTTGGCTATCAGGTGATGGATCCCGAACGTTTCGGCGTAGTTGAGTTTGACGACAATTTCCGCGCAATCTCGCTGGAAGAAAAGCCCAAAGAGCCAAAATCTAACTGGGCGGTTACCGGTCTCTATTTCTATGATCACAACGTCGTCGAGTACGCCAAACGCGTGAAGCCGTCAGAACGCGGTGAGCTGGAAATTACCTCCATTAACCAGATGTATCTCGATGACGGTAAGCTGACTGTTGAGCTTCTCGGGCGTGGATTTGCGTGGCTGGATACAGGCACTCATGACAGCCTGATTGAAGCCAGCACGTTCGTGCAGACGGTCGAAAAACGGCAGGGATTCAAAATTGCCTGTCTGGAAGAGATTGCCTGGCGCAACGGTTGGCTCGATGATGACGGCGTAAAACGCGCGGCCAATCAATTAGCCAAAACCGGCTACGGCCAGTATCTGCTGGAGTTGCTTCGTGCCCGTCCGCGCCAGTATTGATCCCCTTAGCTGGGAAACGCAGTTTTTTGGTATCAGCAGCGCCATTGTTCGTGTGAGCGATGATGCGCCGGAACTGCGCGCCGAAGAACTGACGCACTGGTCACGCGTGCAGGCCAAAATCCCGGCACAGCGCACCGATTGGCTCGATGGGTTGCAAGCGCTCGGATTTCAGCTGGTGGAAAGTGAAATCGATTTTCGGTTAGCGGTGACGGATAGCGTTGACCCGCAGGCTGAGATTGCCACCGACGCTGACATTCCCCGGCTGCGAGACCTTGCTGCACAGGCGTTTGCGCAGAGCCGCTTTCGCGCGCCCTGGTACGCCGACGATGCCAGTGGCCGTTTTTACGCCCAGTGGATTGAAAATGCTGTGCGTGGCACGTTCGATCATCAATGCCTGGTTTTCCGTGATGAGAATGCGGCTATCCGCGCCTTTGTTTCTTTGCGCCAGCTGAATAACAGCGAGGCCCGTATCGGCCTGCTGGCAGGGCGCGAGGCGGGAGACATTCTCATGCAGGCTGCTGTGCATTGGGCGCATGCGCGCCAACTGAATACGCTGCGGGTAGCGACCCAAATGGGCAATACCGCGGCACTTAAACGTTACATTCAAAGCGGTGCTGTCCCTGAAAGTACCGCCTACTGGCTATACAGGTGACTCGATGATTCCTTTTAACGCTCCGCCGGTTGTAGGTACTGAACTCGATTACATGCAGTCGGCCATGGGCAGCGGCAAACTGTGCGGTGATGGCGGCTTTACGCGTCGCTGTCAGCAGTGGATGGAGCAGCGTTTCGGCAGTGCCAAAGTGCTGTTAACTCCGTCCTGCACCGCGTCGCTGGAAATGGCGGCCCTGCTGCTGGATATCCAGCCCGGTGATGAAGTCATCATGCCGAGTTACACCTTCGTGTCCACCGCCAACGCCTTTGTACTGCGTGGCGCAAAAATCATTTTTGTCGACGTGCGTCGCGACACCATGAACATCGACGAAACGCTGATTGAAGCGGCGATCACAGAGAAAACCCGCGTCATCGTGCCGGTGCATTATGCGGGTGTGGCCTGTGAAATGGACACCATCATGGCGCTCGCTAAAAAGCATAACCTGTTCGTGGTGGAAGATGCCGCTCAGGGTGTGATGTCGACTTACAAAGGCCGCGCGCTGGGCACCATCGGGCATATCGGCTGCTTTAGCTTCCATGAAACCAAAAACTACACCGCGGGGGGTGAAGGCGGTGCGACGCTGATCAACGATCCTAAGCTGATTGAGCGTGCCGAAGTCATCCGCGAGAAAGGCACCAACCGCAGTCAGTTCTTCCGCGGGCAGGTCGACAAATACACCTGGCGCGATATCGGTTCAAGTTATCTGATGGCCGATTTGCAGGCGGCGTATCTGTGGGCGCAACTGGAAGCGGCGGACCGCATTAACCAGCAGCGTCTTAGCCTGTGGCAAACCTATCATGATGCGCTGAAACCGCTGGCTGACGCGGGCCGCATAGAGCTGCCGACGATCCCAGCCGACTGCGTGCATAACGCGCACATGTTTTATATCAAGCTGCGTGACGAAGCCGATCGCGGCAAGCTGATTGCCTGGCTGAAAGAGGCCGAAATCCTGGCGGTGTTCCACTATATTCCGCTGCACTCATCCCCGGCGGGCGAAGCGTTTGGTGCGTTCCACGGCGAAGACCGCTTCACCACCCAGGAAAGTGAGCGTTTGCTCCGTCTGCCGCTGTTCTACAATCTGGAAGCGGTGAATCAGCGCACGGTGATTAACTCTCTGCTTAGCTTCTTCGCCTGATGTCGCTGGCAAAAGCGTCTATCTGGACTGCAGCCAGTACACTGGTCAAAATTGGTGCGGGTCTGCTGGTGGTCAAACTGCTGGCGGTGACCTATGGCCCGTCTGGTGTAGGCCAGGCGGGTAACTTCCGTCAATTAGTGACCGTGCTCGGCGTACTCGCCGGAGCGGGGATCTTCAACGGCGTCACCAAGTATGTCGCGCAGTATCACGATGACCCCGATCATCTGCGCAAAGTGGTCGGCACCTCATCAGCGATGGTGCTGGGGTTCTCCACGCTGTTGGCCATTATCTTTGTTGTTGCCGCCGCGCCTATCAGCCAGGGGCTGTTCGGGCATACCCATTATCAAGGGTTAGTGCGGCTGGTGGCGCTGGTCCAGATGGGCATTGCGTGGGCCAACCTGCTGCTGGCACTGCTCAAAGGTTTTCGCGACGCATCCGGAAATGCACTGGCACTGATTGCCGGTAGCCTAATCGGTGTCGCAGCGTATTTTCTCAGCTGGCATTTTGGCGGCTATGAAGGGGCATTGCTGGGCATCGCATTAGTCCCTGCGTTGGTTGTGCTGCCTGCAGCGGTGATGATGGCGAAGCGCAGAGCGATTCCGTTTGCCTACCTGAAACCCCGCTGGGATGCGTTTTATGCTGGGCAGTTGGGCAAATTCACCGTCATGGCGTTGATCACCTCGGTGACGCTGCCGGTGGCCTATGTGATGATGCGAAACCTGCTGGCCGCGCATTACAGCTGGGATGAAGTGGGGATCTGGCAGGGCGTGAGCAGCATTTCCGACGCCTACCTGCAGTTTATTACCGCCTCATTCAGCGTCTATTTGCTGCCCACGCTTTCACGGCTGACCGAAAAATCGGACATCACACGCGAAATCGTTAAGTCCCTCAAGTTCGTACTGCCGGCGGTTGCCGCAGCGAGTTTCACCGTCTGGCTGCTGCGTGATTTTGCTATCTGGTTGCTGTTTTCTGCGAAGTTTACCGCGATGCGCGATCTCTTCGCGTGGCAGCTGGTCGGGGATGTGCTGAAAGTGGGCGCTTATGTTTACGGCTATCTGGTGATTGCCAAAGCATCGCTACGGTTCTACGTTCTGACGGAAATTAGCCAGTTCACGTTGCTGACCGCATTCTCGCATTGGCTGATCCCCGCGCACGGTGCACTCGGCGCGGCGCAAGCCTATATGGCGACCTATATCGTTTATTTTGCGCTGTGTAGCAGCGTATTTTTAATTTGGCGTAAACGGGCATGACTGTACTGATACACGTACTGGGATCGGATATCCCGCACCATAACCAAACCGTTCTGCGGTTTTTCAGTGACGAACTGGCGGACGGCAGCGATCACGCTCGCGAATTTATGGTGGTGGGCAATGAACGCGAGCTGCAAGCCGCAGGCCCGAATCTCACGCTGCATTTTTATGCTGACAAGAAGGCGTTAGCTACCGCGGTGGTCGAGAAAGCGAAAGCCGACCGCACGCAGCGGTTTTTCTTCCACGGACAGTTCAACACTGGCCTTTGGCTGGCGCTGTTGTCCGGCGGTATCAAGCCCGCGCAGTTTAACTGGCATATCTGGGGCGCTGACCTCTATGAGGTTTCCCGGGGCCTGAAATTCCGTCTCTTTTATCCAATTCGCCGCATGGCGCAGGGGCGAGTGGGCTGTGTCTTCGCCACGCGAGGCGATTTGAATACCTTCGCGAAAGCGCATCCGCGCGTGCAGGGTGAATTACTGTATTTCCCGACGCGCATGGATTCGTCGTTGAACGACATGGAAACGGCGCGTCACGAAGCGCAAACGCTGACGATATTAGTCGGCAACTCTGGCGATCGCAGCAACGACCATATCGCGGCGCTGAAGGCTATTCATCAACAGTTTGGTGACACCGTTAACGTGGTGGTGCCAATGGGCTATCCGGCCAATAACGACGAATACATTCGCGAAGTGCGCGCGGCAGGTGAAGCGCTTTTCCGCGCAGAACATCTGCAAATTCTCGGCGAAAAGCTGGCGTTTGACGATTATCTGGCATTGCTGCGCCGCTGCGACCTGGGTTACTTCCTGTTCCCGCGCCAGCAGGGAATTGGCACGCTGTGCCTGCTGATTCAGGCCGGGATTCCGTGTGTGCTGAACCGGGAGAATCCGTTCTGGGAAGATATGGCCGAACAGCACATTCCGGTGCTGTTCACCACCGATACGCTGGACGTCGCCGTGGTGCGTGAAGCGCAACGACAGTTGGCGAGCGTCGATAAAACCCAGATAGCTTTTTTCCGTCCAAACTATCTGGAACCGTGGCATCGCGCGCTGCAGATTGCAGCAGGAGAGGCGCAATGAGCCTGATGCAGTTTACCGGCCTGTTTGTGGTCTGGCTGTTTTCATCGCTGTTTATCGCCACGCTGACGTACTTTGAGTTTCGTCGGGTGCGCTTTAACTTTAACGTCTTCTTCTCAATGTTATTTTTACTGACGTTTTTCTTCGGCTTCCCGCTGTCGATGACGCTGGTGTTTCGCTTTGACGTCGGTGTCGCGCCGCCTGAAATTCTGCTGCAGGCGCTGCTGTCGTCGGCCTGTTTTTATGCGATTTACTACGTGGCGTACAAAACGCGCCTGCGTGCCGCCCGCGCCCAGAAGGAGCGTCGGCCGCTGTTCACCATGAACCGGGTCGAAACCCATCTGGCGTGGATGACGCTGGCGCTGATTGCGCTGCTGAGCGTCGCCGTATTCTTCGCGCACAACGGTTTCTTGCTGTTTAAGCTGCACTCCTACAGCCAGATTTTCTCCAGCGAAGTCTCCGGTGTGGCGCTCAAGCGCTTCTTCTACTTCTTCATTCCGGCGATGCTGGTGGTCTATTTCCTGCGTCAGGACAGTAAAGCGTGGATCTTCTTCCTCGTCAGCACCGTGGCGTTTGGTCTGCTGACCTACGTGATCGTCGGCGGCACGCGCGCCAATATCATCATCGCCTTTGCGATCTTCCTGTTTATCGGCATCATTCGCGGCTGGATTTCACTGTGGATGCTGGCGGCGGCAGGCGTGTTAGGGATTGTCGGCATGTTCTGGCTGGCGCTAAAACGCTATGGGATGAATGTCAGCGGCGACGAAGCGTTTTACACATTCCTGTACCTGACGCGCGACACGTTCTCACCGTGGGAAAACCTGGCGCTGCTGTTGCAGAACTACGACAAAATCGACTTCCAGGGGCTGGCACCGATTGTCCGCGATTTCTATGTCTTCATTCCGAGCTGGCTGTGGCATGACCGGCCGAGCATCGTGCTCAACACCGCCAACTACTTTACCTGGGAAGTGCTGGATAACCATTCCGGGCTGGCGATATCTCCGACGCTGATTGGCTCGCTGTTGGTGATGGGCGGCGCGTGGTTTATCCCGCTGGGCGCGGTGGTCGTGGGGCTGATTATCAAATGGTTTGATTGGCTGTATCAGTTGGGCAACCGTGAAACGAACCGCTATAAAGCGGCGATTCTGCACAGTTTCTGTTTTGGCGCTATCTTCAACATGATTGTGCTGGCGCGCGAAGGACTCGACTCATTCGTTTCCCGCGTGGTCTTTTTCCTGGTGGTTTTCGGGCTTTGCCTGCTGGTTGCCAAATTGCTTTACTGGCTGCTGGACAGCGCCGGGCTTATCAATAAACGCTCAAGGCCGCTGCCACAACCTCTGGTTTGATAAGGGAACACATGACGGATTCAACCGCTGCGCCGCTCTATGCCGTGCGCGGCCTGCAACTGATTGGCTGGCGTGATATGGCGCATGCGCTGGACTATCTCTATGCCGATGGGCAAATGAGGCAGGGGACGCTGGTGGCGATCAACGCGGAGAAAGTACTGACGGCGGAAGACAACGCCGAGGTGCGCACGCTTATCGACGGCGCAGAGTTTAAATATGCCGACGGGATAAGCGTCGTGCGTTCGATTCGCAAGAAGTACCCGCAGGCCAATGTGTCACGCGTGGCCGGAGCCGATCTCTGGGAAGCGCTGATGGCTCGCGCGGGCGCGGAAGGCACGCCGGTATTTCTGATTGGCGGCAAGCCGGAAGTGCTGGCGCAAACCGAAGCCAAACTGCGCCAACAGTGGAACGTGAATATCGTTGGCAGCCAGGACGGTTATTTCAAACCGGAAGAGCGCCAGGCGCTGTTTGAACGCATTCAGGCCAGCGGGGCGAAGATTGTCACCGTGGCGATGGGTTCGCCAAAGCAGGAAATCTTAATGCGCGACTGCCGTCTGGTTCATCCGGATGCGCTGTATATGGGCGTGGGCGGCACCTATGACGTCTTCACCGGCCATGTAAAACGTGCGCCAAAGGTATGGCAAAAACTGGGGCTGGAATGGCTCTACCGTTTGCTGTCCCAGCCGAGCCGTATTGGCCGACAGCTGCGCCTGCTGCGTTATCTTCGCTGGCACTACACCGGCAATCTCTGATCTCCCTTCCTAAAAATGTATTGTGCAACAATTGTGCAATACATTCGCATAACTAATACTTTGTTTGCCATTTCACCCATTTTATTCAACCATTCGCACCCTTAAAAGTCTGCGCGCCCGTTCGTGGCAGACATTCCACGGTATGACATCTGTTCATAACAATAACCGGCAACGACCGGAAAGCGGCAAACACGCGAGGATCTATGGCTGAGAAAGAACCAGTGCTACAGCGAGGGCTGGAAGCGCGACACATTGAATTAATTGCCCTCGGCGGCACCATCGGCGTTGGGCTGTTTATGGGCTCGGCAAGCACCCTGAAATGGGCGGGCCCATCGGTATTACTGGCCTATATCATCGCCGGCCTCTTTGTGTTCTTCATCATGCGTTCGATGGGCGAAATGCTGTTCCTCGAACCGGTCACTGGCTCGTTTGCCGTTTATGCGCATCGCTACATGAGCCCATTTTTTGGTTATCTCACCGCCTGGTCTTACTGGTTTATGTGGATAGCGGTCGGGATTTCAGAGATAACCGCCATCGGGGTGTATACGCAGTTCTGGTTCCCGGACATGGCGCAGTGGATACCGGCGCTTATCGCCGTGGCGCTGGTGGGGTTAGCGAATCTGGCGGCGGTGCGTTTGTACGGCGAGCTGGAATTCTGGTTTGCGATGATCAAAGTCACCACCATTATCGTGATGATCGTCGTGGGGCTTGGGGTGATTTTCTTTGGCTTCGGCAACGGTGGCCACGCGTTGGGCTTCGGTAATTTAACCGAGCACGGCGGCTTCTTTGCTGGTGGCTGGAAGGGCTTCCTGACGGCACTGTGCATCGTGGTGGCGTCGTATCAGGGCGTTGAGCTGATTGGCATCACTGCCGGTGAAGCGAAAAACCCGCAGGTCACCTTGCGCAGCGCGGTGGGTAAAGTGTTGTGGCGAATTTTGATTTTCTACGTCGGCGCAATTTTTGTAATCGTCACCATTTTCCCGTGGAATGAAATTGGCAGTAACGGCAGTCCGTTCGTGCTGACCTTTGCCAAAGTCGGGATCACCGCGGCGGCAGGCATCATCAACTTTGTGGTACTGACGGCAGCGCTTTCCGGCTGCAACAGTGGGATGTACAGCTGTGGCCGCATGCTGTACGCGCTGGCGAAGAACCGCCAACTGCCCTCGGCGATTGCGAAAGTCTCGGGTAACGGCGTGCCGGTGGTGGGCGTTGCGGTGTCGATTGTCGTGCTGCTGCTTGGATCTTGTCTGAACTACATCATACCCAATCCGCAGCGGGTATTTGTGTACGTCTACAGCGCCAGCGTGCTGCCGGGCATGGTGCCGTGGTTTGTTATCCTGATTAGCCAGATGCGTTTTCGTGAGGCGCACAAGCAGGCGATGGTGGACCACCCGTTCCGATCGGTGCTGTTCCCGTGGACCAACTATTTGACGATGGCATTCCTGATTTGTGTGCTGGTCGGCATGGGCTTTAACGAAGACACGCGCACATCGCTGTTTGTTGGTGTTATTTTCCTGGCAATTGTGACGGTCCTTTACAAAGTGTTAGGCTTCAATCGGGCTGATGGCGCCCAGAAATTGAAGGAATAAGCGACAAAACGTGCAAAGCATAACCAAACGGAAAATTTCTTTAAAAAGACACTAGACAGCACAGCATGAAGTCCGTAATATCCGACCCCGCAACGGCGCTAAGCGCCCGTAGCTCAGCTGGATAGAGCGCTGCCCTCCGGAGGCAGAGGTCTCAGGTTCGAATCCTGTCGGGCGCACCATTTTACCCGGTGCTGGAGCTGCGGTGGTCTGTTATGTAAATGACAGGGCCGCGTGAAAGAATATCAGTGGTGGCTATAGCTCAGTTGGTAGAGCCCTGGATTGTGATTCCAGTTGTCGTGGGTTCGAATCCCATTAGCCACCCCATTAATTTTGAGTTCAGTGGCAATGCGAAGGTGGCGGAATTGGTAGACGCGCTAGCTTCAGGTGTTAGTGTTCGTAAGGACGTGGGGGTTCAAGTCCCCCCCCTCGCACCACAACTTAGAATTAAATAGAATTGAACGAAAATTCAAAAAGCAGTATTACGGCGAGTAGCGCAGCTTGGTAGCGCAACTGGTTTGGGACCAGTGGGTCGGAGGTTCGAATCCTCTCTCGCCGACCAATTTTGAACCCTGCTACGGCAGGGTTTTTTCTATCAAGAATTGAACAAAAATTAAAAAGCAGTACATCGGCGAGTAGCGCAGCTTGGTAGCGCAACTGGTTTGGGACCAGTGGGTCGGAGGTTCGAATCCTCTCTCGCCGACCACATTCGAAGAAGCCCGCTTATTTAAGCGGGCTTTTTTACGTCTGTAGCCCGGAGAGGATGAAGAAGCTCCGGGGAAGGAGGTTCGAGCCGAGCGAAGCGAGACAACGTTGCTTCAGCAACGGCCCGCAGGGCGAAGCCACACAGTGGCGAGTCATCCTCTCTCGCCGACCACATTCGAAGAAGCCCGCTTATTTAAGCGGGCTTTTTTACGTCTGTAGCCCGGAGAGGATGAAGAAGCTCCGGGGAAGGAGGTTCGAGCCGAGCGAAGCGAGACAACGTTGCTTCAGCAACGGCCCGCAGGGCGAAGCCACACAGTGGCGAGTCATCCTCTCTCGCCGACCACATTCGAAGAAGCCCGCTTATTTAAGCGGGCTTTTTTACGCCTGTAGCCCGGAGAGGATGAAGAAGCTCCGGGGAACTATTGTAGGCCCGGTAAGCGCAGCGCCACCGGGCACGGAAGTTATCTCATCGAACACATCCGAAAAATCGGGTTTTGAGCGAGGTTTTTCTATTCGGTACTCGGCATTTCTGCCCTTTTAAAAATATTTTTCCTGTCGTGATTTTCGCATTGATAAATATGTCTCCAGACGGCGACATTTAATTCCATGATTTCATGCTACATCACCTTTTTTGTATTCCAGCGTCTCCATTTGGAGACATCTCATTTATTCCTAAAGCGAGTAACTCCCTGATATTGAGGGGTGCAAGAGTGGCATAACGTGTGTAATAATATCTGTGTAGATGCTCATTCCATCTCTTATGTTCGCGTATACGCCTCATAAACTCAGGAATGACGCAGAGCCGTTTACGGTGCTTATCGTCCACCGACAGATGTCGCTTCGGCCTCATCAAACACCATGGACACAACGTTGAGTGAAGCACCAATTGTTGTCAAAAAGACCTGTTTTAACGCCTGCCCTGTTTTCAGTGCAGGCGTTTTTTTATGGGTTACGTTTGGGTACGGAATAAGACGCTGCCCACCAACAATAATGCGCAGAATGAAACGCACCATAGCGTGTAAATAGCGCCAAGTTGGCTCGTTAGCATCACCGTGATAGAGGTGACGAGGGTGGCACTGAGGGTTTGCCAGCGCCAGGCTTTCGCACTGGCGGCGGAAACGTCATCTTCGGTGAATTGGTGCAGCACGCTGAAAGTCCCCAATGCGAAGACCACATTTGACGCCAGGTGAGCAATAAAAATGGCACCTAGCGCCGCAGCGGTATATCCCGACAGCATCGGCATCATGACGTACGCGAGCAGAAATATCCCCAGGCAGCCCAGCAACAGGCGATTACGCTGAACATATTCCGGCATCTTTCGACTATTCAGCAACATAGGCCCGCACAATTGCCCCAGGCTGCGGCTAAATAGCAGCGGCAGTGCCAGCCCGGCAGTGTCATCGGGATGCATCTGTTGCGCCAGCGCAGGTAGCAGCGCCATCGCCGGAGCGCCAACCGCAGCCAGAGAAGGCAGCAACAGCAGGCTTCTTTTTTGCGAAAGCGTGAGGGTCGCCCAGCGCAGTGGTGTCCGTGTTTTAGGTCTGCTGTCGTCCGCGGCGATCGCGGTGCGTTGCAGCGTCAGCCACAGCAGCCACGACGCGGCGAGAAAACTCATGGCATCGACGATTAATAGCGACTGCGGACTGACTCGCTCAAACAGCAGTACGCCCACTCCCGTGCCCAACAACACCTGCGATGCAAATATCAGGTTTTCCATTGCGGTGGCCGCCGGAAGTTCTTGCGCGCTCAACCCACGCTTGAACGTCAGCGCTAACGCGGGCCACGACATTCCTGCCAGCAGCGCTTCCACGGACTGCACCGCCAGTAGCAGCGGAATACTGTGATGACGTAAACCCTGAAGGGGCAATATCAACGCCAACAGGCCGAGCAACTCGCAGCAAATGAGTAAACGCAGGGGAGGGTATGTGCGGCACAATCTTTCGCCAATCAGGCTGCCCAAAAATCCGGGCACGGTCGCCAACAGCCAGGCGAGCGTTAACGTTGTTGGTGAGGCCTGCCAGCGCAACAGCTGACCGAAAACGACGACCTGCGTCAGACCATTACCCAACGACGATAAAATAAAGGCGAGTGCTAACAGGCGAAGCCAGACGTGGCCTCGCAATGCGCGTAGCAGCGCAAACAGCAGAGAATTCATGTGGAACGATCTCCAGCAAAACGTTATCCGCGCAAAAGATGCGTGAGTAAAAAACGGTGAATGCTGAAAAGTCGTTACATTGGCAGGCTCTTGAAAGAGGGTAAGAGCAAGAATTTAGCATGTTGCTTAAGAAAAAAGAAAGGGGCCCGAAGGCCCCTTTTTTGCTTAATCGACTCAGGAAGGTGGATTGTTCTGCAGCGTCAGTAACAGTCCATCACGGCGCATGGTGGCCGCTTCTTCCGGCTGATGCAGTCTGTCGAGGGCATCGGCCAGCCAGGCGTAATCAAACGCGTCTGGACGCTGTTTTAAAGCCGCGCGGAAGGCGATGGTCGCTTCCTGCCATTCGCCGTGTTTCATCAGCGACTGGCCCAGCGTACTCCACAGCAGAGGGCGGTCACCCACGCTCTTGATTTGCTGGCGCAGTACTTTTTCCAGTTGTTCCGGATTGGTGGTTTTCAGACGCGGAACCGGGAGCAGCAGTCGATCGTCGTACTGGCGTTTCAGGCCGTCGATAATAATCTGTTGGGCCATGTCATGGTCGTCACATTCGATGAGGTGATCCGCCATCGCCACCTGCAGCGGCACGCGCTGACGGGTTTTACGACTCTGATTTTTCCACCATTCGCGCAGGCCATCACTGCCCTGATCGGCACGCGCCTGATCCATCAGGCCAATCCAGGCCTGCTGTTCCAGAGCGTCACGGTGCGCTTCATCGCCGACGTTGGCTTTCGCCATCGACGGAATGATATCCAGCAGCGAAGTCCAGGCCCCGGTGCGAATATAAGCCTGTTCAGCCAGACGCAGCACTTCAGGGTGGCGCGGCGCGATTTCCAGCAGTCGGTCTACGCCGTGGCGTGCCGCATGGTCTTCATTGCGCGCAAGCTGAATACGCACGCGAGTGATTTCCACCGGGATCAGGTCGTTACCGGCACTTTCTGCGGCACGTTCCAGATGCTGATTGGCACGCATTTCGTCCCCACGCTGCTGCGCGGCTTCTGCGGCTAACAGGTAGTTCACCACCGGCTGTTCAGCGTGATCGGCATTCTTCGACATCAGCTTCTCAACCTGCTGATAATCACCTTCTGCCAGCTTGAGCAGCGCTTGTTCAGTCTGCTTACGCGCCCGACGGCGTTTACGGCCAACAAACCAGCCACGGGTATGCGCCCCGGTGCGGAAAATGTGGCGCAGCAACCATTCGATAGCGAACAGCACCACCATGGTCAGGATCAGAATGATCACCAGACCGGTGACGCTGGTTTCAATGTTGTAGTTGTCTGTCTGGATCAGGACGTATCCCTGATGGCCAGCAACGATCGGACCGAAAACGATCCCGGCGATCAGCAGCGCAAAGAGCAATAATACTTTAAGCATGCTTATTCTCCCTGCGGTGCAGCGGCGGCGGGCGCGGCGTCAGCCTGAGGCGCAGCGCTTGGCGTAACCGACGGCTGTGCCAGTAGATTACGCACACGGGTCTGCATCAGTTTTTCCAGAATCGCCTGGCTTTGCAGCGATTCCGGCACGTCCATATTGATGTTTTGCTGACTCAGCGCATCCACTTCATCAAGGAAGGCTTTGGTGGTCGCATCGTCAGTGTCGTAGTACGCGCGTACCCAGGTGGAAACGTTGTCCAGTGCCTGTTTGTACGTTTGTTCCTGATGGCGAGGTACGGCCTGGGCCGCAACCAGCAGCCGCGAGCGAATGTTCTCGCGCAGGTAGACGTCCTGATTTGGCGCTAACAGCGGAACGGCGGTTTCATCACGGCGACGAATGGTGATGAAGCTGTCCATAAAGTTCTGCCAGCTTTTTTGCAGATTGACGCGCCATTCACCCAGCGAGCTGGAAAGCTCACCGCTGTCGTCGTCCATCGGGGAATCGTCGTCGGTATTATCGGCCAGACGCAGGTTATCAATCTGATTAGACAGCTGATTGACCTTCAAAATGATCCCGTCGTAATCGACCTGCGCCACGCCGGAGAGGCTGGCGATATCGTCGGTGATTGCGCGACGAGCATTAATCAGGCTTGGGTCATTCATGTCCGCCAGGCTTGCATCGGCGCTTTTCAGCAATGCCGCCGCGGTGGTGATGTCCTGATCGCTCCACAGTTTACGTCCTGCCAGTTTGACGAGGAAATCGGCCTGCGCGAGCTGCCAGGTTTTGGCATCGCTGCCCGAAATCGTGGCGACTTTTTGCTGCAGTTCATCAAGCTGTTTGGTCAAGGCATCCTGCTGCTGTTTCGCCGCAGCCAGGCGGTCGGCCTGTTGCTTAATGACGCCATCCAGCTCGCTCTTCTGCGACGCTTGTGCTTTTTGCAGGGCAGTCACTTGATTGACTAACGCATCACTGGCGGTCGTCTGATTCGTGTTTTGTTTTTTTACCAGGCCATACAGGCCAATGCCTGCGGCCAGCGCGATGGCAATCGCCACTACGCTCAGCGCCAACGGCGCTTTGTTGCTGCTGTTTTTCTTTTCAGCGTTTTTCTTTTCAGCAATCTCCGGCTGTGGCGTTTGTTCCACGGCCTCCCTGGTCTCCTCAACCACGGCGGAGTTCTCTTTTTGTTCCGTCATTATGGCTTCCAATTTTGAGAGTTATTGTAAAGCACGCAGCAGCGCGTCGTTGTCGGCGCTATCGGCCACCCTGATATTCCGCCAGCCCAGCTCCCGGGCCTGTTCAGCAAGGCGCTCACTCACCACAAGCACCTCGCAGTTTAACAACCAACGCTCTCGATACCATTGCGGAATCAGCGACCAGAGCTGTTTTAACATTTCGCCGCTGGTGATGACCAGTCGGGTCACGCCGCGCGTTTGCCAGCGCATCGCTTCTTCCGCACCGTCATAGTGCCGGTTACTGCGTTGATAACATTCACAAAAAGTCACTTCAGCACCGCGACTCTGTAGCGTTTCGCCGAGCAATTCGCGCCCGCCATTCCCGCGTAAAATCAGTGCTTTCTTGCCGGCAACGTTTTGTAATTCAGGTAATTGTAGCAACACTTCGCTGACTTCCCGATCGAGCGGGTAGCGAACATCAATGCTGCTGACTTTATGCAGCGCCAGGCCGGTGGTTCGCCCGATGGCAAAATAGCGTGGCGCGTGCGGCCAGCGCTGCCCGTGCTGCTGAAGCTGCGACTGGGCAAATTCGACGGCATGTTGTGAAAGGGCGAACAGCAGATCGCCGTCGTTCAACGCGGCCAGATGCCCCGCAAGCTGCGCTAATTCGCGGCCGGGGGTAAATTCAATTAACGGAAAGCTCCAGGCCTCTTGCCCCAGCGCGCGCAGGCGGCTGACAAGTTCTTCTCCCTGGGGAGAGGGGCGAGTGACCAGAATGCTCATTCAGGGGCTTCTCCGTTATACACTTCCGCGAGAATTTCACGTGCGCCGTTGTTCAGCAGCTCTTCGGCTAGCGAAATCCCCAGCTCTTTGGCATCTTCGGCTGGCCCACGGCGTTCACCGCGTACCATCCGGCTGCCATCCGGGGCGCCAACCAGCGCCCGAAGCCAGATTTCACCGTGGCTTAATTCAGCATAGCTGCCAATTGGCACCTGACAGCCGCCTTCGAGGCGCGTATTCATCGCGCGCTCTGCGCAGACGCGCACGGCGGTATCCGCGTGATTCAGCGGTGCCAGCAATGTGCGGGTGTGAGGGTCGTCGAGACGGCACTCGATACCCACGGCGCCCTGACCCACGGCGGGCAGAGATTGCTCCGGCGATAACGCCTCGCGAATTCTGTCTTCCAGACCGAGACGCTTCAGCCCGGCGACGGCCAGGATAATGGCATCGTAATCGCCGTTATCGAGCTTGCCGAGGCGCGTGCCAACGTTGCCACGCAGCGAGCGGATCACCAGGTCTGGGCGATCGGCAGCCAGTTGACACTGGCGGCGTAAACTTGAGGTGCCAACCACGCTGCCCGCAGGCAACGCGTCGATAGAATCGAAATGGTTAGAAACAAATGCGTCGCGTGGATCGTCGCGTTCACAGATGGTCGTCAGACCGAGTCCTGGCGGAAATTCCACCGGAACATCCTTCATAGAATGCACGGCGATATCGGCGCGGTCTTCAAGCAGCGCAAGTTCCAGCTCTTTGACGAACAGGCCTTTTCCGCCCACTTTCGCCAGAGGCGTATCGAGGATCACATCGCCGCGGGTCACCATTGGCACCAGTTCGACCTGAAGCCCGGGATGGCACGCCATCAGCCTGTCTTTCACATAATGTGCCTGCCACAGCGCGAGAGGACTTTGGCGTGTGGCAATTCTTAAAACTTTGTCTAACATGCTTGTTACCGTCGTTATCGTCCGCCAGCCATCCTAACATTGTTGCTATAAGGATGTTAGTTTTCGAGTTTTTCTGAAAATGAGTAAACGGAGCGATTCCCGGCGTGTTGAAGAATTTACAGCCGTTAATCGGTGCTAAACTTATGAGTAGCGCATCTTTCTTTACGGTCAAACGGCAAGGTGTTAAATTGATCACGTTTTAAACCGTTTGTTAGCCCGCACCAACACACCATCTCGGCGACAGACGGTAGCGGTTCTTGTTGAAATTCTAAAAACCTTCGTATCCCTTGCAGTCCACCGCCTTAGCGATACGCCAGGTTTTAACATCAGGCGATATGTCTTGTACCTCTATATTGAGACACTGAAACAGAGACTGGATGCCATTAATCAATTGCGCGTGGATCGCGCGCTTGCTGCGATGGGGCCCGCTTTTCAGCAGGTCTACAGTCTTCTGCCGACATTGCTTCACTACCATCATCCGCTGATGCCGGGTTACCTCGACGGTAACGTACCCAAAGGCATTTGCCTCTACACGCCTGATGAAACTCAACGCCACTACCTTGATGAGCTGGAACTGCACCGCGGAATGCCGCCGCAGGTTTCCGCCAAAGGTGAACTGCCGATTACCGGCGTTTACTCCATGGGTAGCACCTCTTCTGTCGGCCAAAGCTGTTCTTCCGATCTCGATATCTGGGTGTGTCATCAGGCCTGGCTTGATAACGAAGAACGCAAGCTGCTGCAGCGAAAATGTAGCCTGCTCGAAAGCTGGGCCGCGTCGCTTGGCGTGGAAGTCAGCTTCTTCCTGATCGACGAAAACCGCTTCCGTCATAATGAAAGCGGCAGCCTCGGCGGCGAAGACTGTGGCTCAACGCAGCACATCTTACTCCTCGACGAATTTTACCGGACCGCCGTGCGCCTCGCCGGGAAACGTATTCTTTGGAATATGGTGCCGTGTGAAGAAGAAGAGCATTACGACGATTACGTCATGAAGCTCTATTCGCAGGGCGTGCTGACGCCAAATGAATGGCTGGATCTCGGCGGAATGAGCACGCTCTCCGCGGAAGAGTACTTCGGGGCCAGCCTGTGGCAGCTGTATAAGAGCATCGACTCGCCGTATAAAGCGGTGTTGAAAACCCTGCTGCTCGAAGCCTATTCCTGGGAATATCCAAACAGTCGCCTGTTGGCGAAAGACATTAAGCAGCGCCTGCACGACGGCGAGATTGTGTCCTTTGGACTCGATCCTTACTGCATGATGCTCGAACGCGTCACCACCTATCTGCAAGCCATTGATGATGCCACCCGCCTGGATCTGGTGCGTCGATGCTTCTACTTGAAAGTGTGCGAAAAGCTCAGCCGCGAACGCGCCTGCGTGGGCTGGCGTCGTGAAGTTATCGGCCAACTGGTGAAAGACTGGGGCTGGAGCGAAGAGCGTCTGGCGATGCTCGACAACCGCGCGAACTGGAAGATTGACGAAGTGCGCGATGCGCACAACGAACTGCTCGATGCGATGATGCAGAGCTACCGAAACCTGATCCGTTTTGCGCGCCGCAACAACCTCAGTGTTTCAGCCAGCCCGCAGGATATCGGCGTGCTGACCCGTAAGCTGTACGCGGCGTTTGAAGCGCTGCCGGGCAAAGTGACGCTGGTTAACCCGCAAATTTCCCCGGATCTTTCTGAGCCGAACCTGACCTTTATCCATGTGCCGCCGGGCCGTGCCAACCGTACAGGCTGGTATCTCTACAACCGTGCGCCAAACATGGAATCGATCGTCAGTCATCAGCCGCTCGAATATAACCGTTATCTTAATAAACTGGTGGCCTGGGCCTGGTTTAACGGCCTGCTGACCTCACGCACCCGCCTGTTTATTAAGGGCAACGGCATTGCCGACCTGGCAAAACTGCAGGAAATGGTGGCCGACGTGTCGCACCACTTCCCGCTGCGCTTGCCTGCGCCGACGCCGAAAGCACTCTACAGTCCATGCGAAATTCGCCATCTGGCGATTATCGTTAACCTCGAATATGACCCGACCGCGGCGTTCCGTAATCAAGTTGTGCATTTCGATTTCCGTAAGCTGGACGTGTTCAGCTTCGGCGAAGAGCAGAATTGCCTGATTGGCAGCGTGGACCTGCTGTACCGCAACTCGTGGAACGAGGTGCGAACCCTGCACTTCAACGGCGCGCAGGCGATGATCGAAGCGCTGAAAACTATCTTGGGTAAAATGCATCAGGATGCGGCGCCGCCGGACAGCGTAGAAGTGTTCTGCTACAGCCAGCACCTGCGCGGGCTTATCCGTACGCGCGTGCAGCAGTTAGTCTCAGAGTGTATTGAACTGCGTCTTTCCAGTACCCGTCAGGAAACCGGGCGCTTCAAAGCGCTGCGCGTGGCGGGGCAAACCTGGGGTCTGTTCTTTGAACGTCTGAATGTGTCGGTGCAAAAACTGGAAAACGCCATCGAGTTTTATGGCGCGATTTCGCACAACAAACTGCATGGCCTGTCGGTGAAAGTGGAAACCAACCATGTGCCGCTTCCGCCAGTAGTAGACGGCTTCGCCAGCGAAGGGATTATTCAGTTCTTCTTTGAAGACAGCAGCGAGGACAACGGTTTTAACATCTACATTCTGGATGAGACCAACCGGGCTGAGGTGTATCACCATTGTGAAGGCAGTAAAGAGGAACTGGTGCGTGACGTCAGCCGCTTCTACTCGTCCTCGCATGACCGCTTTACCTACGGCTCAAGCTTTATCAACTTCAACCTGCCGCAGTTCTATCAGATTGTGAAAGTCGACAATCGCACCCAGGTGATCCCGTTCCGCACTCAGGCGATAGCGGCCGTCGCACCCGCCAATCAGGATGCAACGACTCCGCTGCTGCAACAGTATTTTTCTTAGCGGAAGCTAACAGACTCGCCCGCCTGCTGCGTGGCGGCCTGTTCCAGCAAATCCCAGAAGGTTTCGCCGCTGCGATCGCAGACCCATACATTATCTTTCAAACTAAAGTGATAGCCGCCCTGTTTGGTGGCCAGCCACACCTGGTGCAGCGGCTCCTGGCGGTTAATGATGATTTTGCTGCCGTTCTCGAAGCTCAGCGTCAGCACGCCGCCGTTAATCTCACAATCAATATCGCTGTCGCCATCCCAATCGTCGAGGCTCTCTTCGATGGTCATCCACAGTTGGTCTGCAAGGCGATGAAATTCACTGTCGTTCATTGTTCTTTTCCATTATCAGGTGATGGCGGCAGTATAACGCGAAACAATTCCGGTTGCAGTCAGGTGCTAAACGCTTGCTTTTACATCTTCTCCTGCGATGATAGAAAGCAGAAAGCATCAACCACAGGCACTTTAAGAATGAAGAACCTCTTTCGACCACTGGTCCTTTTGGCTGCGTTATTGACCCTGGCAGGTTGTGGCCTGAAGGGCCCGCTCTATTTTCCGCCAGCAGATAAATCGGCGGCTCCACCCACTAAACCGGTAGATCCGGGCACTCAGACCACTGAGCCGACCCGTAACGATCGCGGTGATAACGGTGGCCCGTCCCAGGTTAACTACTAACAAGACATCGTTATTTCTGCGTGGATGGAGTCAATGATGCAGTTCTCTAAAATGCACGGCCTGGGCAACGATTTCATGGTCGTCGATGCGGTAACGCAGAATGTGTTCTTTTCTCCGGAGCTGATCCGCCGTCTGGCCGATCGGCATCTTGGCGTCGGCTTCGATCAGCTGCTGGTGGTAGAGCCACCGTACGATCCCGATCTCGACTTCCACTACCGCATCTTTAATGCCGACGGCAGCGAAGTGTCTCAGTGTGGCAACGGTGCGCGCTGTTTTGCGCGCTTTGTACGCCTCAAAGGCCTGACCAATAAACGTGACATCCGCGTCAGTACCGCCAACGGCCGTATGGTATTAACCGTAACGGATGACGACCTGGTGCGGGTGAACATGGGCGAGCCTAACTTCGAGCCTTCGCAGGTCCCGTTCCGCGCCAACAAAGCGGAAAAGACCTATATTATGCGTGCCTCTGAACAGACAGTATTGTGCGGCGTCGTCTCAATGGGCAATCCGCACTGCGTCATTCAGGTCGATGATGTCGACACCGCTGCGGTGGAAACATTAGGCCCAATTATGGAAAGCCATGAGCGTTTTCCTGAGCGTGCCAACATCGGTTTTATGCAGGTGGTGAAGAACGATCACATTCGCTTGCGCGTCTTTGAGCGCGGCGCAGGTGAAACGCAGGCCTGCGGGAGCGGAGCCTGTGCGGCGGTGGCCGTCGGCATTCAGCAAGGTTTGCTGGCCGAAGAGGTACGCGTGGAATTGCCAGGCGGGCGGCTCGATATCGCCTGGAAAGGACCGGGTCAACCGTTGTTTATGACTGGCCCGGCGGCACACGTCTACGACGGATTTATTCATTTATGAAACCAATCGGGGAAGAACAGCAGGCTGAACTCAACACGCTCGACGATCGGGCGGTAGTCGATTATCTGCTGCAACATCCTGAGTTTTTCATTCGCAACGCCCCGGCCGTGGAAGGGATGCGCGTGCCGCATCCGGTTCGCGGCACGGTGTCGCTGGTCGAATGGCACATGGCGCGCGCCAGAAACCACATCAACGCGCTGGAAGAGAACATGACGTTGCTGGTGGAGCAGGCATCGGCAAACGAAAGCCTGTTCTATCGCCTGCTGCATCTGCAAACACATTTAGCTGCGGCGGAAAGCCTCGACGATATGCTCAATCGCTTCCACCGTTGGGCGCGCGATTTAGGTCTTGCGGGTGCCACGGTGCGTCTGTTTGCCGATCGTTGGCGCATTGGCGCGCCGTCTAAGTTCACCCAGTTAGCGCTCTCACGTCAGTCTTTTGAATCCATCCGCATTCAGCGTCTCGGCCATGAGCGCCACTATCTTGGCTCGCTGAATGGCCCGGAACTGCTGGTGATGATGCCGGATGCCAAAGCGATTGGCTCGGTGGCGATGTCGATGCTCGGCAGCGACGGTGACCTCGGCGTGGTGCTGTTCAGCAGCCGCGACGCGCACCATTATCAGGCCGGTCAAGGAACGCACCTCTTGCAGGAAATTTCCCTGCTACTGCCTGGCCTGCTGGAGCGTTGGGTCGAGCGCGTATGACGCTGTCTCCGCTCTCAGAACCGACCGAACGCTTCCTGCGTTATCTCGGCGTTGAACGCCAACTCAGTCCGATAACTCTGCTCAACTATCGGCGTCAGCTTGATGCCATCATCGCTATCGCCGAAGACAGCGGTGTGAAAAATTGGCAGCAGTGTGACGCGGCGACAGTGCGCAGTTTTGCGGTTCGCAGCCGTCGCAAAGGGCTTGGCCCGGCGAGTCTGGCCCTGCGGTTGTCGGCCTTGCGCAGTTTTTTCGACTGGCTGGTAAGTCAGGGTGAGCTGCAGGCCAATCCGGCGAAAGCCGTCTCCGCGCCAAAAGCCCCACGCCATCTGCCAAAAAATATTGATGTGGATGACGTCAACCGGCTGCTGGATATCGATCTCAACGATCCGCTGGCCGTACGCGATCGCGCCATGCTCGAAGTGATGTACGGCGCGGGCCTGCGTCTGTCAGAGCTGGTGGGCCTCAACATTAAGCATCTTGACCTGGAATCGGGCGAAGTGTGGGTGATGGGGAAAGGCAGTAAAGAGCGCCGTCTGCCGATTGGCCGTAACGCCGCGCACTGGATTGAACACTGGCTCGATTTACGCGGACTGTTCGGCAGTGAAGAAGAGGCGTTGTTTTTGTCGAAGCTCGGCAAACGCATCTCCGCGCGCAATGTGCAAAAGCGCTTTGCGGAGTGGGGCATCAAGCAAGGGCTGAACAGCCATGTGAATCCACACAAATTGCGCCATTCGTTCGCGACCCACATGCTGGAGTCGAGCGGGGATTTACGCGGCGTGCAGGAACTGCTCGGCCACGCGAATCTTTCCACCACGCAAATCTATACCCATCTTGATTTTCAACATCTTGCCTCGGTGTACGACAAGGCACACCCACGCGCCAAACGGGGGAAATAATGCGTTTTTACCGTCCACTGGGCCAGATTTCGGCCCTGACTTTTGACCTCGATGACACGCTTTACGACAACCGTCAGGTTATCCGCCGTACGGAAAAAGAGTCGCTGGAGTTTGTCCGCGGTTACCATCCGGCGTTACAGGCGCTGGAAAGCAGCGATTTTCATCAGCTTCGTCAGGCGCTTCGCCAGGCCGAGCCCGATATTTATCACGACGTCACCGAATGGCGTCGTCGCGCAGTTGAGCTGGCGATGCTGAATGCCGGTCTCTCGGCGAGAGACGCCACGATTGGCGCCAACGCCGCGATGGCGAATTTCGCCCACTGGCGCAGTGCGATCGACGTGCCGCAGGAAACCCACGACACCCTCGCCAAGCTGGCTGAAAAATGGCCGCTGGTGGCGATCACCAACGGCAACGCACAGCCGGAAATGTTCGGCCTGAACGACTACTTTACGTTTGTGCTGCGCGCAGGCCCCGACGGACGTTCCAAGCCGTTCAGTGATATGTACCATCTGGCGGCAGAGCGTCTTGATGTTCCGCTGGAGCAGATCCTGCACGTGGGCGATGACCTGACGACCGACGTCGCGGGCGCGATCCGCTGCGGCGTACAGGCCTGCTGGATAAACCTGCTCGACGGTGACCTGATGCAAATCGCCGACAGTCGCCTGTTACCTCACATCGAAATTTCGCGGTTGGCATCCCTCACCACGCTGATATAATCATCAGAAGTTCTGTATAAAATTCCAGGGTTTTGGCGGATGCGCGATGCTTATCCGCCCTACGAACGTGTAGGCCCGGTAAGCGAAGCGCCACCGGGCGTTTCGACGTTTTCTCAATTTCTACCCGGCGGTGCCAATGGACGTTTCTTACCTGCTCGACAGCCTCAATGACAAACAGCGTGAAGCCGTGGCGGCGTCGCGCACCAATATGCTGGTGCTGGCTGGGGCAGGAAGCGGCAAGACGCGCGTGCTGGTGCACCGCATCGCGTGGCTTATCAGCGTTGAACACAGCTCACCGTATTCGATTATGGCGGTGACCTTCACCAACAAAGCGGCGGCGGAAATGCGCCACCGTATCGGTCAGCTGATGGGCACCTCCCAGGGCGGGATGTGGGTCGGCACCTTCCACGGTCTGGCGCATCGCTTGCTGCGCGCGCACCATCTGGACGCCAATCTGCCGCAGGATTTCCAGATCCTCGACAGCGAAGATCAGCTGCGCCTGCTGAAACGTCTGATCAAAGCCATGAACCTCGACGAGAAGCAGTGGCCACCGCGTCAGGCGATGTGGTACATCAACGGTCAGAAAGACGAAGGGCTGCGCCCGCATCATATTCAAAGCTACGGCAACCCGGTGGAGCAAACCTGGCAGAAGGTGTATCAGGCCTATCAGGAAGCTTGCGACCGCGCGGGTCTGGTTGATTTTGCCGAGCTGCTGCTGCGTGCCCACGAGCTATGGCTCAACAAGCCACATATTTTGCAGCACTATCGCGAGCGCTTCACCAACATCCTGGTGGACGAATTCCAGGATACCAACAACATTCAGTACGCCTGGATCCGCATGCTGGCGGGCGACACGGGCAAAGTGATGATCGTTGGCGATGATGACCAGTCAATCTACGGCTGGCGCGGCGCGCAGGTCGAAAACATCCAGCGTTTCCTGAAGGATTTCCCCGGCGCCGAAACCATCCGTCTGGAGCAGAACTACCGCTCGACCAACAACATTCTTAGCGCGGCGAACGCCCTGATTGAGAACAACGACGGCCGTCTGGGTAAAAAGCTGTGGACCGATGGCGTCGACGGCGAACCCATTTCACTATACTGCGCGTTCAACGAGCTGGATGAAGCCCGCTTCGTCGTGAGCCGCATCAAAGCCTGGCAGGACAACGGGGGCCAGCTTGAGCAGTGCGCCATTCTTTACCGCAGCAACGCCCAGTCGCGCGTGCTGGAAGAAGCGTTGTTGCAAGTCAGTATGCCGTACCGCATTTATGGCGGAATGCGCTTCTTCGAACGTCTGGAAATCAAAGATGCGCTGGCCTATCTGCGTCTGATTGCCAACCGCAATGACGATGCGGCGTTTGAGCGCGTGGTGAATACCCCGACGCGTGGCATCGGCGATCGCACGCTCGACGTGGTGCGTCAGGCTTCCCGCGACCGGCAGCTGACGCTGTGGCAAGCATGCCGTGAATTGCTGAAAGATAAAGCCCTTGCCGGACGTGCGGCCGGCGCGTTGCAGCGCTTTATGGAGCTTATCGACGCACTGGCGCAGGAAACTGCCGATATGCCGCTGCATGTGCAGACCGACCGGGTGATTAAAGATTCCGGCCTGTTCATGATGTACGAGCAGGAGAAAGGCGAGAAGGGCCAGACGCGTATCGAGAACTTAGAGGAACTGGTGACGGCCACGCGCCAGTTCAGCTACAACGACGAAGAAGAAGATCTGATGCCGTTGCAGGCGTTCCTGTCCCACGCGGCGCTGGAAGCGGGCGAAGGGCAGGCCGATACCTGGCAGGACGCGGTTCAGCTGATGACGCTGCACTCGGCGAAAGGTCTGGAGTTCCCGCAGGTGTTTATCGTCGGGATGGAAGAGGGCATGTTCCCGAGTCAGATGTCGCTGGATGAAGGCGGGCGTCTGGAAGAAGAACGTCGCCTGGCCTACGTCGGCGTTACCCGTGCGATGCAAAAACTGACGCTGACCTACGCCGAAACCCGCCGTTTATACGGCAAAGAGGTCTATCACCGTCCGTCGCGCTTTGTCGGCGAACTGCCGGAGGCGTGCGTGGAAGAAGTGCGTCTGCGTGCCACCGTCAGCCGCCCGGTTAACCATCAGCGGATGGGCACGCCGATGGCGGAAAACGACACCGGCTACAAGCTGGGCCAGCGCGTGCGTCACCCGAAATTTGGCGAAGGTACCATCGTAAACCTGGAAGGCAGTGGCGAACACAGCCGTTTGCAGGTGGCGTTCCAGGGCCAGGGCATCAAATGGCTGGTGGCAGCTTACGCCCGTCTCGAAAATGCGTAACATTAAGAAATACATCATATTTTCTTAATGTTCTGCTAGTCTTATACGCCAGAGGGGTGGAAAAACTCTCTGGCGCCTCGCTGTATGTTGACGCTTCATTTAGGCTGGCGTAACATGCGCGCACGAATACGCTAAGAGGACTGATACCTTGGACACACCCAGTAGATGCTGGCTCAACTTCCTGCAAACCAGGAACAACTCCTAAGGCTATCACCCGACGCTGATGGCCTTAGAGGTTGTCGGCGACATGCAATATTCCCGTCGCAATGAGTCAGGCTTAATGGTCTGAAACCCCCGATGTTTCTGTGTGCCCACCGTACTGTCCGATAATTTTTTGCATTGGGAGTCCCGGTCATGCTGAGCGCATTTCAACTGGAAAATAACCGCTTAACGCGCCTTGAGTCTGACGACATCAAACACCTTGCCACGTCGGTATGGGTGGATTTGGTCGAGCCAGATGACGAAGAGCGTAATCGCGTACAGACGGAACTGGGTCAGAATCTGGCTACGCGGCCGGAACTGGAAGACATCGAGGCCTCGGCCCGTTTCTTCGAAGACGAAGACGGCCTGCACATCCACTCCTTCTTCTTTTATGAAGATGCCGACGATCACGCCGGTAACTCCACCGTGGCATTTACCATCCGCGAAGGGCGTCTGTTTACGCTGCGCGAACGCGAACTGCCTGCATTTCGTCTGTATCGAATGCGCGCCCGCAGCCAGGAAATGGTCGACGGCAATGCGTTTGAGCTGCTGCTTGACCTGTTCGAAACCAAAATCGAACAGCTGGCGGATGAAATTGAAAATATCTACAGCGACCTGGAAAAGCTGAGCCGTGTGATCATGGAAGGTCATCAGGGCGACGAATACGATGAAGCGCTCTCCACGCTGGCGGAGCTGGAAGATATCGGCTGGAAAGTGCGTTTGTGTCTGATGGATACCCAGCGCGCATTGAACTTCCTGGTGCGTAAAGCGCGTTTACCGGCGGTGCAGCTGGAGCAGGCGCGTGAGATCCTGCGCGATATCGAATCCCTGCTGCCGCACAATGAATCGCTGTTCCAGAAGGTGAACTTCCTGATGCAGGCGGCGATGGGCTTTATCAACATCGAGCAGAACCGCATTATCAAGATCTTCTCGGTGGTCTCCGTGGTGTTCCTGCCGCCGACGCTGGTGGCCTCAAGCTACGGGATGAACTTCGAGTTCATGCCAGAGCTGCACTGGAGCTTCGGCTATCCGGGGGCAATTGTATTTATGATCCTCGCGGGCCTCGCGCCGTATCTCTACTTCAAGCGCAAGAACTGGCTTTAAGTATCACCTCATAATCGCGGCGGCTTGCCGGACTGAAGCCGCCGATCAGCAACGGCGCCGCAATCTCAGCCTCGCCGGCAATCTCCGCTAAACCTTCGCGCAGCGCATTCAGCGTTTGTGCCGAGGTATGGCGCGAGGTGATCAGCGGCAGGCCCGGAGTCAGCGCCGTTTCGCCCACCACCGTCAGGCCCGTCAACGCTTGTGGCTGATAGCGGGCAAACAATGCCAGGCTCACACAGTCGATGGCGGCGATATCCGCGGTTCCGTTTTGCAGCGCATTCAGCGACTGACGATGGCTCCCGGTCCAGACAATCGATCTGAAAAACGCGTCGTCGTGACCCACGCTGTTGCGTAGAGCATGGTAGCCCGACTGCGAATCCGGTGAATTGCAGGCGGCGACCTGACCGTGAAAATCATTCAGCGTTTTGCCTGATTCCGTCTGACGCGCGACCAGCCGACTGCGATAGTTCCGCCCTTCGCAGCCCGGCGCGTTGTAGTGGAAACAGCCAACCACTTGGACCTCATCCAGCGCGGTCATCAGCGGATAGCCGCAGGTTTGGCTCAGCAGCAGGTTGTCGTCCAGCCAGTGGGACAGTAAATCTGCCGGGCGCTGGAAGCGTGCCTCGGGAAAGCGCCGCAGCACGGCGGCGGCCAGTGCATCCGTGGCGGCTGGGTTCACGTCATACATCGGAAAGGCGAAGTTACCGGTCATGCTGATTTTCCTCTGGGTCACCGGGATGCACGGTCACATCCACTGGATGAAAGCGGTAATTTCGCCACCATTCCCGATAGCCTTTCACCACAAATCCCTGATTGCGCTCGGCATAGTGTGATCTGTCGCGCAGCCATACCTTACGCAACCCATACCACGGCACGCCGGGCAGGTCATGATGAACCGAATGATAGTTCAGATTGAGGAACAGCAGGCGCCACGGGAGTGAGGTTTCTGTGATGGCGGAACGGGCCAGCGGATTGTCGGCGGCGCGATGCTCGAGGAACGAGCGTATTTTGGTGCAGCCTAGCGCCGGATAACTCACCGCCAGCAGATACCACCCTATCGAAAATCCCTGATGCTGCAACCAACCGAACACCAGTCCCAGTAACGCGAAATGCACCAGCCACATCGCTATCGCCCGGCGATCTCCCAGGCGAAACGAGGTGATCATGCCTTCAAACACCCCAGCAATATCCAGCAGCGGCGCCAGCAGCAGTCGGCCAATAAACGTATTACGCAAACGAATCACCCGTTGCTGCCAGCCGCTAAAACGCTGCCAGCGTTCGGCGGAGAAATAGTAGGTCTCAGGATCTTCGCCCGGCACGGTTAGCAGCTGATTGCGGTGGTGCGCGAGATGTGAGTCGCGATACAGCCCGTACGGATACCACACCGCCAGCGGCAGCAGGCCGAACAGCTGATTGACGCGCGGCCAGCGTGTCGGATGCCCGTGAATAAGCTCATGCTGGAGCGACAGATACCAGGTGGTGAACAGAATCAGCAGTGCAGTGGAGGCAAAAAGTCCCAGCTCAGCGCGAAACACCAGCGTGGTAAACCAGCCGCCGTAAATCGTGAACATCAACAGCCAGGTCGGCAGTTCGCTGCGCCACAGCCAGCTTCTGGCCAGCAGGCGCACCGCGCTGCGTTGTTCATCGTGCAGCCAGGCAGAACGTCGGGCGGGGTCGGGGATTAGCATCCGGCTCACACATCTCAAAGGGGTTATCCTCAGAAGATGTGAGAAGCCGGTTGAAATAACAAAGAATTTAACTGGATGTGCTTTGCCGCTTTCTGGCAAAGCGCAGGGGATCAGCTTTTTGGCGTACGACGCAGGGTATAAAGCGCATCGATAACGAACACCGCCAGCGCGACCCAAATAAAGGCGAAGGTCACCATTTTATCCGCGCCCGGCGTTTCACCATAAAACATTACTGCGAGGATAAACATCAGCGTCGGGCCGATGTACTGGAAGAAGCCCAGCGTCGACAAACGCAGTTTGGTGGCCGCCCCGGTGAAGCACAGCAGTGGGATAGTGGTGACCACGCCTGCGGCCATCAGCAGCAGGTTCAGTGACCACGGGTTTTGCCCCATATGGCTGGTGGCGCTGTCGGCGATGCCGAACAGGTAAATCGCCGCCACGGGCAGTAACCACAGGGTTTCCACCAACATGCCGGTTTGGGCATCAACGGCAATTTTCTTGCGCACCAGGCCGTAAAACGCAAAGCTGAACGCCAGGCCCAGCGCGATAATCGGCAGTGAACCAAAGGTCCAGAGCTGCACCAGCACGCCGCAGGCCGCGAGGAAAACCGCCACCCATTGCATCCGACGGAAGCGTTCCCCGAGGAAAATCATCCCCAGCACAATATTCACCAGCGGGTTAATGAAATACCCGAGACTGGCTTCCAGCATGTGCTGATTATTCACCGCCCAGATAAACAGCAGCCAGTTGCCGCCAATCAACACCGCAGAAAGCGCCAGCAGGAAGATTTTCTTCGGTGTCTGGCACAGGCGCTTGATGCCACTCCACTGACGGCTGATGCTGATCAGCGCCACCATAAAGAAGAATGACCAGATAATACGGTGGGTGAGAATTTCATCGGCGGGTACGTAGTGAATGACTTTGAAATACGCCGGTGCTATGCCCCAAATAAAATAAGCGGCGAGGGCGAGTAAAACGCCTTGCCGCGTTTGTTTAGCATCCATGGGATAATCCGTTACATAAAAGTAAGGGGATGTTACCCGATTTTAACGGCTAACCCACCATATAAGTGGCGGTCGCGCTGGCGATATAAACCTGCTCTTCGTTGTGCAATTCGACGCGCGCGACGGCCACTTTATTGCCCGCGCGCAGTAGGCTGCTGGTGGCGGTAAAGCGGTTGCCCCGGCCCGGACGCAGGTAGTCCACGCGCAAATCGATGGTGCCCATACGCGACAGGCGCTGGCGCAGTTCATCTTCGTTGATGGTGTCGTGGCGGGTGAGTGTACTGCCCACGCAGACCAGGCCTGCGGCGACGTCCAGCGCGGAGGCAATCACCCCGCCGTGAAGAATACTTTGCGCCCAGTTGCCGACCATCATCGGCTGATTGTTAAAACTGAGCTGCGCGAAGGATTTCTCGTAGCGTTCCAGCTCCAGCCCCAGCGCGCGGTTAAACGGCATGTGATACACAAAGATATCGCCTACCAGCTTTAGCGCGGCTTCGGCGGTGAGTTCTGCGGACATAGCAACCTTTCCATTGGTTAATGAAATGTTGATTTTAAGCCTATGATTTGTTGATTTCTACTTTAGGAAACGATAACCGCGCAAGATGGCGATAAATAGGTAAAATGACAGCCGACTGATTATCCAATAATAAATTTTTATTCAGGAGAACTCCCAATGCGAACCAGGCTGGGTTGGTTGCTGGCAGTTGCAGGGCTGCCACTTTCCGTTTATGCACAGGAAGCCACAATTAAGGATGTCCACGATACGCCCGCCGTGCGTGGCAGCATCATCGCTAACATGCTGCAGGAGCATGACAATCCGTTCACGCTCTACCCGTATGAGAGCAACTATGTCATTTACACCGCGACCAGCGATTTAAACAAAGAAGCCATTAAAAGCTACAACTGGTCGGATAATGCGCGTAAGGACGAAGTGAAATTCCAGCTGAGTTTAGCCTTCCCGCTGTGGCGTGGCATTTTGGGCGACAACTCCGTTCTCGGGGCGTCATACACCCAGAAATCCTGGTGGCAGCTCTCCAACACGTCAGAATCTGCCCCGTTCCGTGAAACTAACTATGAACCGCAGCTGTTCCTCGGTTTTGCCACTGATTACCAGTTTGCAGGCTGGACGCTGCGCGACGTCGAATTTGGTTATAACCACGACTCCAACGGCCGTTCCGACCCGACGTCCCGCAGTTGGAACCGTCTTTATACACGTCTGATGGCGCAAAACGGCAACTGGCTGGTGGAAGTGAAGCCGTGGTATGTGATTGGCGATACTGACGATAACCCGGATATCACCAAATATATGGGCTACTACCAGCTCAAAATTGGCTACCAGCTGGGTGAAGCGATCCTCAGCGCCAAAGGCCAGTACAACTGGAACACCGGTTACGGCGGCGCGGAGCTCGGTCTGAGCTATCCGGTTACCCGACACGTGCGCATTTATACGCAGGTTTACAGCGGTTACGGCGAGTCGCTGATTGATTACAACTTCAATCAGACACGTGTCGGCGTAGGCGTAATGCTCAACGATCTGTTTTAAACGTTGCACTCTTGCTCTCAGGCGCTGAAAATAGCGCCTGTTTTTATTTCAGAATTGGGGTGAGTGTGGCGCAGGCGGAAGTGATAAATCAGGCATCGCTGGCAAGGCAGGTTTTACAGGAAACCTTTGGCTACCAGCAGTTCCGCCCGGGTCAGGAAACCATCATCGAGACGGCGCTCGAAGGGCGCGACTGTCTGGTGGTGATGCCGACCGGCGGCGGGAAATCCCTGTGCTATCAGGTACCCGCGCTGGTTCTCGACGGCCTGACAGTCGTCGTCTCACCGCTGATTTCATTAATGAAGGACCAGGTCGATCAGCTGCTCGCCAATGGCGTGTCGGCGGCCTGTCTGAATTCGACGCAGACGCGCGAACAGCAGCAAGAGGTGATGGCGGGCTGCCGTACCGGCAAAATCCGCCTGCTGTATATCGCCCCTGAGCGTCTAATGCTCGACAACTTCCTCGAAAACCTCAGCCACTGGAATCCGGTGATGCTGGCGGTGGATGAAGCGCACTGTATTTCTCAGTGGGGCCACGACTTCCGTCCTGAATATGCCGCGCTGGGCCAGCTGCGTCAGCGATATCCTACCCTGCCGTTTATGGCGTTAACCGCCACCGCCGATGACACCACCCGCAGCGATATCGTGCGCCTGCTGGGCCTGAACGATCCGTACATCCAGATAAGCAGCTTTGACCGACCGAACATCCGCTACATGCTGATGGAGAAGTTCAAGCCGCTCGATCAGCTGATGCGTTACGTGCAGGACCAGCGCGGAAAATCCGGCATTATTTATTGTGGTAGTCGCGCCAAAGTGGAAGACACGGCCGCGCGTCTGCAAAGCAAAGGCATCAGCGCCGGGGCATATCATGCAGGGCTGGAGCATGACGTCCGTGCGGATGTGCAGGAAAAATTCCAGCGCGATGACCTGCAAATCGTCGTCGCGACCGTCGCCTTCGGGATGGGTATCAACAAGCCGAACGTACGCTTTGTGGCGCACTTTGATATCCCGCGTAACATCGAATCCTACTACCAGGAAACGGGCCGTGCCGGGCGAGATGGTCTGCCTGCTGAAGCGATGCTGTTTTACGATCCGGCCGACATGGCATGGTTGCGTAAATGCCTGGAAGAGAAGCCTGTCGGGCAGTTGCAGGACATTGAACGCCACAAGCTCAACGCGATGGGCGCGTTTGCCGAAGCGCAAACCTGCCGTCGTCTGGTGCTGCTGAACTATTTCGGCGAAGGTCGTCAGGAGCCGTGCGGTAACTGCGATGTGTGCCTCGATCCCCCGAAACAATACGATGGCTTGCAGGACGCACAGATTGCGCTCTCAACCATTGGTCGGGTGAATCAGCGTTTTGGTATGGGCTATGTGGTCGAAGTGATTCGCGGGGCGAATAATCAGCGTATCCGCGAAATGGGCCACGATAAGCTCAAGGTGTATGGCATGGGCCGCGATAAAACCCATGAACACTGGGTGAGCGTTATCCGCCAACTGATTCACCTCGGGCTGGTGATGCAGAATATTGCGATGCACTCCGCATTGCAGATGACCGATTCCGCGCGTCCGGTACTGCGTGCCGAAGTGCCGCTGCAGTTAGCCGTGCCGCGCGTGCAGGCGCTCAAACCGCGCGTGGCGCAGAAATCCTACGGCGGAAACTATGACCGTAAGCTGTTTGCCAAACTGCGCAAGCTGCGTAAAGTCATCGCCGACGAAGAAAATATCCCCCCTTACGTGGTGTTTAACGATGCCACGCTGATTGAAATGGCCGAGCAAACGCCGCTGACCCCGGGTGAAATGTTGGGCGTGAACGGCGTGGGTACCCGCAAGCTGGAGCGATTTGGCCGTGAATTCATGGCATTGATCCGCAGCCACGTCGACGGCGACGATGAGTAGTAGCCACTCCTGCCCGAACGTGGCAGGATGGTGGTTCACCGACTGATAATCCCGCGAGTTACTTCCTATGTTGATGCTCTTTCTGACCGTAGCGGTACTGCATATCGTTGCGCTGGTCACGCCAGGTCCCGACTTCTTTTTCGTATCACAAACTGCCGTTAGCCGTTCCCGCAAAGAAGCCATGATGGGCGTGCTGGGGATCACCGGTGGCGTCATGGTGTGGTCTGGCGTGGCGTTGCTTGGCCTGAACTTGATCCTCGCAAAAATGGCGTGGCTGCACAGCATTATTATGGTCGGTGGCGGATTGTATCTGTGCTGGATGGGCTATCAGATGCTGCGCGGGGCGTTGAAAAAAGAGGCGCCAACGCAGGAGTCACCGGCAGTTGAACTGGCGCACGGTGGCCGCAGTTTCCTGAAAGGCCTGCTCACCAACCTGTCGAACCCGAAAGCCATTATTTACTTCGGTAGCGTGTTTTCGCTGTTCGTGGGGGATGACGTCGGTAGCACCGAACGCTGGGGATTATTTGTGATGATCGCCTTGGAAACCTTCGCGTGGTTTACCGTCGTGGCGAGTCTGTTCGCGTTGCCGACCATGCGCCGCGGCTACCAGCGCATGGCCAAGTGGATTGACGGCGTGGCCGGAACCCTGTTCGCTGGCTTCGGCATCCACCTGATCATCTCTCGCTAATCACGCATGGCGTGCTGACGCAAGCAGCGCGCCGACCAGCATAAACAGCGATCCAAAAATCTTATTCAGGGCCTTCATCTGACGAGGGCCTTTGATCCAGCCTGCAATTCGCGTCGCCAGCGTCGCATAGCCAATCATTACAATGATATCCACCACGATGGTCGTCACCCCGAGGATCACGTACTGCATGACCTGCGGCTGATGCGGCATGATAAATTGCGGAAACAGCGCCGCCAGAAAGACGATGCTTTTCGGGTTGGTGAGATTCACAAAAACCGCGCGTTTAAACAGATGTCCACGGGTTTGCGTCTTCGCGACGGCGTTAAGATCGATAGCGCCTGCGGCGCGCCATTGCTGAATCCCGAGCCAGATGAGGTACGCGACACCCGCCCATTTCAGCACTTCAAACGCCAGCAGCGAACGCGAGAACAACGTCCCCAGACCGACTCCCACCAAAACGATATGAATGCCCAGCCCGGTTTGTAGCCCGGCAATCGATGCCGCTGCGCCACGATAGCCGTGATTGATGGCGGTGGTCATGGTGTTGATAGCCCCGGAACCGGGGGAAAGGCTAAGAATTATCGACGTCAGTAGATAGGCGAACCACCACTCGAAGGTCATGAGACACTCCCTGATTGACTGCTTTTATGCCACAATACGCTATGCCCGTCATACTTCAAGCAGCAGGGGTGGATAGCCGATGTTTCGGCAGAAAATGGACTGGAAAACCAGAGAAAACGGGTTTGCCGCTTTCACGATGGGACCGCTGAATAATTTCTGGCGCCAGCGTGAAGAAGCCGAATTCAGAGGCGTGGATAACGTTCCGGTGCGCTTCGTCCGCTTTCGCGCCAAAAAACACGATCGGGTGATTGTGGTCTGTCCGGGCCGAATCGAAAGCTACGTGAAGTATGCGGAGCTGGCCTACGACCTGTTCTACAGTGGCTTCGACGTGCTGATTATCGATCACCGTGGGCAAGGGTTGTCCGGGCGAATGCTCGACGACAGCCATCGCGGCCACGTGGATAACTTCAGCGATTACGTCGACGACCTGACCGCTTTTTGGGAACAGGAAGTGGCACCGGGGCCGTGGCGTAAGCGTTATATCCTCGCTCACTCAATGGGCGGCGCCATTTCTACGCTGTTTTTACAGCGAAATCCAAAGCAGTGCGACGCGCTCGCGCTTTGTGCGCCAATGTTCGGTATCATCATGCGGTTGCCCGACTGGATGGTGCGGCCAATTCTCGATTTCGCTGAGGGCCATCAGCGCATAAGAGAAAGCTATGCCATGGGAACCGGGCGTTGGCACGCGCTGCCGTTCAGCCTCAATATCCTGACCCACAGCCGGGAACGCTATCGGCGAAACCTGGGGTTCTATGCCGACAATCCGTATATTCGCGTTGGCGGACCGACCTATCATTGGGTGCGGGAAGGGGTGATAGCCGGAGAAGAAATTCTGGCCGGCGTGGCGTTGGATGACACCCCGACGCTGCTGATTCAGGCTGAAGAAGAAAAGGTCGTGGATAACCGTATGCACGACCGCTATTGCGCACTCCGCGCCGCGGCGGGCAAGCCTTGTGAAGGCGTGAGTCCGCTTGTCATACCCGGTGCTTATCATGAGATCCTTTTCGAAAAGGACGATATGCGCTCAGTCGCGCTCGAGACTATCGTCGAGTTTTATGATCGACATAATTAATCCGGCGTTAATGCCGCTCTTACCAGAGGTTTAATTCGTTTATGTACCAGGTTGTTGCGTCTGATTTAGATGGTACGCTGCTCAATCCCGACCATCGTCTGTCCCCCTACACCAAAGAAACGCTGACCTTGCTGACCGAAAAAGGGGTGAACTTCGTTTTTGCGACTGGCCGCCACCACATTGACGTTGGGCAGATCCGCGATGGCCTGGGCATCAAGGCATTCATGATCACCTCCAACGGTGCTCGCGTTCACGATACCGACGGCAATCTGGTGTTTGCCCATAACCTCGATAGCGATATCGCCTCTGACCTGTTTGGTGTGGTGAATAACAATCCGGATATCGTGACCAACGTGTATCGCAACGACGAATGGTTCATGAACCGTCATCGTCCGGAAGAGATGCGTTTCTTTAAGGAAGCGACTTTTAACTATTCGCTTTATGAGCCGGGCCTGCTGGAAGCCGAAGGCGTCAGCAAAGTGTTCTTCTCTTCGCCGGATCATGAAGTGCTGCTGCCGTTAGAGCAGGCGATCAACGCGCGTTGGGGCGATCGCGTCAACGTGAGTTTCTCGACCCTGACCTGTCTGGAAGTGATGGCGGGCGGTGTGTCAAAAGGACACGCGCTGGAAGCGGTCGCGAAAATGATGGGTTACGGCCTGCCGGACTGCATCGCGTTTGGCGACGGCATGAACGATGCCGAAATGCTCTCCATGGCGGGCAAAGGCTGCATCATGGAAAACGCGCATCAGCGTCTGAAAGATTTGCATCCGGAACTGGAAGTGATTGGTTCGAACGTGGATGACGCGGTACCGCATTACCTGCGCCGCCTGTATCTCAATCAGGCGTAACGCAACGCGATTCGCTCCAGTCAATAAAAGCCCTGCTGGTCAGGGCTTTACTGTATAACCAGCCCTGCGCGTATTTCACGCCATGCGCTTTCAGCCACGCGGCCTGCGCCTGCGTTTCAACCCCTTCCGCCAGCGGCTCCAGCGACAATGACTTCGCCAGCGCGATAACCTGCGGCAGCAGACTTTTGCCCGGCAGCGGGTCGACCAGCGTTTTATCAATTTTGAGCATGTCGAAGGTCATCGCCTGGAGATAATTCAGGTTTGCATAGCCACTGCCAAAATCATCCAGATAAATGGCGTGCCCCGCCTGGCGATAGTGCTCAATCATCGGGGCGATGGCATCCGGATCAACCATACTGCTTTCCGTCATTTCCAGCGTGATTTGCTGCGGGCGAACCCCGTAACCACGACACATCATTGCCAGGTGCTCCAGCAGAACGGTGGATTGCAGGTCGTCGGGTTCAACATTGATGGAAACGTACTGGCCCGGATTCTGACGCAGCCATGTGCCGAGATCGTTCAGCACCTGCTCAACCACCCACACCGTCATCGTGCTCAGCAGCTGCGTTTCTCGGGCAAAAGGAATGAAGCTGTCCGGCGCCAGCAGTTTGCCGTCCGGCTGCGGCCAGCGCACCAGCGCTTCGGCCCCGACGACGCAGCCACTTTCCAGCAGAACGATCGGCTGATACCACATCTCCAGTTGTCGGGTGTGGATAGCCTGTTTCAGCCGCGCTCGTGAGGCGTTCAACTGGTGAAGAATTGAAGGAATTAAACTGCCGTCAGTCACAGGGTCCATCCTGAAAATGCTGCTGATGGGGGAAGATATTCAGTATTCCCCGAATTCGGTCGCATAACTATCAGTAATGGACTAATTAGGGCTGAGAAATCGCTGCTGTAAAACGTGAGCGTTCTTTATTTGACCAGTTGTCAACCGAAGACTCCGCTACAATGCCTGCAAACTATCCTGAGAGAGTCTCATCGTGGCGTTACTGATTATCACCACCGTGTTGTGGGCGTTTTCCTTTAGCCTGATTGGCGAGTACCTGGCGGGGAGCGTTGACAGCTATTTCTCCGTGCTGATGCGCGTGGGCCTGGCGGCGCTGGTGTTCCTGCCATTCCTGCGGGCGCGCTCGCAATCGTTGAAAGTCCTGCTGATGTACATGCTGGTGGGGGCGATGCAGCTTGGCATAATGTACCTGCTGGCGTTCCGCGCCTATCTCTACCTGACCGTGTCCGAATTTCTGCTGTTTACGGTGCTGACCCCGCTGTACATCACCCTGATTTACGACCTGATGAGTAAACGCAGGCTGCGCTGGGGCTATCTGCTGAGTGCCATGCTGGCGGTGATTGGCGCGGCGATCATTCGCTATGACCACGTCAGCACGCATTTCTGGACCGGGCTGCTATTGGTGCAGCTGTCGAATATCTGCTTTGCTATCGGGATGGTCGGCTACAAGCGTTTAATGGAAATCCACCCGATGCCGCAGCACAACGCCTTCGCCTGGTTTTATCTTGGCGCCTTTATTGTGGCGCTGGTGGCGTGGTTCATGCTCGGGAATCCGAACAAGCTGCCGACGATCACGTTGCAATGGGGCATTCTGGTGTGGCTCGGCGTGGTGGCTTCAGGGCTGGGCTACTTCATGTGGAACTACGGCGCCACGCAGGTGGACGCCGGTACGCTGGGGATCATGAATAACATGCATGTGCCTGCCGGGCTGTTGGTGAATCTGGCTATCTGGCAACAGCAGCCGCACTGGCCGAGCTTTATTATAGGTGCGTTGGTGATTGTGGCTTCGCTGTGGGTCCATCGCCATTGGGTCGCTCCGCGCTCCGGACAAACGGCAAATGATCGCAAGCGTGATTCCGCGTTGAGCGAATAAATGCTTCGGTAACCGGCTGGCGCTGCTCGCCATCGCGCACGGCAGCGTACAGTCGGCTCCACAGACCTTCGCCCAGGGTTTTGGTCACCACCAGGCCCTGGCGTTCAAAACTCTCCACCACCCAATGCGGCAGGGCAGCAATGCCCATTTTCGCTGCCACCATCTGAATCAATAACAAGGTGTTATCCACGCTTTTCAGTGATGGGCTCACGCCGGCTGGCTGTAAAAAATGGCGCCAGATATCGAGTCGGCTGCGCTGCACCGGGTAAATCAACAGCGATTCGCTGGCGATGTCTTCCGGTGTGATGCGGGCTTTCGCCGCCAGCGGATGATCGGGAGCCAGCACCAGTCGCACTTCATAATCAAACATCGGCGAATAGTGGAGACCGCTGCGCGGCAGAATGTCTGAGGTCAGCACGATATCCAGCTCGCCTTGCTGCAACGCAGGCTGCGGGTCGAACGTCACCCCCGATTTGAAATCCATCTCCACCTGCGGCCAACTCAAACGGAAGTTTTCCAGCGCGGGCGTCAGCCACTGAATACAGCTGTGGCACTCAATGGCGATCCGCAGCGTCGTCTGCTGCGGTTCATTGCAGGCCTGCAGCGCGCGGCTAATCTGCGGCAGGACCTGATTGGCCAGCTGCAGCAGAATTTCGCCCTGCGGAGTGAAGCGCAGCGGCTGACTCTTACGGACAAATAGCCGGAAGCCAAGGCGCTGTTCCAGATCGCTGAATTGGTGAGAAAGCGCGGATTGCGTCTGGTGCAGCATGGCTGCTGCTGCTGCGAGCGATCCGCTATTCCGCAACGCCTGTAGCGTTTTCAGGTGTTTAATCTCGATCATGAAAGTCCTTCACTTCGGCATGAATAAATTGCGCTTGAGGATCATACAGTACCTGCCAATTATAGATGTGTAAACATCCAGACGTCTAAATCCTTAGTCTTTTAAATTTATGGTGCGTTGGCTGCGTTTACTCACCCCGGTCACTTACTTATGTAAGCTCCCGTGGATGAGCAAACTTACCGCCTTCCCTAAATTCAAAATCCATAGGATTGACCATTAATTAGAGGAAGAACTGATGACCATTAAAAACCACACCCTCGGATTCCCTCGCGTTGGCCTACGCCGCGAACTGAAAAAAGCACAAGAGAGCTATTGGGCGGGCAATTCCAGCCGTGAAGAACTGTTGGCGACCGGGCGTGAACTGCGCACCCGTCACTGGCAGCAGCAGAAAGACGCTGGCGTGGATCTGCTGCCCGTGGGCGATTTTGCCTGGTACGACCATGTTCTGACCACTAGCCTGCTGCTAGGCAACGTGCCGGCTCGTCATCAGAACAAAGACGGCTCAGTGGATATCGACACGCTGTTCCGCCTCGGACGCGGCAGGGCGCCAACCGGCGAACCGGCAGCGGCGGCAGAAATGACCAAATGGTTTAACACCAACTATCACTACATGGTGCCGGAATTCACTAAAGGGCAGGAATTCAAACTGACCTGGACTCAACTGCTGGAGGAAGTGGACGAAGCGCTGGCGCTGGGCCACAACGTGAAACCTGTGCTGCTCGGCCCGGTGACCTATCTATGGCTGGGTAAAGTGAAAGGCGAGCAGTTCGACCGTCTGAGCCTGCTGAAAGATATCCTCCCGGTTTACCAGCAGGTGCTGGCCGAGCTGGCCAAACGCGGCGTCGAGTGGGTACAAATCGACGAACCGATTCTGGTGCTGGAGTTGCCGCGTTCGTGGCTCGATGCGTTCCAGCCCGCTTACGATGCGCTCAAGGGCAACACTAAGCTGCTGCTGACCACCTATTTCGAAGGCGTGACGCCGAACCTCGACACCATCACCGCGCTGCCGGTGCAAGGTCTGCATGTCGATCTGGTACACGGTAAAGATGACGTCGCCGAACTGCACAGCCGCCTGCCTGCAGACTGGCTGCTGTCTGCGGGTCTGGTCAATGGCCGGAATGTCTGGCGGGCCGATCTCACAGAGAAATACGCACAAGTTAAAGATATCGTCGGCAAACGTGCGCTTTGGGTGGCGTCTTCTTGCTCGCTGTTGCACAGCCCGATCGACCTGAGCGTGGAAACGCGTCTCGATGCAGAAGTAAAAAGCTGGTTCGCCTTCGCCCTGCAAAAATGTGGAGAGCTGGCGCTGCTGCGTGATGCGCTCAACAGCGGCGACACCGCAGCCATTGCAGAATGGAGTGCGCCGATTCAGGCTCGCCGTCACTCAGGCCGCGTACACAATGCCGCGGTAGAAAAACGCCTGGCCGCGATCACCGCCCAGGACAGCCAGCGCAGTCGACCTTACATTGAGCGTGCCGAAGCCCAGCGCGCGCGCTTCAACCTGCCTGCATGGCCGACCACCACCATCGGCTCTTTCCCGCAAACTACGGAAATTCGCGGCCTGCGCCTCGACTTCAAGAAAGGCAATCTCGATGCGGGCAATTATCGCACCGGCATCGCCGAACACATTAAACAGGCCATCGTTGAGCAGGAGCGTCTGGGCCTGGACGTGCTGGTCCACGGCGAAGCCGAGCGTAACGACATGGTCGAGTACTTCGGCGAGCATCTGGACGGTTTCGTCTTCACTCAGAATGGCTGGGTGCAGAGCTACGGTTCTCGCTGCGTGAAGCCGCCGGTGGTGATTGGCGACATCAGCCGTCCGGAAGCGATCACCGTTGAGTGGGCGAAATACGCGCAGTCTCTGACCGACAAACCAGTGAAAGGCATGCTGACCGGTCCGGTGACGATTCTGTGCTGGTCGTTCCCGCGTGAAGACGTGACCCGTGAAACCATCGCCAAACAGATTGCCCTCGCGCTGCGCGATGAAGTGGCGGATCTGGAAGCCGCAGGGATCGGCATAATCCAGATTGACGAACCGGCGCTGCGTGAAGGGCTGCCGCTGCGTCAAAGCGACTGGGATGCTTACCTGGCGTGGGGCGTGGAAGCCTTCCGCATCAACGCCGCGGTGGCGAAAGATGAAACGCAGATCCACACCCACATGTGTTACTGCGAGTTCAATGACATCATGGATTCCATCGCCGCGCTGGATGCGGATGTGATCACCATCGAAACCTCGCGTTCAGACATGGAGCTGCTGGAGTCGTTCGAAGAGTTCGACTATCCGAACGAAATCGGCCCGGGCGTATATGACATTCATTCGCCGAACGTGCCAAGCGTAGAGTGGATTGAAGCGCTGCTGAAGAAAGCCGCCCAGCGCATTCCGGCAGAGCGCCTGTGGGTCAACCCGGACTGCGGCCTGAAAACCCGCGGCTGGCCAGAAACCCGTGCCGCACTGGCGAACATGGTGCAGGCCGCGCAGAATTTGCGTCAGGCTTAAGTGCCGGATTGCCTGGTGGCGCGTTGCTTACCAGGCCTACAAAATCATTCTTGTTGGCCTGGCTGCCTGGTGGCGCGATGCTTACCAGGCCTACAAAATCAATACATTGCGCAGGACTGTAGGCCCGGCAAGCTTGCGCCATCTGGCGGCTTTTCTGAAACGTGCTCGCAAAACGGAAAGCAACTCGGATGCAACGCGTAAAACCGCTTTCTTTATAACCATGGTATTCGTAAGGTGATGGCGTTGCGGTCAATCCCGCAACCGGGCGTAGGAACCTGTATAAAACATAAGTGGGCACAGATTTTTCTGTGTTACGGCAGCGTACATCTCAGTAAACTCCATGGTGACGCTGGCGGGGCAACCGAAAGGTTGGCCGGTTTCACTTGTGTCCGGTATTCCTACCCCCGTCAGCGTCACCACCTGTGAGCGTAGGAACTCCAGCGGTGACTCCTTAAAAGACACAAGGAATTGCCAAATGATTAAGAACCCAACCCAAAATCTGTACTCCCTCCAAATCCAGGAAGCCCTCGATATTCCGCTCTCCGGCTCTGCCGATCTTTTAACTACCGCCGATCTCTGCGCCACGTTCGTGAGTGTGATGGTGGAATGCGAAGATGAATATTATCGGCAGGCACTGTATGGGCGTTTAGCGCATGCGCTGACGGTACTTCGCCAACGTTGCGTAGAAGATTTACCCGAGTGGATTGTCCGTCAACTGACGACGAAAACCGTGCCTCTCTCCAGCGTACCGGAGTGCTGGCAGGATTCAGAATTTATGCTGGATTATGCGCAGGCGTTAACCCTGGCATTGAGCGGGAACACGCTTCTGGCACGAAATGCGCAGGATCTGGTGGGTTTGCTGCACGATCTGGTGTATTTGCTGGTGGATCAGTTGAAAACGCCTTTGATCGTCAAACAATAAGACGTTGGCATTTGCCCGGCAGCGTTGCCGGGCAGTCTGAAAATCGTTATCCCTTCTTCCCGCCGTACTGCGCAAACCACGCCAGCATGCGCTGCCAACCGTCTTTGGCAGATTCTTCGTGATAGCTCGGGCGATAGTCAGCGTTAAATGCGTGTCCGGCTTCCGGGTAAACAATAATATCGGCTTTGGCGTTTGCCGCTCGTAACGCCTGACGCATGGTGTCTACGCTCTCGAGCGAAATGCCCGTATCCTGCCCGCCGTACAAACCCAACACCGGCGCGGTTAAATCGATGGCGATGTCGACCGGATGCTTCGGCGAATTGATCGACTTCTCACCCACCAGTTTGCCGTACCACGCCACCGCGGCTTTCAACTGTGGATTATGCGCCGCGTACAGCCACGCAATGCGGCCGCCCCAGCAAAAACCGGTGACCAGCAGGCGATTAACATCGCCGCCGTTACGTGAAGCCCAGCTGGCAACGTGGTCGAGATCGGCCAGCACTTGGGCATCCGGCACTTTCGAGACCAGGCCGCTGAACAGCGTGGGGATATCGGCAAAATCATTCGGATCGCCCTGGCGGAAATAGAGCTCTGGCGCAATCGCCAGATAGCCTTCCACGGCCAGACGTCGGCAAATATCGCGAATATGCTCATGTACGCCGAAAATTTCTTGCACCACAATCACCACCGGCAACGGGCCGTCGGCATTTTTCGGCCGGGCGTGAAACGCAGGCATGTTTTCGCCCTGCGACGGAATAGAGGTTTCACCCGCGATGATGGCGTCTTCAGATGTCAGAATTGAGGTTGATGCGTGCGGTTCTGCAGCCGGTGCAAAGCCGGGTTGTTTGTCTGTCATGCTCTTCTCCGTACCCAATAGCGCAAAAGTAAATATAGTCCGCAGGTTAACAATTCACAGTGCCAGAAAACGGCTATCTTATGTGCAGTGGTTATCATTAACACTTGTTAGTGTGATGTGAATCACTTTTTATAAGAAATCTAATGCAAACATTTTCACTCATAGTGATGATTGTCACGAAAATGTGTCCAAAGCTTCGGTAAAGTGCGTTTTTGCTTCTGCTGACAACTCGACCCAGAGAGGAGTTTTTATATGTCTACGTCTGATGTTTTTCATCTCGGCCTCACCAAGAACGATTTACAAGGGGCAACGCTCGCTATCGTCCCGGGCGATCCGGAGCGTGTGGAAAAGATCGCCGCGCTGATGGACAAGCCGGTCAAGCTGGCATCACATCGTGAATTCACCTCCTGGCGTGCAGAGCTGGATGGCAAAGCGGTTATCGTGTGTTCTACCGGAATCGGCGGCCCGTCCACGTCTATCGCGGTTGAAGAACTGGCCCAATTGGGCATTCGTACCTTCTTGCGCGTGGGCACCACCGGCGCAATTCAACCCAACATCAGCGTGGGTGATGTGCTGGTGACCACTGCATCCGTGCGTCTTGACGGCGCAAGCCTGCACTTCGCGCCGATGGAATACCCGGCCGTCGCTGATTTCGCCTGCACCACCGCGCTGGTGGAAGCGGCTAAATCCGTCGGCGCTACCACCCATATCGGTGTGACCGCTTCTTCCGACACCTTCTACCCAGGTCAGGAGCGTTACGACACCTTCTCTGGCCGCGTCGTTAACCGCTATAAAGGTTCGATGGAAGAGTGGCAGTCGATGGGCGTGATGAACTATGAAATGGAATCCGCCACCCTGCTGACCATGTGTTCCAGCCAGGGCCTGCGCGCGGGCATGGTTGCGGGCGTCATCGTCAACCGCACCCAGCAAGAAATCCCGAACGCAGAAACCATGAAGAAAACCGAAAGCCACGCGGTGAAAATCGTGGTCGAAGCGGCTCGTCGCCTGCTGTAATCCCCGTAACCTCTCTGTTGCCCGATGGCACTGACAACCATCGGGCCAATAACATCATCGTTCTGCATTGAACCGTAGGCCTGGCAAGCGTAGCGCCGCCGGGCGGAATGGAACACGCTTGTTTACAACGATATTTTGCGTACATCCTCGCAGGAAAACCCTTTTCAGCTGGACATTTATACAGCACACTTAACAATTAGATTCTGTTGTGCCGATACGTTGTTGAAGCAGGGGGAAGGGTGGATATCTCAATCATTTTAAGCGCAGTGGCAGCACTGATTGTCGGGGCGGCGTTTGGCTGGTTAGCCAGTAAATCCCATGCCGACCGGCTGCGGGCCGATTTCATTGAAGAGCGGCATGAGCTCGACATTGAACTCAACGCGGCGAAGCAGCAGCTGGCGCAAAATGCCCACTGGCGCGACGAGTGTGAACTGCTGAATAACGAGCTGCGCAGCCTGCGGGAAATTAACACCTCGCTGGAAGCCGACTTGCGTGAAGTGAGCACCCGCCTGGAATCCACCCAGCTGCACGCGGAAGACAAAATTCGCCAGATGGTGAACAGCGAGCAGCGACTGAGCGAGCAGTTTGAAAACCTTGCCAACCGTATTTTTGAGCACAGCAATCGCCGGGTCGACGAACAGAACCGCCAGAGTCTGCACGGTTTGCTGACGCCGCTACGCGAGCAGCTCGACGGCTTTCGTCGTCAGGTGCAGGACAGTTTCGGCAAAGAGGCGCAGGAGCGTCACACCCTGGCCCATGAAATTCGTAATCTTCAGCAGCTGAATGCGCAGATGACCCAGGAAGCGGTCAACCTGACCAAAGCGCTAAAAGGCGATAACAAAACGCAGGGCAACTGGGGCGAAGTGGTGCTCACCCGTGTGCTGGAAGCCTCTGGCCTGCGCGAAGGCCATGAATACCAGACCCAGGTCAGTATCGAAACCGACACCCGCGCCCGTATGCAACCCGATGTGATCGTCCGTCTGCCGCAGGGCAAAGACGTGGTGATCGACGCCAAAATGACCCTTGTGGCCTACGAGCGCTACTTCAACGCCGACGATGATTACACCCGCGAAGCCGCGCTACAGGAGCATATCGCCTCGGTGCGAAACCATATTCGCCTGTTGGGCCGCAAAGATTATCAACAGTTACCGGGCCTGCGTTCGCTGGACTACGTGCTGATGTTCATTCCGGTCGAGCCCGCATTTTTGTTGGCCCTCGACCGACAGCCAGAACTCATTACCGAAGCGCTGAAAAACAACATTATGCTGGTCAGCCCGACCACGCTGCTGGTGGCCTTGCGTACCATTGCCAATCTTTGGCGCTACGAGCACCAGAGCCGCAATGCCCAGCAGATAGCTGATCGCGCCAGTCGTCTGTACGACAAAATGCGCCTGTTTGTTGATGACATGTCTGCCATCGGGCAAGGGCTGGATAAAGCGCAGGACAACTATCGCCAGGCGATGAAAAAACTCGCCTCCGGTCGTGGAAATCTGCTGGCGCAGGCCGAATCATTCCGTGGTTTAGGCGTTGAGGTGAAACGAGAAATTAACCCCGATTTGGTAGAGCAAGCCACCGAGCAGGAGGAGAATTTTGCCCTCGACGACAGCCCATCTAATGAGAACGACGCGGGCATTCCGGCCTCTGACGAACCTTCTGAAACTGAGCCTTCTCGCGTATCCCAGCGCGGTTGAGGCATAGGGGAAATGCCCCCAATCTGTTACACTCGCAGAACATTTTCTTGATAGGCAGACATTGAGATGGTTGAGGATTCACAAGAAACGACGCACTTTGGCTTCCAGACAGTAGCCAAATCGCAGAAAGAGGACATGGTGGCGCATGTATTCCATTCTGTTGCCGCTAAGTATGATGTCATGAACGACCTGATGTCGTTTGGTATCCATCGCTTGTGGAAGCGCTTCACCATTGACTGTAGCGGCGTTCGTCGCGGGCAAAAAGTGCTGGATTTAGCCGGCGGTACCGGTGATCTGACGGCGAAATTCTCCCGTCTGGTGGGCGAAACCGGCAGTGTCGTACTGGCTGATATCAACGAATCAATGCTCAAAATGGGTCGTGAAAAGCTGCGGAACATCGGCATCGTCGGGAACGTGGAATACGTTCAGGCTAACGCAGAAGCGCTGCCCTTCCCGGACAATACCTTTGACTGCATCACCATCTCCTTTGGCCTGCGTAACGTCACCGATAAAGAAAAAGCGCTGCGCTCGATGTACCGCGTGCTGAAGCCGGGTGGACGTCTGCTGGTTCTGGAATTCTCCAAACCGATTCTTGATCCGCTGAGCAAAGCGTATGACGCGTACTCATTCCACGTGCTGCCGCGTGTGGGGGAGATGGTCGCAAAAGACGGCGAGAGCTACCGCTATCTGGCGGAATCCATCCGCATGCACCCCGATCAGGACACCCTGAAAGCGATGATGCAGGATGCCGGTTTTGACAGCGTCGATTACTACAACCTGACGGCAGGTATCGTCGCGCTGCATCGCGGTTATAAGTTCTGACAGGAGTTCGCCATGCCTTTTCAACCTTTAGTCACCGCGGGCATTGAAGGTGCGCTTAATACCTTTTTATGGCGCGAGCGCGCGTTAAAACCTGCCCGTCAGCGTCTGCTGGGCAAGGTGCTGCGCGTCGAGCTGAAAGAGTTCACATCCCCGCTGGTGCTGGCCTTTAGCGAGCAGCAGATTGACGTGCTGAGTGCGTGGGAAGGCGAGGCGGACTGCACGGTAAGTACCCGCCTTGGCGTGTTGCCGCAGTTACGCAACCGTCAGCAGTTGACCACCCTCATCCGTTCGGGCGATCTCGAAGTGCAGGGTGACCTGCAGGTGGTGCAAAACTTTGTCGCGCTGGCGGACCTGGCAGAATTCGATCCTGCTGAACTGCTGGCCCCGTATACCGGCGATATCGCGGCGGAAGGCGTCAGTAAAGTGCTGCGCGGCGGGGCGAAATTCCTGCAACGCGGGCTGCAACGTCAGCAGCGTTATGTGTCTGAGGTCATTACCGAAGAGTGGCGCATGGCGCCCGGCTCGCTGGAAGTGGCCTGGTTTGCCGAAGAGAGCGACGCCGTTGCGCGCGCTGCTGAGGCCTTAACCAAACGGCTGGAAAAACTGGAGGGGAAATGACGCCAGGGGAAATTCGGCGCCTGTATTTTATCATCCACACCTTTTTGAGTTACGGGCTTGATGAGCTCATTCCCAAAATGCGCATCACCCTGCCGCTTCGAATCGGGCGGCGGATGTTGTTCTGGATGCCAAATCGCCACAAAGACCTGCCGTTAGGCGAGCGTCTACGCCTTGCCTTGCAGCATCTCGGCCCGGTCTGGATTAAATTCGGTCAGATGCTTTCTACCCGCCGTGATCTCTTTCCACTTCAAATCGCCGATCAGCTGGCTATGTTGCAGGACCGCGTTGCGCCGTTTGACGGCAAACTCGCGCAGCAGCAAATCGAAAAATCGATGGGTGATATTCCCGTTGAAAGCTGGTTCGACGATTTCAGCGTTCAACCGCTGGCGTCCGCGTCTATCGCCCAGGTACACACGGCGCGCCTGAAAGAAAACGGCAAAGAAGTGGTCATTAAGGTTATCCGCCCGGATATTCTGCCGATTATCAAAGCGGACATGAAACTGATTTACCGTCTCGCACGTTGGGTGCCACGTCTGCTGCCCGATGGCCGCCGTCTACGTCCGCAGGAAGTGGTGCGCGAGTATGAAAAAACGCTGCTTGATGAGCTGAATTTACTGCGCGAAGCCGCCAACGCCATCCAGCTACGCCGCAATTTCGAAGACAGCCCGATGCTCTACGTCCCGGAAGTCTATTCCGACTATTGTCGTGAAGACATGCTGGTGATGGAGCGCATTTATGGCATTCCGGTCTCAGATATTGAGACGCTGGAAAAGCAGAATACCAACATGAAACTGCTTGCCGAACGCGGCGTGCAGGTGTTCTTCACTCAGGTTTTCCGCGACAGCTTCTTCCATGCCGATATGCACCCCGGCAATATTTTTGTCAGCTACGAACATCCGGAAGATCCGAAATATATTGGCATCGACTGCGGGATAGTCGGCTCGCTGAACAAAGAAGATAAGCGCTATCTGGCTGAAAACTTTATCGCTTTCTTTAATCGCGACTACCGCAAAGTGGCAGAACTGCACGTGGATTCTGGCTGGGTACCGCCGGATACCAACGTCGAAGAGTTTGAATTTGCGATTCGCACAGTCTGTGAACCCATCTTCGAGAAGCCGCTGGCGGAGATCTCTTTCGGCCATGTTCTGCTGAATCTGTTTAACACCGCGCGCCGCTTTAATATGGAAGTTCAGCCGCAGCTTGTTTTACTTCAGAAAACACTACTTTACGTTGAGGGGGTAGGCCGCCAGCTCTATCCTCAGTTAGACTTATGGAAGACAGCGAAACCTTTCCTTGAGTCATGGATTAAAGATCAGGTTGGCCTTCCGGCGCTGGTGCGTGCGTTTAAAGAAAAAGCGCCGTTCTGGATCGAAAAAATGCCGGAAATGCCGGAACTGATTTACGACAGTTTGCGCCAGGGCAAAAGTCTCCAGCGAAGCCTTGATAAAATCGCCCACGACATGGAGTCCGGTCATACCCGACGGGGGCAATCCCGTTATCTGTTCGGCGTGGGCGCCGTATTCATGCTGAGCGGAACCCTGTTGTTGATTACGCGTCCGGACCTCGGATTACAGCCTGCCTGGTTAATGGGCGCTGGCGTCCTGACCTGGGTGGTTGGCTGGTTTAAAGGTCGCTGATTTTTGCATCATTCAGACGAAGGCGTGTAAGCTACACGTCAGTGAATTCACTATCATCTGACACAGAGGAACATGTATGGGTGGTATCAGTATTTGGCAGTTGTTGATTGTCGTCGTTATCGTGGTTCTGCTTTTCGGGACGAAAAAGCTGAGCTCACTAGGATCTGACCTGGGTGCGTCTATCAAGGGCTTTAAAAAAGCCATGGGTGATGAAGACGACAAACAGGAAAAGAAAGAGACATCCGCTGAAGACGCCGATTTCCCTGCGAAATCCTTGTCTGAAAAGCAGGATGATGCCAGCAAAGACGATGCAAAACGCCACGATAAAGAGCAGGTGTAATTCGTGTTCGACATTGGTTTCAGTGAACTGATTCTGGTATTCGTGATTGGCCTGATTGTTCTTGGGCCAAAACGTCTGCCGGTGGCAGTAAAAACGGTGGCAGGCTGGATCCGGGCTATTCGCTCGCTGGCCACCACCGTGCAAAACGAACTGGCCCAGGAGCTTAAACTCCAGGAGTTTCAGGACAGCCTGAAGAAGGTAGAGAAGGCGAGTCTGGGCAATCTGTCGCCGGAGCTGAAGGAATCCATGGACGAGCTGCGCGACGCGGCAGAATCCATGAAGCGTTCCTACACGCAGCACGATCCGGAGCGCACCAGCGACGAAGCCAATACCATCCATAATCCGGTGGTGAAAGGCAGCGAAGCACAGCGCGAAGGCGTCACGCCGGTTACGCCAGATCATCAAGCCAGTGCTGAAGCGCAAGCGCCTGCCGTTCCTGCTGAAACCCTCGATCAAGCCCCGGAAACTGTTGTTTCTGAGGAGAAGATGAAAGCGCCGGTGGCTGCTGCCGTACCGGCTTCTGAATCATCCCCTGCAACCAGCGATAAACCGTAAACATGGGCGTAGAACAGACTCAACCGCTGATCACACATTTGATTGAGCTGCGTAAGCGCCTCATCAACTGCATCATCGCGGTATTCGTGATTTTTCTGGCGTTGGTCTATTTCGCCAACGACATTTATCATCTGGTGGCCTCGCCGCTGATCAAGCAAATGCCTGCCGGTGCAACAATGATTGCCACCGATGTGGCATCGCCATTCTTCACGCCGATCAAGCTGACCTTTATGGTCTCGGTGATTCTGTCGGCGCCGGTGATCCTCTATCAGGTCTGGGCTTTCATTGCCCCAGCGCTCTATAAACACGAGCGTCGTCTGGTGGTGCCGCTGCTGGTGTCCAGCACGCTGCTGTTTTATGTCGGCATGGCCTTCGCCTACTTTGTGGTGTTCCCGCTGGCGTTTGGCTTCCTGACGCATACCGCACCGATTGGCGTGCAGGTCTCGACGGATATCCGCAGCTATCTCGATTTTGTCATGGCGCTGTTTATGGCCTTTGGCGTGTCATTTGAAGTGCCAGTGGCCATCGTTCTGCTGTGCTGGGTTGGCGTGACCACGCCGGATGACCTGCGCAAAAAGCGTCCGTATGTTCTGGTCGCGGCTTTCGTTATTGGCATGCTGTTGACGCCGCCGGACGTGTTCTCGCAAACCCTGCTCGCCATTCCGATGTACTGCCTGTTTGAAGTGGGGGTGTTCTTCGCCCGTTTCTACACGGGTAAGCGAATGTCGCGTGACGAGGATGCCGCAGCAGAAGAAGCTGCCGAGAAAGAAGAGTAATCAGCCGCCCGAAAGGGCGGTTCTTATTTGGGAGTCACCATGTTTGATATTGGCGTTAACCTCACCAGTTCTCAGTTTTCCCGCGATCGCGATGAGGTAGTATCCCGCGCGTTTTCCTCCGGCCTGAATGGGATGTTGATTACTGGCACTAATTTGGAAGAAAGCATTGCCGCACAGCAGATGGCGCAACACTATGCGCGCTGCTGGTCTACCGCGGGCGTTCATCCGCACGATAGCAGCCACTGGACGCCGGACGTGGCCGATGCCATCCGTCGTCTGGCGCAACAGCCGGAAGTGGTTGCGGTGGGTGAGTGCGGGCTCGATTTTAACCGTAACTTCTCAACGCCGCAGGAACAGGAAACCGCGTTTAGCGCGCAGTTGGCGCTGGCCGCTGAACTGAATATGCCGGTGTTTCTGCACTGTCGTGATGCCCACGAACGCTTTATCACCTTGCTCAAGCCGTGGCTCGATAAGCTGCCGGGTGCCGTGTTGCACTGTTTTACCGGCACGCGGGAAGAGCTTGATGAATGTCTCGCACACGGGCTGTATATCGGCATTACGGGCTGGGTGTGCGATGAACGTCGCGGGCTGGAATTGCGTGAGTTATTGCCGTTTATCCCGGCGAAACGTTTACTGATTGAAACCGACGCGCCGTGGCTGCTGCCGCGCGATTTGTCGCCGAAGCCGTCATCGCGTCGTAACGAACCTGCGCATCTGTCTCACATTCTGGAACGCATCGCACACTGGCGTGGCGAAGAGACACAGGCGCTTTCAGACACCACCGATCGAAACGTAAAAGCGCTGTTTGGGATAACGTTTTGAATTCAGATTTTGCGGAAGTCGGTGTTTTTCACGCTCTGTAGAACTTGCTTGTTCAGCAGGTTGAGGAGCAGCATGGACCGGGCTTCGCCGTCGGGCTCGGTGAAAATCGCCTCCAGCCCTTCGAAAGCCCCTTCGGTTATCACCACGCCATCGCCCGAGTAGGGCGTGTCCGGATCGGTAATCCCTTCCGGCGTGTGAATGGAAAGCTGGTGAATCACATCGGAAGGCACCATGGCCGGCTGCGCACCAAAACGTACGAAGTGGCTGACGCCGCGCGTCGCGTTAATGGTTGTGGTATGAATGACTTCCGGGTCAAACTCGACGAACAGGTAGTTTGGAAACAGGGGTTCATCCACGGTTGTGCGTTTACCGCGTACGATTTTTTCCAACGCAATAGTGGGCATCAGGCAGTTGACCGCCTGGCGTTCAAGATGTTCCTGGGCGCGCTGAAGTTGCCCACGTTTGCAGTACAGTAAATACCAGGCTTGCATAATGACTCTTCTCGAGATTCTCGGGAAAGCATATCAAAAGCCAGGCGTGATAGCGAAAGGGATTGTTGCCTCTTATGGGAGCCAGGACTTCACGCTAATTTAACAAAATTACAGCATCCAGCGGCTGAACGCCGTATAATGAGGCGCTTACAAAGAGGCCATGACGGACCCCATGAAATACCACGATTTGCGCGACTTTTTGACACAGCTGGAACAACAGGGCGAGCTTAAACGCATCTCCCTGCCGGTCGATCCCTTCCTTGAAATGACCGAGATTGCCGATCGCACTTTGCGTGCGGGTGGCCCGGCGCTGCTGTTCGAAAATCCTAAGGGATACGATATGCCGGTGCTGTGCAACCTGTTCGGGACGCCTAAGCGCGTGGCGATGGGCATGGGCCAGGAAGATGTGACCGCATTGCGTGAAGTGGGGAAACTGCTGGCGTTCCTGAAAGAGCCGGAGCCGCCAAAAGGTTTCCGCGATCTCTACGACAAGCTGCCGCAGTTTAAGCAAGTGCTTAACATGCCGACCAAACGTCTGCGCGGTGCGCCTTGTCAGCAAAAAGTGACGCAGGGCGATGACGTCGATTTAAACCGAATTCCTATCATGACCTGCTGGCCGGAAGATGCTGCGCCGCTGATCACCTGGGGTTTAACCGTGACGCGCGGGCCGCACAAAGAGCGGCAGAATCTCGGGATTTATCGCCAACAGCTGATCGGCAAAAATAAACTGATCATGCGCTGGCTTTCCCATCGCGGCGGCGCTCTGGATTTCCAGGAGTGGTGTGCGGCGCATCCGGGCGAACGTTTCCCTGTTTCCGTGGCGCTTGGTGCCGATCCGGCGACGATTTTGGCTGCCGTCACGCCCGTGCCGGATACCTTATCGGAATACGCGTTTGCAGGACTACTGCGCGGCACTAAAACCGAAGTGGTGAAGTGTCTGTCGAACGACCTTGAAGTGCCGGCGAGTGCGGAAATTGTGCTGGAAGGGTATATCGAGGCGGGCGAAGTCGCGCCAGAAGGTCCGTACGGCGATCACACCGGTTACTACAATGAAGTCGACAGCTTCCCGGTGTTTACCGTGACTCACGTGACGCAGCGTGAAGATGCAATTTATCATTCGACCTATACCGGTCGTCCGCCGGATGAACCGGCGGTGCTGGGCGTGGCGCTGAATGAAGTGTTCGTGCCCATTCTGCAAAAGCAGTTCCCGGAAATCGTCGATTTCTATCTGCCGCCGGAAGGTTGTTCTTATCGCCTGGCCGTCGTGACAATGAAAAAGCAGTATGCCGGACACGCCAAGCGCGTAATGATGGGCGTGTGGTCATTCCTGCGCCAGTTTATGTACACCAAATTTGTGATTGTCTGCGATGACGACGTTAACGCCCGTGACTGGAACGACGTTATCTGGGCCATCACCACGCGTATGGATCCGGCCCGTGATACGGTTCTGGTCGAAAATACGCCGATTGATTATCTGGACTTCGCCTCACCGGTTTCCGGTTTAGGTTCGAAAATGGGGCTGGATGCCACGAATAAATGGCCCGGTGAAACCCAACGCGAGTGGGGACGTCCGATTAAAAAAGATCCTGAAGTGACGGCGAGAATTGACGCTATCTGGGATGAACTGGCTATCTTTAATGACGGCAAAAGCGCCTGACGCGGGCCGTTAGACATTAAGACACGAAATCATAGACCCGACAGAGGGAGCGCATGACAACCTTAAGCTGTAAAGTCACTTCGGTAGATGCCATTACCGACACGGTATACCGCGTTCGTTTAGAACCGGAAGCGGCCTTTTCCTTCCGCGCGGGCCAGTATCTGATGGTAGTGATGGACGAGCGCGATAAGCGTCCGTTCTCGATGGCGTCTACGCCTGCCGAGCAGAACAGTATTGAGCTGCATATCGGCGCGTCCGAGCTGAATCTGTATGCGATGGCAGTAATGGACCGAATTCTCAAAGAACGTGAGGTTGTGGTTGATATTCCTCATGGTGAAGCGTGGCTGCGCGAAGATGATGAGCGTCCGCTGGTGCTGATCGCCGGTGGGACCGGCTTCTCCTATGTGCGTTCTATTTTGCTGACCGCGCTGGCGCAGAACCCGGATCGTGAAATCGCGATCTACTGGGGCGGCCGTGAAGAGAAGCATCTGTATGACTTGTCCGAGCTGGAAGCGCTGACGCTGACGCACCCGAATCTGCGCGTTGAGCCGGTGGTTGAACAGCCGGAAGACGGCTGGCGTGGCCGTTCAGGTACCGTTCTGACGGCGGTATTGCAGGATTACGGCACGTTGGTAGAGCATGACATTTACATTGCCGGTCGTTTCGAGATGGCGAAAATCGCCCGTGACCTGTTCTGTAATGAGCGTGGTGCCCGTGAAGATCGCCTCTTCGGCGATGCATTTGCCTTTATCTAATCAAAGAGTTGCCCAGCGGCACTGCGTTTGCGTGGGCCTACGCCCTCTCTTCAATGGGAGAGGGTATCAGAACGCGCGTTGCACCAATAAAAAACCCGCCCCTGACAGGCGGGAAAAACGGCAACTAACAAGTTTTACTCGTACGCAGTAATGCTTATAAGACGGGGCATCGCCCCGCCTATGTTCATCAGACCCGCTCAATCACCGTCGCAATCCCCTGACCCAAACCGATGCACATCGTCGCCAGACCAAACTGGGCGTCTTTGCGTTCCATCAGGTTCAGCAGGGTAGTGGTGATACGCGCCCCGGAGCAGCCTAACGGATGACCGAGGGCGATCGCGCCGCCGTTGAGGTTGATCTTCTCGTCAATCTGCTCCATCAGCCCCAGATCTTTAATGCACGGCAGGATCTGCGCGGCAAACGCTTCATTCATTTCAAACAGGTCGATATCGCTAGCCGAAAGTCCGGCTTTTTTCAGCGCCAGTTTTGACGCCGGAACCGGGCCATAACCCATGATCGACGGATCGCAGCCGACAACGGCCATCGAACGGACGCGGGCGCGTGCTTTCAGCCCCAGTTCGCGGGCACGGCTTTCGCTCATGACCAACATCGCCGCGGCACCGTCGGACAACGCCGAGGAGGTGCCCGCCGTGACTGTGCCCGTCACCGGATCGAACGCCGGGCGCAGGGCGGCCAGCGCTTCAACGGTGGTTTCCGGGCGGATGACTTCGTCCCAGGTAAACTGCTTCAGTACGCCATCGGCATCGTGACCGCCGGTCGGGATGATTTCATTCTTAAACGCACCGGATTGCGTCGCGGCCCAGGCACGGGCGTGTGAACGCGCGGCAAACGCATCCTGCTTTTCACGGCTGATGCCATGAATACGCGACAGCATTTCTGCGGTCAGACCCATCATGCCTGCGGCTTTCGCCACGCTGCGGCCCATTCCTGGATGGAAATCAACGCCGTGGTTCATGGGCACGTGGCCCATGTGTTCCACGCCGCCGACCAGACACGCCTGCGCATCACCGGTCATGATCATGCGCGCCGCATCGTGCAACGCCTGCATGGATGAACCGCAAAGACGGTTCACGGTGACCGCCGGAACGCTATGGGGGATTTCCGCCAGCAACGACGCATTGCGGGCAATGTTGAAACCCTGCTCCAGCGTTTGCTGCACGCAGCCCCAGTAAATATCGTCGAGCGCGGCAGGATCCAGCGCCGGGTTGCGGGCCAGCAGGCTACGCATCAAATGGGCGGAGAGATCTTCCGCCCGCACGTTACGGAATGCGCCGCCTTTTGAACGGCCCATCGGGGTACGAATTGCATCGACAATGACAACCTGTTCCATTGTGACTCCTTAAGCCGTTTTCAGCTCACCCACCGGACGGGCAGGTTCAACCGGTGGATAATATGCTTCGTTGTGACGTGCTTTGCTGCGCAGACCTTCCGGCACTTCATACAGCGGGCCGAGATGCTGATATTGCTGCGCCATGTCGACGTACTTCGCGCTGCCGAGCGTATCCAGCCAGCGGAAAGCACCGCCGTGGAAAGGAGGGAAGCCAAGGCCGTAGACCAGTGCCATATCGGCTTCTGCCGGGCTTGCGATAATGCCTTCTTCAAGGCAGCGCACCACTTCGTTGACCATTGGGATCATCATGCGGGCGATAATCTCGTCATCGCTGAAGTCACGTTTTGCCTGACTGACGTCTGCCAGCAACGCGTCAACCGCCGGGTCTTCTTCTTTTTTCGGCTTACCTTTGTTGTCTTCTTTATAACGCCAGAAACCGAGGCCGTTTTTCTGGCCGTAGCGGCTGGCATCAAACAGGGCATCAATGGCGTCGCGATAATCTTTCTGCATACGCTGTGGGAAACCAGCTGCCATCACCGCCTGAGCGTGATGTGCGGTATCAATGCCGACCACGTCCAGAAGATAGGCCGGGCCCATTGGCCAGCCGAATACTTTTTCCATCACTTTGTCGACTTTGTGGAAGTCGGCACCGTCACGCAGTAACTGGCTGAATCCGGCGAAGTAAGGGAACAGTACGCGGTTGACGAAGAAGCCAGGGCAGTCGTTGACCACGATAGGCGTTTTGCCCATTTTGCTCGCCCAGGCGACCACTTTCGCAATGGTCTCGTCGGACGTTTGCTCGCCGCGGATCACCTCAACCAGTGGCATACGGTGCACCGGGTTAAAGAAGTGCATTCCGCAGAAGTTCTGCGGGCGTTTAAGGACACTGGCCAGTTCGCTGATAGGGATCGTCGAGGTGTTAGACGCCAGCACCGCATCGGGGCGAACGTGCTCTTCGGTTTCTGCCAGCACTGCTTTTTTCACTTTCGGGTTTTCAACGACCGCTTCAACCACGACATCGACGCGTTCAAAACCGGCGTAATCGAGCGTCGGGTGAATCGTAGAAATCACGGTCGCCAGTTTGAGACCATTGATTTTTCCGCGATCCAGCTGTTTATTCAGCAGCTTGGCGGCCTCGTTCATCCCGAGGGTCAACGATTTGTCATTGATATCCTTCATGATAACCGGCACGCCTTTCCAGGCGGACTGGTAAGCAATGCCGCCACCCATGATCCCGGCGCCCAGTACGGCGGCCTGCTTTGGGGTGTCGACGTTTTTGGTCAGTTTCTTCGCCTGACCTTTTACAAACTGATCGTTCAGGAAAATCCCGACCAGCGCACGGGCCTCATTCGAATGGGCGAGCGGTACAAAGCTTTGATTTTCCAACACCAGCGCCTGGTCACGGCCTAAGCGTGCCGCGGCTTCAATGGTTTTGACGGCGGTGATCGGTGCCGGATAGTGTTTGCCCGCCGTTTGCATCACCATGCCTTTGGCGATGGTGAAGCTCATGGTGGCTTCAATTTTGCTGAGTTTCAGCGGGTCGAGCTTCGGCTGGCGTTTGGCTTTCCAGTCTAAGTCGCCGTTGATAGCCTGACGCAGAATCGCGATCGCGCCTTCGCGCAGCTTTTCTGGCTTCACGATGCCGTCAACCAGACCGAGCTTGAGCGCTTCTTCCGCGCCGACATCTTTCCCGGCGGCAATAATTTCCAGCGCGCTATCCGCCCCGAGCAAACGCGGCAGACGAACGGAACCGCCGAAGCCCGGCATAATGCCGAGTTTGGTTTCTGGCAGACCGATACGCAGGTCAGGTGTTGCCAGACGATAGTCGGTGGCCAGGACACATTCGCAGCCACCGCCCAACGCGTAACCGTTCACCGCGGAAAGGGTAGGGACCGGTAAATCTTCCAGGCGGCAAAAGACGCTGTTGGCGAAAGTCAGCCACCGGCTGAGTTGTTCCGGTGGAACCTGGAACAGTGACAGGAATTCGGTGATGTCCGCGCCGACGATAAAAGCGGCTTTTTCAGAACGCAGCAGCAGGCCTTTGAGGTCAGGCTGCTTTTCGAGGACGTCCAGCGCCTGGCCGAGGCTGGCTACGGTTGCGGTATCAAGCTTATTGACCGAGCCGGGGGCATCGAACACCAGTTCGGCAATGCCATCTTCCAGCCAGTCGAGGTACAGGGTGTCGCCTTTGTAAAGCATGTCAGTCTCCTGAATCCAGTACGGTTACTGGTCTTACCAGATGAGACGGAGTGTGGATTTTATGTTAATAAAATGCAAATTACTCTTTAAGGAAATGACGTCTGGATCACGCTTGGCAGAAATCGCGCAGGGTGAAACCGATGTGCTAAGATGCGGGGAATTAGGGTCAAAAAGACAGAAGGGTAAAACATGGAATCACTGGCGACACTCTATAAAAATCATATTGCTACGTTGCAGGAACGCACGCGCGACGTACTGGATCGCTTTAAGCTCGATGCGCTGTTGATTCATTCCGGCGAACTGTTCAATGTCTTCCTCGACGATCATCCATACCCATTCAAAGTAAACCCACAGTTTAAGGCTTGGGTGCCTGTGACGCAGGTGCCAAACTGCTGGCTGCTGGTGGACGGCGTCAATAAACCGAAGCTGTGGTTCTATCTGCCGGTGGATTACTGGCACAACGTGGAACCGCTGCCGTCCTCTTTCTGGACCGAAGACGTTGAAGTGATCGCGCTGCCAAAAGCGGACGGTATTGGCAGCCAGCTGCCTGCAGCGCGTGGCAATATTGCGTACATCGGCCCAGTGGCTGAACGTGCGTTGGGGCTGGACATTACCGCCGCCAATATCAACCCGAAAGGGGTGATTGATTACCTGCATTATTATCGCTCGTACAAAACCGACTATGAACTTTCCTGCATGCGTGAAGCGCAGAAAATGGCGGTGAATGGTCATCAGGCGGCGCAGGAAGCGTTCCTGTCTGGCATGAGCGAGTTCGATATTAACCTCGCGTACCTGACCGCCACCGGTCATCGTGATACCGATGTGCCTTACAGCAATATTGTGGCGCTGAATGAACATGCATCGGTGCTGCACTACACCAAACTGGACCACCGCGCGCCGTCTGAAATGCGCAGCTTCCTGCTGGATGCGGGCGCAGAGTACAACGGCTATGCCGCAGACCTGACCCGCACCTGGGCCGGAAATCCAGATACTGAATTTGCGCAGCTGATTAAAGACGTCACCGCTGAGCAGCTGGCGCTGATCGATACCCTGAAAGCGGGCGTGAGCTACGTGGACTACCATATCCAGTTCCATCAGCGCATCGCGAAGCTGCTGCGTAAGCATCAGCTGGTGAACGACATCAGCGAAGAGGCAATGGTGGAAAATGACCTCACCGGGCCGTTTATGCCGCACGGTCTCGGCCACCCGCTGGGTCTGCAGGTTCATGATGTAGCCGGCTTTATGCAGGATGATAAAGGTACACACCTTGCCGCGCCGTCGAAATATCCTTACCTGCGTTGCACCCGAATTCTGCAGCCGCGCATGGTATTGACCATCGAGCCGGGCATCTATTTCATCGAATCGCTGCTGGCGCCGTGGCGTGAAGGGCAGTACAGCAAGCACTTCAACTGGCAGAAAATTGAGGCCATGAAGCCGTTCGGGGGCGTTCGTATCGAAGATAACGTAGTCATCCACGAGAACAGCCTCGAAAATATGACCCGAGATCTGAAGCTGGCCTGATGGACAGTTGGCTGATCCCGGCGTCTCCGGTAAGCGTGGTCGACGAGATCAAAAAGAGCCGCTTCATTACGTTACTCGCGCATACCGATGGCGTGGAAGCGGCGAAGGCGTTTGTCGAATCGGTCAGAGCGGAACACCCGGATGCCCGTCACCACTGCGTGGCGTGGGTCGCCGGGGCGCCTGACGATTCGCAAAAGCTCGGTTTTTCCGACGACGGTGAACCAGCGGGCACGGCAGGCAAGCCAATGCTCGCGCAGTTAATGGGCAGCGGCGTGGGCGAAATCACCGCCGTGGTGGTTCGCTACTATGGCGGGATCTTGCTGGGCACCGGTGGCCTGGTGAAAGCCTACGGCGGCGGCGTGCATCAGGCGCTGGCTGAACTGACAACGCAGCGCAAGACGCCGTTGACCGAATATACTTTGCAGTGTGAGTACGGACAGCTGTCGGGCGTTGAAAGCCTGTTGGCACAATTCTCTGGCAAAATCGTCGACAGTAATTATCAGGCCGTGGTGCATCTTCGGGTGGCGCTTCCGCAGGCTGAACTGCCGAACTTTTCGATAAGACTGGCTGATTTTAGCCGTGGTGCGTTGCAATTACGGCGGATTGGCGAATAATCCCGGTCTACTTTTTGCTTATCAAAGGAAGCGGCAGAGATGCATTTTCGTGCCATTACCCGAATCGTTGGACTGCTGGTCATACTTTTTTCGGGAACGATGATTGTTCCAGGACTGGTGGCGTTGATTTACCGGGACGGGGCGGGGCGAGCATTCACGCAGACTTTTTTCGTGGCGCTGGCGATTGGCTCGATGCTCTGGTGGCCGAACCGTAAGCAAAAGGGCGAACTGAAATCACGTGAAGGCTTTCTGATTGTGGTGTTGTTCTGGACCGTGCTGGGTAGCGTGGGTGCGCTGCCGTTTATCTTCTCGGAACAGCCGAATCTGACCATTACTGACGCATTCTTTGAGTCGTTCTCCGGGCTGACGACGACCGGCGCGACTACGCTGGTGGGCCTGGATTCGCTTCCCCATGCCATCCTCTTTTACCGCCAGATGCTGCAGTGGTTCGGTGGGATGGGGATAATTGTACTCGCGGTGGCTATCCTGCCCATTCTGGGTGTCGGTGGGATGCAGCTCTATCGGGCTGAAATGCCGGGGCCGCTGAAAGACAATAAGATGCGGCCACGCATTGCCGAAACGGCGAAAACCCTGTGGCTCATTTATGTATTACTGACGGTGGCCTGTGCCCTGGCGCTCTGGTTCGCCGGGATGCCAGCCTTTGATGCCATCGGACACAGCTTCTCGACGATTGCGATTGGTGGCTTTTCAACGCACGACGCCAGCGTCGGCTATTTCAACAGCCCGACTATCAACACCATTATTGCCATCTTCTTGCTGATCTCAGGCTGTAACTACGGTCTGCACTTCTCTTTATTAAGCGGTCGCAATCTGAAGGTGTACTGGCGCGACCCGGAATTCCGCATGTTTATTGGCGTGCAGCTGACGCTAGTGGTTATCTGTATGTTGGTGCTGTTGCTTCACGATGTGTATACCTCGGCGCTGACGACGCTCAATCAGGCCTTTTTCCAGGTGGTCTCGATGGCGACCACGGCGGGCTTCACCACCGACAGCATTGCGCGCTGGCCACTTTTCCTGCCTGTGCTGCTGCTCTGTTCTGCATTTATTGGCGGCTGTGCGGGTTCTACCGGCGGTGGCCTGAAGGTTATCCGTATCCTGCTGCTGTTTAAGCAGGGAAACCGTGAGCTAAAACGTCTGGTGCATCCGAATGCGGTTTATAGCATCAAGCTGGGTAACCGCGCGCTGCCGGAACGTATTCTCGAAGCGGTGTGGGGATTCTTCTCTGCTTATGCGCTGGTCTTTATTGTCAGCATGCTGGCCATCATTGCGACTGGCGTGGATGACTTCTCGGCGTTCGCCTCTGTTGTGGCCACGCTGAATAACCTCGGTCCGGGCTTGGGCGTGGTGGCGGATAACTTTGCCAGCATGAATCCGGTTGCGAAATGGATCCTGATCGCCAACATGCTATTTGGTCGTCTGGAAGTGTTTACTCTGTTGGTGTTGTTCACACCGACTTTCTGGCGCGATTAACAGGAGCGTTTGTGAAAATTTTGATTCTCTTTTCTACCCGAGATGGGCAAACGCGTGAGATTGCCGCGTCATTAGCTTCTGAAATGAAAGAGCAGGCTTTCGATGTGGATGTCGTGAACCTGCACCGGGTAGAGAGTATTGCATGGGAAGAGTATGGCGGGGTGGTAATTGGGGCCTCTATTCGTTACGGTCATTTCCACTCGACGCTGAACAGCTTTGTGAAAAAGCACCAGCAGGCGCTGAAGCAGCTGCCGAGTGCGTTCTATTCTGTAAACCTGGTGGCGCGTAAACCAGAGAAGCGTACGCCGCAGACTAACAGCTATACCCGCAAGTTCCTGTTGGACTCGCCGTGGCAGCCTGACCTGAGCGCAGTCTTTGCCGGTGCGCTGCGATATCCGCGTTATAACTGGTATGACCGTATTATGATTCGCCTCATTATGAAGATGACAGGCGGCGAAACGGATACCCGTAAAGAAGTGGTATACACCGATTGGCAACAGGTGGCCCATTTCGCCCGCGAAATCGCGCAACTTGTGCGCAAATAGAGTGCAAAAACGGCGAGAAGCCTGGATTTTGAGCAGTCAGAAAGTTTTTTCAAATTTCCTCTTGCCGTCTCGTCAGAACTCCCTATAATGCGCCTCCACTGACACGGAACAACGGCTCGCCAGCCGCCGGGTCAGAAGGGTTTCTCAGGAAATCCTGACAGAGAAAAGCGAAAATAAACGCTTGACTCTGAATGAGGAAAACGTATTATACGGGACCTCGAGTTAGCAAGCGAAAGCGCGTAACTCACTGCTCTTTAACAATTTATCAGACAATCTGTGTGGGCACTCAAAGTGACATGGATTCTTAAACGTCGAAAGACGCTAAATAGAATACCAAGTCTTATGAGTGAACATACGTAATTCATTACGAAGTTTAATTCATGAGCATCAAACTTAAATTGAAGAGTTTGATCATGGCTCAGATTGAACGCTGGCGGCAGGCCTAACACATGCAAGTCGAGCGGTAGCACAGGAGAGCTTGCTCTCTGGGTGACGAGCGGCGGACGGGTGAGTAATGTCTGGGAAACTGCCCGATGGAGGGGGATAACTACTGGAAACGGTAGCTAATACCGCATAACGTCTTCGGACCAAAGAGGGGGACCTTCGGGCCTCTTGCCATCGGATGTGCCCAGATGGGATTAGCTAGTAGGTGGGGTAATGGCTCACCTAGGCGACGATCCCTAGCTGGTCTGAGAGGATGACCAGCCACACTGGAACTGAGACACGGTCCAGACTCCTACGGGAGGCAGCAGTGGGGAATATTGCACAATGGGCGCAAGCCTGATGCAGCCATGCCGCGTGTATGAAGAAGGCCTTCGGGTTGTAAAGTACTTTCAGCGAGGAGGAAGGCGTTGTGGTTAATAACCGCAACGATTGACGTTACTCGCAGAAGAAGCACCGGCTAACTCCGTGCCAGCAGCCGCGGTAATACGGAGGGTGCAAGCGTTAATCGGAATTACTGGGCGTAAAGCGCACGCAGGCGGTCTGTCAAGTCGGATGTGAAATCCCCGGGCTCAACCTGGGAACTGCATTCGAAACTGGCAGGCTAGAGTCTTGTAGAGGGGGGTAGAATTCCAGGTGTAGCGGTGAAATGCGTAGAGATCTGGAGGAATACCGGTGGCGAAGGCGGCCCCCTGGACAAAGACTGACGCTCAGGTGCGAAAGCGTGGGGAGCAAACAGGATTAGATACCCTGGTAGTCCACGCCGTAAACGATGTCGACTTGGAGGTTGTGCCCTTGAGGCGTGGCTTCCGGAGCTAACGCGTTAAGTCGACCGCCTGGGGAGTACGGCCGCAAGGTTAAAACTCAAATGAATTGACGGGGGCCCGCACAAGCGGTGGAGCATGTGGTTTAATTCGATGCAACGCGAAGAACCTTACCTACTCTTGACATCCAGAGAACTTAGCAGAGATGCTTTGGTGCCTTCGGGAACTCTGAGACAGGTGCTGCATGGCTGTCGTCAGCTCGTGTTGTGAAATGTTGGGTTAAGTCCCGCAACGAGCGCAACCCTTATCCTTTGTTGCCAGCGGTTCGGCCGGGAACTCAAAGGAGACTGCCAGTGATAAACTGGAGGAAGGTGGGGATGACGTCAAGTCATCATGGCCCTTACGAGTAGGGCTACACACGTGCTACAATGGCGCATACAAAGAGAAGCGACCTCGCGAGAGCAAGCGGACCTCATAAAGTGCGTCGTAGTCCGGATTGGAGTCTGCAACTCGACTCCATGAAGTCGGAATCGCTAGTAATCGTAGATCAGAATGCTACGGTGAATACGTTCCCGGGCCTTGTACACACCGCCCGTCACACCATGGGAGTGGGTTGCAAAAGAAGTAGGTAGCTTAACCTTCGGGAGGGCGCTTACCACTTTGTGATTCATGACTGGGGTGAAGTCGTAACAAGGTAACCGTAGGGGAACCTGCGGTTGGATCACCTCCTTACCTTAAAGAACCTGCCTTTGTAGTGTCCACACAGATTGTCTGATGAAAAATAAGCAGTAAAAAAATCTCTGCAGGCTTGTAGCTCAGGTGGTTAGAGCGCACCCCTGATAAGGGTGAGGTCGGTGGTTCAAGTCCACTCAGGCCTACCAATTCATTTCGTTGCTTTGGTACGTTCTGGCAGGAAATGAACGGGTAAGAGATTTGATAATACGATGGGGTTATAGCTCAGCTGGGAGAGCGCCTGCCTTGCACGCAGGAGGTCTGCGGTTCGATCCCGCATAGCTCCACCATCACTTTACTGCTGAAAATAAACTTCAGAGTGTACCTGAAAAGGTGTACTGCGAAGTTTTGCTCTTTAAAAATCTGGATCAAGCTGAAAATTGAAACGACACACTGTTTCCTTTCTCCGTAATAAGAAAGGAAAATACGGTGTGTTCGAGTCTCTCAAATTATTGCAAGTCGATGATGAATCGAAAGAAACATCTTCGGGTTGTGAGGTTAAGCGACTAAGCGTACACGGTGGATGCCCTGGCAGTCAGAGGCGATGAAGGGCGTGCTAATCTGCGATAAGCGTCGGCGAGGTGATATGAACCTTTGACCCGGCGATACCCGAATGGGGAAACCCAGTGTGTTTCGACACACTATCATTAAGTGAATACATAGCTTAATGAGGCGAACCGGGGGAACTGAAACATCTAAGTACCCCGAGGAAAAGAAATCAACCGAGATTCCCCCAGTAGCGGCGAGCGAACGGGGAGGAGCCCAGAGTCTGAATCAGCGCGCGTGTTAATGGAACGGTCTGGAAAGTCCGGCGATACAGGGTGATAGCCCCGTACATGAAAATGCACGCGTTGTGAACTCGAAGAGTAGGGCGGGACACGTGGTATCCTGTCTGAATATGGGGGGACCATCCTCCAAGGCTAAATACTCCTGACTGACCGATAGTGAACCAGTACCGTGAGGGAAAGGCGAAAAGAACCCCGGCGAGGGGAGTGAAAAAGAACCTGAAACCGTGTACGTACAAGCAGTGGGAGCCTACTTGTTAGGTGACTGCGTACCTTTTGTATAATGGGTCAGCGACTTATATTCTGTAGCAAGGTTAACCGAATAGGGGAGCCGAAGGGAAACCGAGTCTTAACTGGGCGTTAAGTTGCAGGGTATAGACCCGAAACCCGGTGATCTAGCCATGGGCAGGTTGAAGGTTGGGTAACACTAACTGGAGGACCGAACCGACTAATGTTGAAAAATTAGCGGATGACTTGTGGCTGGGGGTGAAAGGCCAATCAAACCGGGAGATAGCTGGTTCTCCCCGAAAGCTATTTAGGTAGCGCCTCGTGAACTCATCTTCGGGGGTAGAGCACTGTTTCGGCTAGGGGGTCATCCCGACTTACCAACCCGATGCAAACTACGAATACCGAAGAATGTTATCACGGGAGACACACGGCGGGTGCTAACGTCCGTCGTGAAGAGGGAAACAACCCAGACCGCCAGCTAAGGTCCCAAAGTCATAGTTAAGTGGGAAACGATGTGGGAAGGCTCAGACAGCCAGGATGTTGGCTTAGAAGCAGCCATCATTTAAAGAAAGCGTAATAGCTCACTGGTCGAGTCGGCCTGCGCGGAAGATGTAACGGGGCTAAACTATGCACCGAAGCTGCGGCAGCGACACTATGTGTTGTTGGGTAGGGGAGCGTTCTGTAAGCCGTTGAAGGTGGCCTGTGAGGGTAGCTGGAGGTATCAGAAGTGCGAATGCTGACATAAGTAACGATAAAGCGGGTGAAAAGCCCGCTCGCCGGAAGACCAAGGGTTCCTGTCCAACGTTAATCGGGGCAGGGTGAGTCGACCCCTAAGGCGAGGCCGAAAGGCGTAGTCGATGGGAAACAGGTTAATATTCCTGTACTTGGTGTTACTGCGAAGGGGGGACGGAGAAGGCTATGTTATCCGGGCGACGGTTGTCCCGGTTTAAGCATGTAGGCGGAGAGTTTAGGTAAATCCGGACTCTTATCTAACGCTGAGGTGTGATGACGAGGTACTACGGTACTGAAGTAACAGATGCCCTGCTTCCAGGAAAAGCCTCTAAGCATCAGGTAACACGAAATCGTACCCCAAACCGACACAGGTGGTCAGGTAGAGAATACCAAGGCGCTTGAGAGAACTCGGGTGAAGGAACTAGGCAAAATGGTGCCGTAACTTCGGGAGAAGGCACGCTGATGTGTAGGTGAAGTCCCTGCGGATGGAGCTGAAATCAGTCGAAGATACCAGCTGGCTGCAACTGTTTATTAAAAACACAGCACTGTGCAAACACGAAAGTGGACGTATACGGTGTGACGCCTGCCCGGTGCCGGAAGGTTAATTGATGGGGTTATCCTTAGGGAGAAGCTCTTGATCGAAGCCCCGGTAAACGGCGGCCGTAACTATAACGGTCCTAAGGTAGCGAAATTCCTTGTCGGGTAAGTTCCGACCTGCACGAATGGCGTAATGATGGCCAGGCTGTCTCCACCCGAGACTCAGTGAAATTGAACTCGCTGTGAAGATGCAGTGTACCCGCGGCAAGACGGAAAGACCCCGTGAACCTTTACTATAGCTTGACACTGAACATTGAGCCTTGATGTGTAGGATAGGTGGGAGGCTTTGAAGCGAGGACGCCAGTTCTTGTGGAGCCAACCTTGAAATACCACCCTTTAATGTTTGATGTTCTAACGTAGACCCGTAATCCGGGTTGCGGACAGTGTCTGGTGGGTAGTTTGACTGGGGCGGTCTCCTCCCAAAGAGTAACGGAGGAGCACGAAGGTTAGCTAATCCTGGTCGGACATCAGGAGGTTAGTGCAATGGCATAAGCTAGCTTGACTGCGAGAGTGACGGCTCGAGCAGGTGCGAAAGCAGGTCATAGTGATCCGGTGGTTCTGAATGGAAGGGCCATCGCTCAACGGATAAAAGGTACTCCGGGGATAACAGGCTGATACCGCCCAAGAGTTCATATCGACGGCGGTGTTTGGCACCTCGATGTCGGCTCATCACATCCTGGGGCTGAAGTAGGTCCCAAGGGTATGGCTGTTCGCCATTTAAAGTGGTACGCGAGCTGGGTTTAGAACGTCGTGAGACAGTTCGGTCCCTATCTGCCGTGGGCGCTGGAGAATTGAGGGGGGCTGCTCCTAGTACGAGAGGACCGGAGTGGACGCATCACTGGTGTTCGGGTTGTCATGCCAATGGCATTGCCCGGTAGCTAAATGCGGAAAAGATAAGTGCTGAAAGCATCTAAGCACGAAACTTGCCCCGAGATGAGTTCTCCCTGACTCCTTGAGAGTCCTGAAGGAACGTTGAAGACTACGACGTTGATAGGCTGGGTGTGTAAGCGTAGCGATACGTTGAGCTAACCAGTACTAATGAACCGTGAGGCTTAACCTTACAACGCCGAAGATGTTTTGGCGTGAGAGACACGATATTCAGCTTGAAACAGATTAACTGACAGACCCTGAAGGGTGTGTTGGTAAACAGAATTTGCCTGGCGGCAACAGCGCGGTGGTCCCACCTGACCCCATGCCGAACTCAGAAGTGAAACGCCGTAGCGCCGATGGTAGTGTGGGGTCTCCCCATGCGAGAGTAGGGAACTGCCAGGCATCAAACAAGTAAGAAACCCCGACCGAAAGGCCGGGGTTTTTTGCGTTTATGCGCAGCCTGTCCACAGCGTTATCCACAAGCCTTCCCTCACTGAATACGGTACACTAACCAGGTTTTTGCATCTGGAAGCCACTATGAATCACTCCTTAAAGCCCTGGAACACCTTCGGTATTGATCACCATGCCGTGCGTATCGTTTGTGCTGAAACTGCCTCGCAATTATTGGATGCCTGGCAGCAAGCAACCTCAGAAAAACTGCCGACATTGATCCTGGGTGAGGGAAGCAATGTCCTCTTCCTGAAAGATTATTCTGGTGTTGTACTGGTTAACCGAATTAAAGGCATTAAGGTCACTGAGCAGCCAGATGCATGGCATTTACATGTCGGTGCGGGTGAAAACTGGCACAGTCTGGTGAAGTTTACGTTAGAAAATGGCATGCCTGGACTTGAAAACCTGGCATTGATCCCCGGATGTACAGGCTCCTCACCTATCCAGAATATCGGTGCTTACGGCGTAGAATTACAGCGCGTGTGCGAGTTCGTGGATTGTATTGAACTGGCGACCGGGGTGCCTAAACGCCTGACTGCGGATGAATGCCGTTTTGGATATCGGGACAGTATCTTTAAGCATGAATATCAGGACAGGTATGTGATAGTCGCCGTTGGTCTGAAACTGCTGAAGCAGTGGCAGCCAGTTCTGAGCTATGGCGATTTAACGCGCCTGGACCCGCAAACGGTAACACCTCAAGAAGTATTCGATGCTGTTTGTCATATGCGGATGACCAAATTGCCTGACCCTAAAGTTAACGGCAATGCGGGCAGCTTCTTTAAAAACCCGGTGATTACTCGTGATGTAGCGGACAAATTGCTGGCTTCCTTCCCGAATGCCCCACATTATCCCCAGGCTGATGGCTGCGTAAAACTTGCGGCCGGCTGGCTTATCGACCAATGTCAGCTGAAAGGCAAAAGTGTCGGCGGGGCGATGGTGCACCGACAGCAGGCCCTTGTCCTGATTAACGACAATAATGCGACCAGCGACAATGTTGTGGACCTTGCACATTATGTGCGCCAGCAAGTGGGTGAGAAGTTTGATGTCTGGCTGGAGCCTGAAGTCAGGTTTATCGGCGAGCGTGGCGAAGTTAACGCAGTAGAGGTCATTGCGTGAAAGATAATACGGTTCCCTTAACGTTGATTTCGATTTTATCGGATGGTGAATTTCATTCTGGTGAACAACTGGGTGAAAGACTGGGCATGAGCCGGGCAGCCATTAATAAGCATATCCAGACGTTACGCGACTGGGGTGTTGATGTGTTTACCGTGCCTGGAAAAGGGTACAGCCTTCCGGAGCCCATCCAGTTGCTGAATGAAGAGTTCATTCGTAACAGCATAAGCGAGGGTTCGGTTATTGTTCTGCCTGTTATCGACTCCACTAACCAGTATCTGCTTGATAGACTGGCAAGCCTCCAATCCGGTGATGTCTGTGTGGCTGAGTATCAACAGGCCGGGCGTGGACGTCGCGGACGTAAATGGTTTTCTCCGTTCGGCGCCAATCTTTATCTGTCCATGTACTGGCGTCTTGAACAAGGCCCCGCGGCTGCCATTGGCTTAAGTCTGGTAATTGGCATTGTTATGGCTGAAGTATTACAAAGCCTCGGTGCCGATAAAGTCCGCGTCAAATGGCCAAACGATCTCTATCTGATGGATCGTAAACTTGCCGGTATCCTTGTCGAATTAACCGGTAAAACCGGAGATGCGGCACAGATCGTGATCGGAGCTGGTATCAACCTTGCGATGCGCCGGGTTGAGACAGATGTGATCAATCAAGGTTGGATCAATCTGCAGGAAGCAGGAATTAAAATTGACCGCAATACGCTTGCTGTTCGATTAATTAAAGAGCTCCGCGCTGCGTTAGTACTATTCGAGCAAGAAGGATTGACTCCCTATCTTTCCCGATGGGAGAAGCTGGATAATTTTATTCACCGTCCGGTAAAACTTATTATTGGTGAGAAAGAGATATTCGGTACATCTCGGGGAATTGATACGCAGGGAGCGCTCTTGCTTGAACAGGATGGAGCCATTAAGCCCTGGGTGGGCGGGGAAATCTCACTACGTAGCGCGGAATAAGAAAAGGGAGCCGAAGCTCCCTTTTTTATTTTCTCAACCGCACTTCATTGACGGAATGGTTTGCACTTTTGGTCAAAACCAGGCTGGCACGTTCGCGTGTCGGAAGTATATTTTCTTTAAGATTCACTAGGTTGATTTCATTCCACAGAGAGGTCGCAATATTGACTGCTTCGTCTTTGGATAATTTTGCGTAATTATGGAAATAGGAATCAGGATCGGTAAATGCCCCTTCACGGAATTTCAGGAAGCGGTTGATGTACCAATTTTTCAGTAACTCTTCTGGCGCATCAACATAAATCGAGAAATCGACGAAATCAGAAACAAATACATGATGTGGATCGTGAGGATAATCCATGCCGCTCTGCAGGACATTTAAACCTTCGAGGATCAAAATATCCGGATGCGTTACCGTCTTATCCCCGTCAGAGATGACATCATAAATTAAGTGGGAGTAGACAGGAGCGGTCACATCAGGGGCGCCCGACTTAATATCAGAAACAAACTTCACCAGTCGATGCATGTCATAAGACTGCGGGAAGCCTTTCTTCTTCATCAGCCCGCGTTCTTTCAATACTTCATTAGGATGCAGGAAGCCATCAGTGGTAATCAATTCAACGCGGCGATGTTCCGGCCAGCGACTGAGCAATGCCTGCAGTACACGCGCGGTGGTGCTCTTACCGACCGCAACGCTGCCGGCAATACTAATCACATAAGGAATACGCGGAGAGTTGGTGCCCAGGAACTGTTCCAGAACAGCCTGGCGACGCAAACTAGAGCTGATGTAGAAGTTTAGCAAACGCGACAGTGGCAGATAGATCTCAGCCACTTCTTCCAGTGACAGGTCTTCGTTAATGCCTTTCAGCCGCGTGATTTCCCCTTCAGTGAGGGTCATCGGTACGGAATCACGAAGTGCAGCCCACTGGCTACGGTTGAACTGTAGATACGGCGTCATTAACGTTTGCTCTTTTTTGCTCATAAGCATGTTCTGCTCGCTGTCACCCATTCCGTCTGCCGAAACGTGATGAGGCGGCACTTTTCAGTTAATCAGGACAATGGGCAGGAGGTTAACACCAGATTGAATGGAATAAGAAGAAAAAATCAGATTTAGTGATGCTTTCATTAGAAAGCGTCACATCGTCGTTGCGGATGTGGTCGTCATAAAGAGTAAAGGGAGCCGCAAAATGGATTCTGGTAACGGGCAATACACTTTCTTCCCATGCCATGAGTAATAAGAGAAGAAGGAAAAGGGATGATTCGCCCATTTTTTGTTCTCAAATGATGTCTTTTTCATCACTATTGCGCCGATGTGCGCAAAATATAAGCAAAGAGTCATTTTATGCAATTTTTTAGTTGCATGCATGCGCATGTCTCCCTAAAATGCGCGCTACTTGATGCCGACTTAGCTCAGTAGGTAGAGCAACTGACTTGTAATCAGTAGGTCACCAGTTCGATTCCGGTAGTCGGCACCATCAAGTCCGGTGGGGTTCCCGAGCGGCCAAAGGGAGCAGACTGTAAATCTGCCGTCACAGACTTCGAAGGTTCGAATCCTTCCCCCACCACCACTTTCTGGCAGCGTTTTAGCCGCCTGGGTTGGTCGAGTAAAATCACCGACCCGAACAATAAAAGAGAGAAATCTCTTTTTTGTTACAGAAAGAACTGGGTAGCCGAGTTTCAGGATGCGGGCATCGTATAATGGCTATTACCTCAGCCTTCCAAGCTGATGATGCGGGTTCGATTCCCGCTGCCCGCTCCAGACGTGCTGATATGGCTCAGTTGGTAGAGCGCACCCTTGGTAAGGGTGAGGTCCCCAGTTCGACTCTGGGTATCAGCACCACTTCATCTCCTCCTCCCTGTTTCTCTCTGTTACTTGCATTCAACAAGTCAGGCATGTTGCCTGGTTGATGTGGTGATATCACCGATTTATCCGTGTCTTAGAGGGACAATCGATGTCTAAAGAAAAGTTTGAACGTACAAAACCGCACGTTAACGTCGGTACTATCGGCCACGTTGACCATGGTAAAACAACGCTGACTGCTGCAATCACCTCCGTACTGGCTAAGACCTACGGTGGTTCTGCTCGCGCATTCGACCAGATCGATAACGCACCAGAAGAAAAAGCTCGTGGTATCACCATCAACACTTCCCACGTTGAATATGACACCCCGACTCGCCACTACGCACACGTAGACTGCCCAGGCCACGCCGACTATGTTAAAAACATGATCACCGGTGCTGCGCAGATGGATGGCGCTATCCTGGTTGTTGCTGCGACTGATGGCCCTATGCCACAGACTCGTGAGCACATCCTGCTGGGTCGTCAGGTAGGCGTTCCTTTCATCATCGTGTTCCTGAACAAATGTGACATGGTTGATGACGAAGAGCTGCTGGAACTGGTTGAGATGGAAGTTCGTGAACTCCTGTCCCAGTACGATTTCCCAGGCGACGACACTCCTATCGTTCGTGGTTCCGCGCTGAAAGCGCTGGAAGGCGAAGCTGAGTGGGAAGCTAAAATCATCGAACTGGCTGGCTTCCTGGATTCTTACATCCCAGAACCAGAACGTGCGATCGACAAGCCATTCCTGCTGCCAATCGAAGACGTATTCTCCATCTCCGGCCGTGGTACTGTTGTTACCGGTCGTGTAGAGCGCGGTATCGTTAAAGTTGGTGAAGAAGTAGAAATCGTTGGTATCAAAGAAACTGCGAAAACTACCTGTACTGGCGTTGAAATGTTCCGCAAATTGCTGGACGAAGGCCGTGCTGGTGAGAACGTTGGTGTTCTGCTGCGTGGTATCAAACGCGAAGAAATCGAACGTGGTCAGGTTCTGGCCAAGCCGGGTTCAATCAACCCGCACACCAAGTTCGAATCTGAAGTGTACATCCTGTCCAAAGATGAAGGCGGCCGTCATACTCCGTTCTTCAAAGGCTACCGTCCACAGTTCTACTTCCGTACAACTGACGTGACCGGTACCATCGAACTGCCAGAAGGCGTTGAGATGGTAATGCCAGGCGACAACATCAAAATGGTTGTTACCCTGATCCACCCAATCGCGATGGATGACGGTCTGCGTTTCGCAATCCGTGAAGGCGGCCGTACCGTAGGCGCAGGCGTTGTTGCTAAAGTTATCAGCTAATCGCGGATAACATTTGACGCAATGCGCAATAAAAGGGCATCATTTGATGCCCTTTTTGCACGCTTTCGAACCAGAACCTGGCTCATCAGTGATTTTTTTTGTCATAATCATTGCTGAGACAGGCTCTGAAGAGGGCGTTTAGTCCGAAACGCAGCAGAGCATTTCGGTTTTGGTTGCCTCGCACTCTCGCGGGGCAAAGATGTTTGTCGAATACTTGTGACAGGTTGGTTTATGAGTGCGAATACCGAAGCTCAAGGGAGCGGGCGCGGCCTGGAAGCGATGAAGTGGGTGATCGTTGCCGTACTGCTGATTGTAGCTATTGTGGGCAACTACCTTTATCGCGACATGATGTTGCCGCTGCGTGCGCTGGCCGTAGTGATTCTGATTGCTGCAGCGGGCGGTGTCGCGCTGTTGACGACCAAAGGCAAGGCGACCGTAGCGTTTGCTCGTGAAGCGAGAACCGAAGTCCGTAAGGTCATTTGGCCGACGCGTCAAGAAACGCTGCACACTACGCTGATTGTGGCCGCAGTTACTGCTGTCATGTCGCTGATCCTGTGGGGACTGGATGGTATTCTGGTTCGCCTGGTCTCTTTTATCACTGGCCTGAGGTTCTGAGATGTCTGAAGCTCCTAAAAAGCGCTGGTACGTCGTTCAGGCGTTTTCCGGTTTTGAAGGCCGCGTAGCCACTTCGCTGCGTGAGCATATCAAATTACACAATATGGAAGAGTTGTTTGGTGAAGTCATGGTTCCGACCGAAGAAGTGGTCGAAATTCGTGGCGGCCAGCGTCGCAAGAGCGAGCGCAAATTCTTCCCAGGTTATGTGCTGGTACAGATGGTGATGAATGACGCCAGCTGGCACCTGGTGCGTAGCGTGCCACGCGTAATGGGCTTCATCGGTGGTACTTCCGATCGTCCGGCGCCGATTAGCGATAAAGAAGTTGATGCGATTATGAACCGCCTGCAGCAGGTTGGTGATAAGCCGCGTCCTAAAACTCTGTTCGAACCGGGTGAAATGGTCCGCGTTAGCGACGGCCCGTTTGCAGACTTCAACGGTGTGGTTGAAGAGGTGGACTACGAGAAGTCCCGCCTGAAAGTTTCAGTCTCTATCTTCGGGCGTGCAACGCCGGTAGAACTGGACTTCGGCCAGGTTGAAAAAGCATAAATAAGCAGCAATTCTTTGTTGCACAGGGCGCGAGATTGGCATACAATTTCGCGCCTTTTGTATTTATGGGCCTTGTGCGCATAAATCACGTATTAATCACGGGGAGCCTCCTTGAGGCGCTATTACCCAATAGAGGAAATTGAGAATGGCTAAGAAAGTACAAGCCTACGTCAAGCTGCAGGTTGCAGCTGGTATGGCGAACCCAAGTCCACCGGTTGGTCCAGCACTGGGCCAGCAGGGCGTGAACATCATGGAATTCTGTAAAGCGTTCAACGCGAAAACTGAATCCCTGGAAAAAGGTCTGCCGACTCCTGTCGTCATCACCGTTTACGCTGACCGCTCATTCACTTTCATCACCAAGACTCCGCCAGCTGCGGTTCTGCTGAAGAAAGCTGCAGGTATTAAGTCTGGTTCCGGCAAGCCGAACAAAGAGAAAGTTGGTAAAATTTCTCGCGCTCAGCTGCAGGAAATCGCGCAGACTAAAGCTGCCGACATGACTGGTGCTGACATTGAAGCGATGACTCGCTCAATCGAAGGTACTGCGCGTTCCATGGGCCTGGTAGTGGAGGATTAAGAAATGGCTAAACTGACCAAGCGTATGCGCGTGATCCGTGAGAAAGTTGATGTAACTAAACAGTATGACATCAACGAAGCCATCGCTCTTCTGAAAGAGCTGGCCACCGCTAAATTTACCGAAAGCGTAGACGTTGCTGTTAACCTCGGCATCGACGCTCGTAAATCTGACCAGAACGTACGTGGTGCAACTGTACTGCCACACGGTACTGGCCGTTCCGTTCGCGTAGCCGTATTTGCCCAAGGCGCAAACGCTGAAGCAGCTAAAGCTGCTGGCGCAGAGCTGGTAGGTATGGAAGATCTGGCTGACCAGATCAAGAAAGGCGAAATGAACTTTGACGTTGTTATTGCTTCCCCGGATGCAATGCGCGTTGTTGGCCAGCTGGGCCAGGTTCTGGGTCCACGTGGCCTGATGCCTAACCCTAAAGTTGGTACTGTAACGCCTAACGTTGCTGAAGCGGTTAATAACGCTAAAGCAGGTCAGGTTCGTTATCGTAACGACAAAAACGGCATCATCCACACCACCATCGGTAAAGTGGATTTTGACGCTGACAAACTGAAAGAAAACCTGGAATCCCTGCTGGTTGCGCTGAAAAAAGCGAAACCAACTCAGGCTAAAGGCGTGTACATCAAGAAAGTCAGCCTCTCCACCACCATGGGTGCTGGCGTTGCCGTTGATCAGGCTGGTCTTACCGCAGTAGCGAACTAAGATTAGCCTTTACGTGGGCGGTGGATTTGTCTACAATCTTCCCCCCACGATTCTGTTAACTGTGGTTAGCAGATACAGATTTGTTCGTTGGAGCCTGGCCTAATCCAGGCCTCCGTCGAAGACCGCAGGCGTTTCGTCAGAAACTTAATACCCTGCGTAGACGGTGACAGAACGCTAAGATTATTTTTGATACTCTTTGGCTTGTTTCTGCTCACCGTATTAAGACGCTCTTTCGTTGGAAAGAGTGAAGTGAGTTCCAGAGATAATCTCTGGCAAACATCCAGGAGCAAAGCTAATGGCTTTAAATCTTCAAGACAAACAAGCGATTGTTGCTGAAGTCAGCGAAGTAGCCAAAGGCGCGCTGTCTGCAGTGGTTGCGGATTCCCGTGGCGTTACTGTAGACAAAATGACCGAACTGCGTAAAGCAGGCCGTGAAGCTGGCGTATACATGCGTGTTGTTCGTAACACCCTGCTGCGCCGCGTCGTTGAAGGTTCTCAGTTTGAGTGCCTGAAAGACACGTTTGTTGGTCCGACCCTGATTGCATATTCTATGGAACACCCGGGCGCAGCTGCTCGTCTGTTCAAAGATTTCGCGAAAGCGAATGCAAAATTTGAGGTCAAAGCCGCAGCCTTTGAAGGTGAGTTGATCCCGGCATCGCAAATCGATCGCCTGGCTACACTGCCAACCTACGACGAAGCAATTGCACGCCTGATGGCAACCATGAAAGAAGCTTCGGCTGGCAAACTGGTTCGCACTCTGGCTGCTGTACGCGATGCGAAAGAAGCTGCTTAATAGCGGTTATCTTTATAAAGCATTGGCTTACGTATAAACTAATTCTGATTTTCAGGAACAATTTAAATGTCTATCACTAAAGATCAAATCATTGAAGCAGTATCCGCTATGTCTGTAATGGACGTTGTAGAACTGATCTCTGCAATGGAAGAAAAATTCGGTGTTTCCGCTGCTGCCGCTGTAGCTGTTGCTGCAGGCCCAGCTGAAGCTGCTGAAGAAAAAACTGAATTCGACGTCGTTCTGAAAGCAGTTGGCGCTAACAAAGTTGCAGTTATCAAAGCTGTACGTGGCGCAACTGGCCTGGGTCTGAAAGAAGCTAAAGACCTGGTAGAATCTGCTCCAGCCGCTCTGAAAGAAGGCGTGAGCAAAGATGACGCAGAAGCACTGAAAAAATCTCTGGAAGAAGCTGGCGCTGAAGTTGAAGTTAAATAAGCCAACCCTTCCGGTTGCAGCCTGAGTAATTAGGCTGATGGCTGGTGACTTTTTAGTCACCAGCCTTTTTGCGCTGTAAGGCGCCAGTAGCATTTCACACTGTTTGACTGCTGGCTGTCCTGACAATGCTTGTTTCTATCGACGACTTAATATATTGCGACAGGGTGCTCGCCTTGTGTAAACCGCAACGAAATGGTTTAAGCGTGATAGCAACAGGTATTGCGGAAAGTGTTCCATTTTCCGGTCCACAAAATAGTGTTGCATAAACTGCCCCTCTAATGGGCAGAGTCGGTCGACTTGTCAGCGAGCTGAGGAACCCTATGGTTTACTCCTATACCGAGAAAAAACGTATTCGTAAGGATTTTGGTAAACGTCCACAAGTTCTGGACATACCTTATCTCCTTTCTATCCAGCTTGACTCGTTCCAGAAGTTCATCGAGCAAGATCCTGAAGGTCAGTATGGTCTCGAAGCGGCTTTCCGCTCCGTGTTCCCGATCGCGAGCTACAGCGGCAATTCAGAGCTGCAGTATGTGAGCTATCGTCTGGGCGAGCCTGTATTTGACGTTAAAGAATGTCAGATTCGCGGCGTGACCTATTCCGCTCCCCTGCGCGTAAAACTGCGTCTGGTGATTTATGAGCGTGAAGCGCCGGAAGGCACAGTAAAAGACATTAAAGAACAAGAAGTGTACATGGGCGAAATTCCGCTCATGACCGATAACGGTACCTTTGTCATCAACGGTACTGAGCGTGTTATCGTTTCTCAGTTGCACCGTAGCCCGGGCGTCTTCTTTGACAGCGATAAGGGTAAAACCCACTCTTCGGGTAAAGTGCTTTATAACGCACGTATCATCCCTTACCGTGGTTCCTGGCTGGACTTCGAGTTCGATCCGAAAGACAACCTGTTTGTCCGTATCGACCGTCGTCGTAAGCTGCCTGCGACCATCATCCTGCGTGCGCTGAGCTACACCACAGAGCAGATCCTTGATCTGTTCTTCGAAAAAGTTATTTTCGAAATCCGTGATAACAAGCTGCAGATGGAACTCATTCCTGAGCGTCTGCGTGGCGAAACTGCCTCCTTCGATATCGAAGCAGACGGTAAGGTGTACATCGAGAAAGGTCGTCGTATCACTGCACGCCACATTCGCCAGCTGGAAAAAGATGACATTAAACTCATCGAAGTTCCGGTTGAGTACATCGCTGGCAAAGTGGCTGCAAAAGACTATGTCGATGCGTCCACTGGCGAGCTGATCTGCCCGGCGAACATGGAGTTGAGCCTGGATCTGCTGGCTAAGCTGAGCCAGTCTGGTCACAAGCGTATCGAAACGCTGTTCACCAACGACCTGGATCACGGCGCATACATGTCCGAGACCATTCGTGTCGACCCAACCAATGACCGCTTAAGCGCGCTGGTTGAGATCTACCGTATGATGCGTCCTGGTGAGCCACCAACTCGCGAAGCGGCTGAAAGCCTGTTCGAGAACCTGTTCTTCTCCGAAGACCGCTATGACCTGTCAGCGGTTGGTCGTATGAAGTTCAACCGTTCTCTGCTGCGTGATGAAATCGAAGGTTCAGGTATCCTGAGCAAAGACGACATCATCCAGGTTATGCGTAAACTGATCGGTATTCGTAACGGCCAGGGCGAAGTGGATGATATCGACCACCTCGGCAACCGTCGTATCCGTTCCGTTGGCGAAATGGCTGAAAACCAGTTCCGTGTTGGCCTGGTGCGTGTAGAGCGTGCGGTTAAAGAGCGTCTGTCTCTGGGCGATCTCGACACCCTGATGCCTCAGGACATGATCAACGCCAAGCCGATTTCTGCTGCGGTGAAAGAGTTCTTTGGTTCCAGCCAGCTGTCTCAGTTTATGGACCAGAACAACCCGTTGTCTGAAATCACGCACAAGCGTCGTATTTCTGCCCTCGGCCCAGGCGGTCTGACCCGTGAACGTGCGGGCTTTGAAGTTCGAGACGTACACCCGACTCACTACGGTCGCGTATGTCCAATCGAAACGCCTGAAGGTCCAAACATCGGTCTGATCAACTCACTGTCCGTGTACGCACAGACAAACGAATACGGTTTCCTCGAGACTCCGTACCGTAAAGTGACCGACGGTGTTGTGACTGACGAAATTCATTACCTGTCTGCTATCGAAGAAGGCAACTACGTCATCGCTCAGGCGAACTCCAACCTGGATGACGAAAACCACTTTGAAGAAGACCTGGTAACCTGTCGTAGCAGAGGCGAATCAAGCCTGTTCAGCCGTGACCAGGTTGACTACATGGACGTTTCCACCCAACAGGTGGTTTCCGTCGGTGCGTCCCTGATCCCGTTCCTTGAACACGATGATGCGAACCGTGCATTGATGGGTGCGAACATGCAACGTCAGGCGGTTCCAACTCTGCGTGCTGATAAGCCGCTGGTTGGTACCGGTATGGAACGTGCTGTAGCGGTTGACTCCGGCGTAACCGCCGTTGCCAAACGTGGTGGTACCGTTCAGTACGTGGATGCATCCCGTATCGTTATCAAAGTTAACGACGACGAGATGTACCCGGGCGAAGCAGGTATCGACATTTATAACCTGACCAAATACACCCGTTCTAACCAGAACACCTGCATCAACCAGATGCCGTGTGTAAACCTGGGTGAACCAATTGAGCGCGGCGACGTGCTGGCAGATGGCCCGTCTACCGACCTCGGTGAACTGGCGCTCGGTCAGAACATGCGCGTAGCGTTCATGCCGTGGAACGGCTACAACTTCGAAGACTCCATCTTGGTCTCCGAGCGTGTGGTTCAGGAAGATCGTTTCACCACGATTCACATTCAGGAACTGGCATGTGTGTCCCGTGACACCAAGCTGGGGCCAGAAGAGATCACCGCTGACATCCCTAACGTGGGTGAAGCTGCGCTCTCTAAACTTGATGAATCCGGTATCGTTTACATCGGTGCGGAAGTGACCGGCGGCGATATTCTGGTTGGTAAGGTAACGCCTAAAGGTGAAACCCAGCTGACGCCAGAAGAGAAACTGCTGCGTGCAATCTTCGGTGAGAAAGCGTCTGACGTTAAAGACTCTTCTCTGCGCGTACCAAACGGTGTTTCCGGTACGATTATCGACGTTCAGGTCTTTACCCGCGATGGCGTGGAAAAAGACAAACGTGCGCTGGAAATCGAAGAGATGCAGCTGAAGCAGGCGAAGAAAGACCTGTCTGAAGAATTGCAGATCCTTGAAGCTGGCCTGTTTAGCCGTATCTACGCTGTGCTGGTTGCCGGTGGTGTTGAAGCTGAGAAGCTCGACAAACTGCCACGCGATCGTTGGCTGGAACTCGGTCTGACCGACGAAGCGAAACAAAATCAGCTGGAACAGCTGGCTGAGCAGTACGACGAACTGAAGCACGAGTTCGAGAAGAAACTCGAAGCGAAACGCCGCAAAATCACTCAGGGCGACGATCTGGCACCAGGTGTGCTGAAGATTGTTAAGGTGTATCTGGCTGTTAAACGTCAGATTCAGCCTGGTGATAAAATGGCGGGTCGTCACGGTAACAAGGGTGTTATCTCTAAGATCAACCCGATCGAAGATATGCCGCACGATGCTAACGGTACGCCGGTAGACATCGTACTGAACCCGCTGGGTGTACCGTCTCGTATGAACATCGGTCAGATCCTGGAAACTCACCTGGGTATGGCTGCGAAAGGTATCGGCGAGAAGATCAACGCCATGCTGAAGCAGCAAGAAGAAGTCGCGAAACTGCGCGAATTCATCCAGCGTGCCTACGATCTGGGTACCGACATTCGTCAGAAAGTCGACCTGAGCACCTTTACCGATGACGAAGTTCTGCGTCTGGCTGAGAACCTGAAAAAAGGTATGCCAATCGCGACTCCGGTCTTCGATGGCGCGAAAGAGTCAGAAATCAAAGAGCTCCTGGAGCTCGGCGGTCTGCCTTCTTCCGGTCAGATTACACTGTTCGATGGTCGTACCGGTGAGCAGTTTGAGCGTCAGGTAACCGTAGGTTACATGTACATGCTGAAACTGAACCACCTGGTCGATGACAAGATGCACGCTCGTTCCACCGGTTCTTATAGCCTCGTTACTCAGCAGCCGCTGGGTGGTAAGGCACAGTTCGGTGGTCAGCGCTTCGGTGAGATGGAAGTGTGGGCGCTGGAAGCATATGGCGCAGCATACACCCTGCAGGAAATGCTCACTGTTAAGTCTGATGACGTGAATGGTCGTACTAAGATGTATAAAAACATCGTGGACGGCAACCATCAGATGGAACCGGGCATGCCGGAATCCTTCAACGTACTGTTGAAAGAAATCCGTTCCCTGGGTATCAACATCGAGCTGGAAGACGAGTAACTCTCGCTCAAACAGGTCACTGGTGCCGGGGTAATACCCGGCGCCAGATTGTGCTAACTCCGACGGGAGCAAATCCGTGAAAGACTTATTAAAGTTTCTGAAAGCGCAAACTAAAACCGAAGAGTTTGATGCGATCAAAATTGCTCTGGCATCGCCAGACATGATCCGTTCATGGTCTTTTGGTGAAGTTAAAAAGCCGGAAACCATCAACTACCGTACGTTCAAACCTGAACGTGACGGTCTCTTCTGTGCCCGTATTTTTGGGCCGGTAAAAGACTATGAGTGCCTGTGCGGTAAGTACAAGCGCCTGAAACACCGTGGTGTTATCTGTGAGAAGTGCGGCGTTGAAGTGACCCAGACCAAAGTGCGCCGTGAGCGCATGGGCCACATCGAGCTGGCGTCTCCGACTGCCCACATCTGGTTCCTGAAATCTCTGCCGTCCCGTATCGGTCTTCTGCTCGATATGCCACTGCGTGATATCGAACGCGTACTGTACTTCGAATCTTATGTTGTTATCGAAGGCGGCATGACCAACCTGGAACGCAATCAGATCCTGACTGAAGAGCAGTATCTGGATGCGCTGGAAGAGTTTGGTGACGAATTCGACGCGAAGATGGGTGCGGAAGCTATCCAGGCCCTGCTGAAGAGCATGGATCTGGAGCAAGAGTGTGAAACTCTGCGCGAAGAGCTGAACGAAACCAACTCTGAAACCAAGCGTAAAAAGCTGACCAAGCGTATCAAACTGCTGGAAGCGTTCGTTCAGTCTGGTAACAAACCAGAGTGGATGATCCTGACAGTTCTGCCGGTTCTGCCGCCAGATCTGCGTCCACTGGTACCGCTGGATGGTGGTCGTTTCGCAACGTCGGATCTGAACGATCTGTATCGTCGCGTGATCAACCGTAACAACCGTCTGAAACGTCTGCTGGATCTGGCTGCGCCAGATATCATCGTACGTAACGAAAAACGTATGCTGCAGGAAGCGGTTGATGCCCTGCTGGATAACGGTCGTCGCGGTCGTGCGATCACCGGTTCTAACAAGCGTCCTCTGAAATCTTTGGCCGATATGATCAAAGGTAAACAGGGTCGTTTCCGTCAGAACCTGCTCGGTAAGCGTGTTGACTACTCCGGTCGTTCTGTAATCACCGTAGGTCCATACCTGCGTCTGCATCAGTGCGGTCTGCCTAAGAAAATGGCACTGGAATTGTTCAAACCGTTCATCTACGGCAAGTTGGAACTGCGTGGCCTGGCCACCACCATCAAAGCCGCTAAGAAAATGGTTGAGCGCGAAGAAGCTGTCGTTTGGGATATCCTGGACGAAGTTATCCGCGAACACCCGGTACTGCTGAACCGTGCACCAACTCTGCACCGTTTGGGTATCCAGGCGTTTGAACCGGTTCTGATCGAAGGTAAAGCAATTCAGCTGCACCCGCTGGTTTGTGCGGCATATAACGCCGACTTCGATGGTGACCAGATGGCTGTTCACGTACCGCTGACGCTGGAAGCCCAGCTCGAAGCGCGTGCGCTGATGATGTCTACCAACAACATCCTGTCACCTGCGAACGGCGAGCCAATCATCGTTCCTTCTCAGGACGTTGTATTGGGTCTGTACTACATGACCCGTGACTGTGTTAACGCCAAAGGCGAAGGCATGGTGCTGACTGGCCCTAAAGAAGCTGAGCGTATTTATCGCGCTGGCCTGGCCTCTCTGCATGCGCGCGTTAAAGTGCGTATCACCGAATACGAAAAAGACGCTCAGGACGAATTCGTTGCGAAAACCAGCATCGTCGATACGACCGTGGGTCGTGCGATTCTGTGGATGATCGTACCGAAAGGTCTGCCTTTCTCCATCGTCAACCAGGCGCTGGGCAAGAAAGCTATCTCCAAAATGCTGAACACCTGTTACCGCATTCTGGGCCTGAAGCCGACCGTTATCTTTGCTGACCAGACCATGTACACCGGTTTTGCCTATGCAGCGCGCTCAGGTGCGTCCGTAGGTATCGACGACATGGTTATCCCAGAGAAGAAACACGAGATCATCTCTGAAGCGGAAGCTGAAGTTGCTGAGATCCAGGAGCAGTTCCAGTCTGGTCTGGTAACCGCGGGCGAACGCTACAACAAAGTTATCGATATCTGGGCTGCGGCGAACGATCGTGTTTCCAAAGCGATGATGGATAACCTGCAGACTGAAACCGTAATTAACCGTGACGGCGTTGAAGAGCAGCAGGTTTCCTTCAACAGCATCTACATGATGGCCGACTCCGGTGCGCGTGGTTCTGCAGCACAGATTCGTCAGCTGGCAGGTATGCGTGGTCTGATGGCGAAGCCAGATGGCTCCATCATCGAAACGCCAATCACCGCGAACTTCCGTGAAGGTCTGAACGTACTCCAGTACTTCATCTCCACTCACGGTGCTCGTAAAGGTCTGGCGGATACCGCACTGAAAACGGCGAACTCCGGTTATCTGACGCGTCGTCTGGTTGACGTTGCACAGGATCTGGTTGTTACCGAAGACGATTGTGGCACCCTCGAAGGTATCACCATGACCCCGGTTATCGAGGGTGGTGATGTTAAAGAGCCGCTGCGCGATCGCGTTCTGGGCCGTGTGACTGCAGAAGATATTCTGAAGCCGGGCACCGCGGACATTCTTGTTCCGCGCAACACGCTGCTGCACGAACACTGGTGTGACCTGCTCGAAGCTAACTCTGTTGACTCCGTGAAGGTTCGCTCTGTTGTATCTTGTGACACCGACTTTGGTGTATGTGCGCACTGCTATGGTCGTGACCTGGCGCGTGGCCACATCATCAACAAAGGTGAAGCAGTTGGTGTTATCGCGGCACAGTCCATCGGTGAGCCGGGTACACAGCTGACGATGCGTACGTTCCACATCGGTGGTGCGGCATCTCGTGCGGCTGCTGAATCCAGCATCCAGGTGAAAAACAAGGGTAGCATCAAGCTGTCTAACGCCAAGTCGGTTGTTAACTCCGCTGGCAAGCTGGTTGTGACCTCTCGTAACACCGAGCTGAAACTGATCGACGAATTCGGTCGTACCAAAGAAAGCTATAAAGTGCCTTACGGTGCTGTAATGGCGAAAGGTGATGGTGAGCAGGTTGCTGGCGGCGAGACCGTAGCAAACTGGGATCCGCACACCATGCCGGTTATCACTGAAGTGTCTGGTTTCATTCGCTTCACTGACATGGTCGACGGCCAGACGATTACTCGTCAGACCGACGAACTGACCGGTTTGTCTTCCCTGGTGGTTCTGGATTCTGCAGAACGTACTGCCGGTGGTAAAGACCTGCGTCCTGCACTGAAAATCATCGATGCCAAAGGCAACGACGTTCTGATCCCGGGCACTGATATGCCGGCTCAGTACTTCCTGCCAGGTAAAGCGATTGTTCAGCTGGATGATGGCGTGCAAATCAGCTCTGGTGACACCCTGGCGCGTATTCCACAGGAATCCGGCGGTACCAAGGATATTACCGGTGGTCTGCCACGCGTTGCGGATCTGTTCGAAGCCCGTCGTCCGAAAGAGCCGGCAATTCTGGCAGAAATCAGCGGTATCATTTCCTTCGGTAAAGAAACCAAAGGTAAACGCCGTCTGGTGATCTCCCCGATTGACGGTAGCGATGCGTACGAAGAGATGATTCCGAAATGGCGTCAGCTCAACGTGTTCGAAGGTGAGCGCGTAGAACGCGGTGACGTAGTGTCCGATGGCCCAGAAGCGCCACACGACATTCTGCGTCTGCGTGGTGTTCACGCGGTGACTCGTTATATCACTAACGAAGTGCAGGAAGTTTACCGTCTGCAAGGCGTTAAGATTAACGATAAGCACATCGAAGTTATCGTGCGTCAGATGCTGCGTAAAGCAACCATCGCGAACGCAGGCAGCTCCGACTTCCTCGAAGGCGAGCAGGTTGAATACTCCCGCGTTAAGATCGCAAACCGCGATCTGGAAGCGGATGGCAAAATCAGCGCAACGTATGCGCGTGATCTGCTGGGTATCACCAAAGCGTCCTTGGCTACCGAGTCGTTCATCTCTGCGGCATCGTTCCAGGAGACCACTCGCGTACTGACCGAAGCAGCCGTTGCGGGCAAACGCGACGAACTGCGCGGTCTGAAAGAGAACGTCATCGTGGGTCGTCTGATCCCTGCGGGTACCGGTTACGCGTACCATCAGGATCGTATCCGTCGTCGTGCAGCGGGTGATGTACCTGCCGCACCGCAGGTGACTGCTGAAGATGCGTCTGCCAGCCTGGCAGAACTGCTGAACGCAGGCCTCGGCGGTTCCGACAACGATTAATCGTTGCTGATAACGCTAAATAAAAACCCGCTTCGGCGGGTTTTTTTATGGCTGTCGTACGCGGTCGTCTATCGGCAAAAACAAAAATGCCCGCATTGCGGGCCTTTTGTGTGTCTGAGGTAAATCGTATTATCAGTTTACCAGCGGCAGACGGCGGTACAGTTCAATCATATCGCCCGCCAGATCCTGAATCACCATTGCGTTCATCAGGTGGTCCTGAGAGTGGACGGTAATCAGGTTAACCGGCAGTTTGCCAGTGCCTTCGTCGAGGCCAATCAACTGGGTCTGAATGGTATGCGCATGTTTCACAAACTCGCGCGACTCAACCATTGACTGCTCAGCTGCAGCAAAATCACCTTTACGTGCGAGTTGCAGTGCGGTTAATGCAGAACTACGTGCGGCACCGGCATTCACCAGCAACTCCATGATAATCGTTTCTAAATCTTCCACATCTCACTCCATCAGCTTGAGGGCTTTCTCAAGAACGACATCGCCTTTCATCATGCCGTAATCCATCATATCGATAACCGCGACTTTCTTACCCAGCGGTTCGGCCTGTGCCTGGAGTTTAGCCAGTTCATATTTGACCTGTGGCCCCAGCAGCACGATATCTGCTGCGTCGATGTTGTCTTTAAATTCGGCAACAGGGACTGCCTTGATAGTGACTTCGACGCCTTTCTTCTGAGCTGCGTCTTTCATACGTTGAACCAGCATGCTGGTGGACATGCCTGCTGCACAGCATAAAACGATGTTCTTCATAACTAGCCCTCATGGTCCTTGATGCTCCATCTTTATCGCGTGACGGGGGATTCAACAACCGCTTTACGGTGATTGTGTGTAAGCCATCACAAAGATAGCCGCAAAAGAATGAAACCGGTTACAGTTTGGCGGGTGCTAACAAAAAAGCCCGCCGCAGCAGGCTGATACAAAAAAGGGGATTACATCGAACTGCTGCGCAGGATCTGGTTTTTACCTTGTTGCTTGGCTTTATAAAGTGCTTCATCGACCTTGATGACCAGCTGATCAACAGGCTCCATATTCCACTCTCCAAGCCCGCCACTGAACGTGACGCGCAAACCCGCTTCACGCCAGGTGCGAACGGCAACTTTTTCTCGCCACTCTTCCAGCAGCTCAAACGCCATGGCGAGGGTTTCTTCTGCAAAAATAACCGCAAACTCCTCGCCGCCGTAGCGATACAGCGAAACTTCATGCGGTTGTAGGACTTGTAAGCCTTCACGCGCCACGTTGCGCAGCACGATATCACCGCTGAGATGTCCCCAGGTATCGTTGATAGATTTGAAGTTATCGATATCCAACATTGCCAGCGCGAAAGGCTGGTTGTTGTTTATAAGCGCCGCTATTTCTGAGTCAAATGCCCGGCGATTTTTGCACCCGGTGAGCGCATCGACAGTGGCTTGCCGTACGTACGCCAGTTCTCGCTCTTTATTCGAGATAATGGCCTTGCTGAGTGTGGCCTCAAGTTTAGGGGCCTGTTTGATATCCCCGGTATTGATAGCATTGATAATGTTCATTAACACTGTACGCGAGGCGTGGCGCAGATAGAGGCCGAACAGCACAATCAGGATGGTTGCCAGGGCAAAACCCCATGCCACGGTAATGGTTTCATGGCGCGCTAAATCACTTAATGTTTTCCCTGATACCTTAAAAATCACGAACCAGTCTGGGTTGGTAAAAGAATCATAGTAAATCCAGGAATCACTCTTTTTGTCATACAGCGCACCTTCGCCGTTGGTCATTTCGTTCATCAGCGACGACGCGATTAGCGTTTTTAGAATTTCGCTGGTATGCGGATGAAGAACGGCCTGGCCCTGGCGGTTCACGACAAAAAATTCCCCCTGGACGGGAGACTGCATTTTCCGCAGGGTATAACTCATCGACGATAAATCGAGATGAAATGCCAGCGACCCCTTCAGCAATCCTTCTGGCGTCACCACCGGGCGATATAACGTAATCGTCTGCTGGTGAGTGAAGAAATCCGTATAGGCTTCGGTGTAGCGGCTGAACGTCGCGGAGTCCGCCTGATGGGCAAACCAGGGGCGGGTTTTGGGATCAAAATTACTTTTATCCCCCGTAATGAGCGCCTGCGGCGCGCGAAGATAGTGACCCTCTTCGTCAGCAATCGAAATAGATGACACTCTCGGCATCAGCACCAGGAGCTGCATTAGCCGCTCCTGCCCGTGCACGCGGTCAAGATTTACCGCTTTGTTGAGTTCATCGTTGTGAGCATAGAAGCGGGACGCTCTGTCGAGGATGTGATCATTTTCCGGAAGGATCGATGCAGTGTAATTCACCGCCAGGTTATGGATGAAGTTACGGTTAATCTGGTGATAATCCTCAACGATATCGTTGCGTTGGTTGAGGATCACTGAGACCACGATAAAAATAAAACCGATCAAAAGTCCGGCAAAGCTAACCAGTATGGGGCGAGTGAAGGAGAGTTGTCTGCTATGGATTTTCATATCACGCGGCGCATTCCATTAGTCGAATAGCAAAAGTATACGATGTGAGAGGTGTATTGCGGCGGACCCGTCAGTAATACATTCATATGATGAATTATACGCGACATCAGGTGATGAGGGCAGGGCGGGAGAGGAAGGAACCACCGCCCTGGTCAACAATCCATGCTGACCTGAGCAGCGTAGGGTGCGCCAGATTCTCCGGCAACACCCAATTAAACGCTTTGCGAGGCGGCTTCAGGAACATCTTTACCACACGACAAGCGTTGTCAGATTATTGCGAGGAGCGCCCCAGCCAACTGTCCCAGTCTTTCCAGACCGGCTGTAAACCGTGGGCGATTAACGCCTGGGCGACCTCTTCCGGCCGACGCCCGTCATGCGGCGCGAACTGCTCCAGCTCAGGATGATTGTCGGCATAGCCGCCGGGCTGCGTTTTGGAAAACGCGCTAACGTTATTGATGGCAATGGGGATCACCCGATCGCGAAACGCCGGTGATTCACGGGTCGACAGCGACAGCTCACTGTCCGGCGACAACAGGCGAAATGCGCTAATGGTTTGTACCAGCTGACGTTCATCCATTATTGACGCAGGTTCAACGCCTCCGGCGCACGGCCGCAAACGGGGAAACGAGATGGAATAACGGCTCTGCCAGTAATGCTTCTGCAGCCAAAGCAGATGTTCCGCCACCATATAGCAATCCACGCGCCAGCTGTCCGACAGCCCAATCAGCGCCCCAAGACCGATTTTATCAATCCCCGCTTTGCCCAACCGATCGGGCGTTTCCAGTCGCCAGATGAAATCCTGTTTGTTGCCTTTCAGATGATGCTGCGCATACATCGCCTCGTGATACGTTTCCTGATAGACCATCACGCCATCGAGTCCGAGCGTTTTCAGTTCGGCATATTCGGCCTGCGACAGGGGCTGAACCTCCATCTGCATTGACGAAAACCGACGGCGAATATCCGGCAGATGGCGACGAAAATAATCCATGCCCACTTTGGTCTGATGCTCGCCGGTAACCAATAACAGATGTTCAAAACCCATCGCGCGGATTGCCTCGCATTCTCGGCTAATTTCATGCGAATCCAGCGTCTTGCGCTTGATGCGGTTGCTCATTGAAAAGCCGCAGTAGGTGCAATCGTTGGCACACAGATTCGACAGATACAGCGGAACATAGAAGCTGACGGTATTGCCAAAACGCTGGCGGGTTAGCTGCTGCGCCCGCTGGGCCAGCGGTTCCAGATACGCATCGGCCGCAGGGGAGAGCAGGGCCATAAAATGGTCCCGGGTGAGCTGACGGGCAGCGAGGGCGCGCTCCACGTCCGCCGCCGTTTTACTGTGAATTTTCAGCCGGATGTCATCCCAGTCAAGCTGCCGCCAGCGTTCAGTGAAGGTCGTCATCACAACGCCTCCAGAAAACCGGTCAATGGGCTGGTGGCCTGAGCCTGCCGGTTTTTCGCACCCGGTCCGGCCTCACGAGCCAGCACGCCGGCTTCTACCGCAAAGCGGAAGGCGGTGGCCATCTGAACAGGGAAATCGGCCACCGCAATCGCCGTATTGACCAGCACCGCATCGGCCCCCATTTCCAGCGCCTGTGCGGCATGGCTCGGCACGCCAATCCCCGCATCCACAACCACCGGAACCGTGGCCTGCGCAATGATGATTTCTAGCATCGCCCGGGTTTCCAGCCCCTGATTCGAACCAATCGGCGCGCCCAGCGGCATCACCGCCGCGCAGCCGACGTCTTCGAGCCGTTTGCACAAGACCGGATCGGCACCGCAGTAAGGCAGGACCACAAACCCTTCTTTCACCAGCGTTTCTGCTGCCTTCAGCGTTTCAATTGGATCCGGCAACAGCCAGCGGGCATCAGGATGAATTTCGAGTTTTATCCAGTTCGTCCCCAGCGCCTCGCGCGCCAGCCGGGCAGCAAACACGGCTTCTTCCGCCGTTTTGGCTCCGGACGTATTTGGCAAAAGTGAAACGCCAGCATCCAGCAGCGGTTGGAGAATGGCATCGTTATGCTGCCGCAGGTCGACGCGCTTCATCGCCAGCGTGACCAGTTGGCTGCCGGAGGCCCGAATGGCATCGACCATCAGTTCGGACGACGCAAATTTTCCGGTGCCGGTGAACAGGTGTGATTCAAAGATTTTATCGGCAATTCGTAACATGTCAGCCTCCGGCGATGACCTGAAACAGCAGGAGCGCATCGCCTTCCTGCAACGGATGTTCCGCCCATTGGGCACGTGGCAAAATCTGCTGGTTGAGCGCCAGCGCAACGCCGGGTTTGTCCCGGTCGAGCTTTGTCAGCAATGCCGCCACGTGCAGCCCGGCTTCACATTGCACGCGCTCATCGTTAACGAGAATGTGCATCAGCGTCTCCGCATACCGGGCAATCCATTGAGCGCGTTCGGGTCAGCGATCGCCAGTTGCCGGAACGCGCATCGAACAGACGCAGAACGTCCTGCGCCGTTTCCATTCCGCTCAACAGTTTGATGGCTTCTAACGCCTGCAACGTGCCCATCACGCCGACAACCGGACCGACAATCCCGGCGGTGCGGCAGTTACGTTCGGGTTCCTGTTCATCCGGCCATACACAGCGATAACAGCCATGTGTCAGCGGCGGGGCAACGACCATCAACTGTCCGCCAAACCCGACGGCACTGGCAGTGATCAGCGGCGTGCCGTGTGCGACGCAGGCGGCGTTAATCGCCTGGCGACTCGCCATTGTGTCGGTGCAGTCGAGTACCACATCGGCCTGTTGAACCTGCTGGCGGAGTGGCTCCCCGTTGAGGCGCTGATTCAGCGCGATTAGCGTGATGTCCGGGTTGAGTTGCGAAAGCCGCCGTTGAGTCGCCTCCGATTTAGGTTGGTCGATATCCGCCGAGGTAAACAGGGTTTGCCGCTGCAAGTTACTGAGATGAACGTGGTCGTCATCGGCCAGCACCAGCGTACCGATCCCCGCTCCGGCCAGATACAGCGCCGCTGGAGAGCCCAGCCCGCCGAGACCAATAATAAGCACCCGGCTGGCGAGCAGCTTCTGCTGCCCGTCAATCGCGATGTCGTCGAGCAGGATCTGGCGGCTGTAGCGCATAAACTGGTGGTCATTCATCGCCAGCTCACGCCATTTCCAGCAGCTGCGCGGTAGCCAACTGCCAGTCCGGTGCCTGAGTAATAGCGCTGACAACCGCAATACTGCCGACGCCGGTGGCCAGCACTGACGGGGCGCGCTCGAGGCTAATGCCGCCAATCGCCACCGTCGGGTAATCGTTCAACCGCGTGATGTGCCCGGCCAGTTGTGCCAGCCCTTGCGGGGCTGACGGCATCTGCTTAGTTTGCGTCGGAAAAACGTGGCCCAGCGCGATGTACGACGGTTTTACCGCCAGCGCTACGTCAATTTCCATATCATCATGCGTCGACACGCCGAGTCGCAGGCCAGCGTCGCGGATAGCATTCAGGTCGGTAACGGCCAAATCTTCCTGGCCGAGATGCACCCCGTAAGCGCGATGTTTGACCGCCAGCCGCCAGTAATCGTTGATAAACAGCCGGGCACGATAGCGATGGCCCAGCGCAATCGCGGCAATTACGTCCGCTTCTACCTCGTCATCGGTTTTGTCTTTGATGCGCAGCTGAAGCGTGCGCACGCCGACGTCCAGCAAACGCGCAATCCACTCCACGCTATCAACGACCGGATACAGGCCCAGGCGCTGCGGCACCGCAGGGAAATCAGGCTGAATCATCAGGCTTCCTCCTTGCGCAGGTAGATTTCACCACCTTTGGCGCGGAAGTTTTCTGACATATCCGCCATGCCCACTTCGATGGTCTGCGCCGCCGCGTAGTCACGCACTTCCTGGGAGATTTTCATTGAGCAGAACTTCGGCCCGCACATCGAGCAGAAGTGCGCTACCTTGCCGGATTCCTGCGGCAGGGTTTCGTCGTGATAGGCACGAGCGGTGAACGGATCGAGCGCCAGGTTGAATTGATCTTCCCAACGGAATTCAAAGCGCGCCTTCGACATGGCGTTATCGCGGATTTGCGCGCCCGGATGCCCCTTCGCCAGGTCAGCCGCGTGGGCGGCAATTTTGTAGGTGATAAGCCCTTGTTTAACGTCGTCTTTATTCGGTAAGCCAAGGTGCTCTTTCGGCGTGACGTAGCACAGCATCGCGCAGCCGAACCAGCCAATCATCGCCGCGCCAATCCCGGAGGTGAAATGGTCATAGCCCGGTGCGATATCAGTGGTCAACGGCCCCAACGTGTAGAACGGCGCTTCGTGGCAGTGTTCCAGTTCTTCGGTCATGTTGCGGCGGATCATCTGCATCGGCACGTGGCCCGGGCCTTCAATCATCACCTGCACGTCGTATTCCCAGGCGACTTTGGTCAGTTCGCCAAGGGTATGCAGTTCGGCAAATTGTGCTTCGTCGTTGGCATCCTGAATGGAGCCCGGACGCAGGCCGTCGCCCAGTGAAAGAGACACATCGTACGCGGCACAGATTTCGCAAATCTCGCGGAAATGCTGATACAGGAAGTTTTCCTGATGGTGCGACAGACACCATTTCGCCATGATCGAGCCGCCGCGGGAAACGATGCCGGTCAGGCGTTTGGCGGTCATCGGTACATAGCGCAGCAGCACACCCGCGTGAATGGTGAAGTAATCCACCCCTTGTTCCGCCTGTTCGAGAAGGGTGTCGCGGAACGCCTCCCATGTCAGGTCTTCGGCAATGCCGTTCACCTTCTCCAGCGCCTGATAAATCGGCACTGTGCCAATCGGTACCGGGCTGTTACGCAGGATCCACTCACGGGTTTCGTGGATGTAGCGCCCGGTAGATAAATCCATCACCGTGTCTGCGCCCCAGCGCGTTGACCACACCAGTTTTTCCACTTCTTCTTCGATGGACGACGTGACCGCCGAGTTGCCGATATTGGCGTTAACCTTCACCAGGAAATTGCGGCCAATGATCATCGGTTCAGATTCCGGGTGATTGATGTTGGCTGGAATGATGGCGCGTCCGGCGGCGACTTCATCACGCACAAATTCAGGGGTGATATTTTCCGGCAGACGCGCGCCAAAACCTTCACCCGGATGCTGGTGGCGTAACACTTCGCCGCGAATGCGCTCGCGGCCCATGTTTTCGCGGATAGCGATGAACTCCATTTCAGGGGTGACGATGCCCTGACGGGCGTAGTGCAGCTGCGTTACGCATTTGCCCGCGACGGCGCGTTTCGGCGTCAGCAGGCCGGTGAAGCGCAGTTCGTCGAGACCGTCATCGGCCAGACGTTGCTTGGTGTAAGCTGAGCTGCGTTCATCCAGCGGTTCGCTGTCATGGCGCGCGTCAATCCACGGTTGGCGTACTTTGGCCAGGCCCTGCTGCACGTTGATCGCAATATCCGGATCGCCATACGGGCCGGAGGTGTCATACACCGGCACGGCTTCGTTTTGTTCGAACTGAGGGTTGTCTTTGGCGCCGCCCAGAAGCGTTGGGCTGAGCTGGATTTCACGCATCGGCACGCGAATATCATCGCGAGAACCGTGGAGATAAATCCGTTTCGAGTTGGGGAAAGCCGTACCTTCGAGCGTATCGATAAAGTGTTGGGCGTGTGCACGCTGTTCGCGGCGGGAGAGTTTGGTAGTAGACATAGCGCATTCCAGTTTATTGAGGAAATGGCTTGTCAGACGACGGATGAACTAAGAGAGTACGCGCCCAGTAGGCGACGTAAAAATGTGTGACTCTTGTTCCCTTCGCAGGTACTAACCTGATCAGGTTCCGCGGATCCCGAATTAACGGTCTCAGCCCAAATGGGCACTCCGACAAGATAAACCCCGCCAGCGGCGAGGTGAAGAATGTAAATTACTCGTTAACGCTTAAGAACTCAAGCCGGACGCGCAATCTGATTTTCATCGTTCGCGCTGCCGTTTAGCTTGTTATCCAGTGCCAGCGCAATCAGGCTGTCTTCCAGCCCAAAGCGGGCGGCGAGGGCTTCGCCGAGTCCGGATAACGCCTGTTGAAACTCCATGCAGTTATCGTCATCGATGGCGGTTTCAAGACTGGAATCGTAGAGACTCATGATTTGCTCGGTGTTGCCTTCGAGCTGCGGATAGAGTTTTGTTGCCGCCAAAAGTGGGTTTTCACCTTCCAATTCGCCGACAATGCGTTCATAAATACTGAAATGGCCGGCGGAAAGGTAATCCACCAGGCGCTGACAAAAATCGTCCAGTGCTTTCTCGTTCAGACGCATATACGATCCTTTGCCAGGCTTAATGCCAACCAGATTGTAATAGGCGACGAGCAATTGTTTACGCACCTGGAGCCATTGATCGACAAGTTGGTGGCTGCCGCCGACGCGCTCTGTCAGGCTTTCTAACTGGTTTAGCATGATGGACTCCGCATGTGAAAGAGCAAAACCGGCTTACCCAAAAATGTAAAAGCACTGTTAACAAAGTGCCAGTGAAGCGAAGGTAGTGCAATAGATATGGATCGTATAATTGAAAAATTAGATCGCGGCTGGTGGATAGTCAGTCACGAACAGAAATTATGGCTGCCTGACGGCGAGTTGCCGTATGGCGAAGCGGAGAAGTTAGGTCTTGTCGGTCTGAATGCGATGTCGATCGGGGAATGGCAGGGCGAACCCGTGTGGCTGATTCAGCAGGCGCGACGCCAGGATATGGGCACGGTGAGACAGGTTCTGGATCAGGATGTGGGTTTGTTCCAGCTTGCCGGGCGTGGCGTTCAGCTGACGGAATTTTATCGTTCCCATAAATTCTGCGGATACTGCGGGCACACCATGCACCCGAGTAAAACCGAATGGGCGATGCTGTGCAGCCACTGCCGCGAGCGTTATTACCCGCAAATTGCGCCGTGCATTATTGTGGCTATCCGCCGCGATGATTCTATTTTACTGGCGCAGCACACGCGCCATCGCAACGGCGTGCACACGGTGCTGGCTGGGTTTGTCGAAGTTGGGGAAACTCTCGAACAGGCCGTGGCGCGCGAAGTGATGGAGGAGAGCAGCATTCGCGTTAAAAATCTTCGCTATGTGACCTCCCAGCCGTGGCCGTTCCCGCAGTCGCTGATGACGGCCTTTATGGCTGATTACGACAGCGGCGATATCGTTATCGACCCAAAAGAGTTGATTGAAGCCAACTGGTATCGCTATGACAACCTGCCGCTACTGCCCCCGCCGGGCACCGTGGCGCGTCGTTTGATTGAAGATACGGTGGCGATGTGTCGGGCAGACTATGAGTGATGGTACACTTCCCGCATGACGCATAAAGGAACTGCAAACATGACCGAACTGAAGAACGATCGTTATCTGCGTGCGCTGATGCGCCAGCCTGTTGATATCACCCCTGTCTGGATGATGAGACAAGCGGGTCGCTATTTGCCGGAGTACAAAGCCACGCGTGCCGAAGCGGGCGATTTTATGTCGCTGTGCAAGAACGCGGAGCTGGCCTGCGAAGTGACGTTGCAGCCACTGCGCCGTTTCCCGCTGGACGCGGCGATCCTCTTCTCGGACATTCTGACCATTCCTGATGCGATGGGGCTGGGCCTGTACTTTGAAACCGGTGAAGGCCCGCGTTTTACCTCCCCGCTGAAAACCAAAGCTGATATCGAAAAATTGCCGGTGCCGGATCCAGAACAGGAACTGGGCTATGTGATGAACGCGGTGCGTACCATTCGCCGTGAACTGAAGGGCGAAGTGCCGCTGATTGGTTTCTCCGGCAGCCCGTGGACGCTGGCCACTTACATGATTGAAGGCGGTAGCAGTAAAGCGTTTACCGTCATTAAGAAGATGATGTACGCCGATCCGCAGGCGCTGCATTTGCTGCTCGATAAGCTGGCGAAAAGCGTCACGCTGTATCTGAACGCGCAAATCAAAGCCGGGGCGCAATCGGTGATGATTTTCGATACCTGGGGCGGCGTGCTGACCGGGCGTGATTATCAGCAGTTCTCCCTCTACTACATGCACAAAATTATTGATGGCCTGCTGCGTGAAAACGAAGGCCGTCGCGTGCCGGTAACGCTGTTTACCAAAGGCGGCGGGCAGTGGTTGGAAGCGATGGCGGAAACCGGCTGCGATGCGCTGGGCCTCGACTGGACCACTGATATTGCCGATGCGCGTCGCCGCGTGGGACATAAAGTGGCGCTGCAAGGCAACATGGACCCGTCGATGCTGTACGCACAGCCGGCACGCATCGAAGAAGAAGTGGCGACCATCCTGGCTGGATTCGGCGAGGGCGAAGGCCACGTATTTAACTTGGGTCACGGTATCCATCAGGATGTACCCCCGGAACACGCGGGTGCATTCGTAGACGCCGTGCATCGCCTGTCGCCGCAGTATCACCGCTAAGGGCGCAGCATGGATCTGGCAGATCTTCGAGAGCAACAGCGGGCGTTAGCGTCTTCCGTGATTCGCGAGGATCGTTTTGCTGATGATCCTCCGAGGCTCATCGGCGGGGCCGATGTCGGTTTCGAGCAGGGCGGCGAGATAACCCGCGCGGCCATCGTCCTGCTAACCTATCCGGGCCTCGAATTGGTGGAATACCAGATAGCGCGTATTCCTACCACCATGCCTTACATCCCCGGCTTCCTGTCATTCCGTGAATATCCCGCGCTGCTGGCGGCGTGGGAGCAACTTTCCCGTAAACCTGACCTACTGTTTGTCGATGGCCACGGCATTTCCCATCCGCGGCGTTTGGGTGTCGCCAGCCACTTTGGTTTGCTGGTGGACGTGCCGACGATCGGCGTGGCGAAAAAACGCTTGTGCGGTAAGTTTGAACCGTTGTCTGCCGAACCGGGCGCACTGGCACCGCTGATGGATAAACAAGAACAACTGGGTTGGGTCTGGCGCAGCAAAGCGCGCTGCAATCCGCTGTTTATCGCCACCGGGCATCGCGTCAGCCAGGACAGCGCTCTGGCGTGGGTTCAGCGCTGCACACAGGGCTATCGTTTACCGGAACCTACCCGTTGGGCCGATGCGGTTGCCTCCGGACGGCCTGCCTTCCTGCGTTGGCAAGCAATTCAGCCCTGATTCAGGTAAACTGCCGCTAATTAACGCATTCGAGAGCTCATCATGTTACAAAACCCAATTCATCTGCGCCTTGAGAAGCTGGAAAGCTGGCAGCATGTGACCTTTATGGCTTGCCTGTGCGAGCGCATGTATCCGAATTACGCCATGTTCTGTCAGCAGACTGAATTTACCGATGGGCAGATTTATCGTCGTATTCTCGATCTTATCTGGGAAACCCTGACCGTGAAGGACGCCAAGGTAAACTTCGACAGCCAACTCGAAAAGCTGGAAGAGGCGATCCCGGTTGCGGATGATTTCGACATGTACGGCGTCTACCCGGCGATCGATGCCTGCGTGGCGTTGAGTGAATTGGTGCACTCGCGTCTGAGTGGTGAAACCCTCGAGCACGCCATTGAAGTCAGCAAGTCTTCTATCACAACCGTTGCGATGCTTGAAATGACCCAGGCCGGTCGCGAAATGACGGATGAAGAGCTGAAAGAAAACCCAGCAGTTGAGCAGGAATGGGACATCCAGTGGGAAATTTTCAGACTTCTGGCAGAGTGCGAAGAACGCGATCTTGAACTGATAAAAGGGCTGCGCGCAGACCTCCGTGAGGCTGGCGAGAGTAATATCGGGATAAATTTTAATCAATGAAGCCACAAAACGTGACATTCAGTCCGAATTGTCGTGCCTGAAGGCTTCACATCTGCCCCCCGTCTGGTCTACATTTGGAAGGCGAAAAAAAGTGGCTATCGGTGCGTGTATGCAGGAGAGTGCTTTTTTGGCATTTCCGTCGCACTCGATGCTTAGCAAGCGATAAACACATTGTAAGGATAACATATGAACAAGACTCAACTGATTGATGTAATTGCGGACAAGGCTGACCTGTCAAAAGCACAGGCAAAATCTGCCCTGGAATCTACTCTGGCTGCAATTACTGAGTCTCTGAAAGAAGGTGATGCTGTACAACTGGTTGGTTTCGGTACCTTCAAAGTGAACCACCGCGCTGAGCGTACTGGCCGCAACCCGCAGACCGGTAAAGAAATCAAAATTGCCGCAGCTAACGTGCCGGCATTTGTTTCTGGTAAAGCACTGAAAGACGCAGTTAAGTAAGACCGCGTGCCGGTGAACAGTTTAAACGAAGGGGCGGTTTCGCCCCTTTTGTCCATCTGGCGTCGCTCGCTGACGCTGGCTGGCGCGTTGCTGCTGTCTGCCTGCAGTCACAATTCGTCTCTGCCGCCATTTACAGCCAGCGGTTATGCAGACAACCAGGGCGCAGTGCGCATCTGGCGTAAAGATTCCGACAATGAAACCCATATGCTCGCGACATTCAGTCCGTGGCGCAGTGGGAACACCTCAACCAGCGAATACCGCTGGCAGGGCGATACGCTCTCTCTGATTGAACTGAATATCTACGGTAAGCCGCCGGAACACATTCGCGTGCGTTTTGATGACCACGGCGACCTGAGCTTTATGCAGCGTGAAGTCGACGGGCAGAAGCAGCAGCTTTCAAACGACCAGATAGCGTTGTATCGCTACCAGGCGCAGCAAATCCGCCAGACCAGCGATGCGCTGCGTCAGGGCCGGGTGGTACTGCGTCAGGGACGCTGGCATGCAAATCACACCGTGACGACCTGCGAAGGGCAGACGATAAAGCCTGATTTAGAAGCGCTGGCAATAAGCCACATCGAACGACGTCAGAGTCATTCCTCGGTGGAAGTGAGCGTGGCGTGGTTAGAAGCGCCGGAAGGTTCGCAGCTGTTGCTGGTGGCAAATGAAGATTTCTGCACCTGGCAACCGAAGGAAAAGAGTTTCTAAGAAGAGTTGCCCTCTCCACGCGGGAAAGGGCGAATGATCTGAATTACTTGCCTTGCTCACGCGCAATCGCGCGGTATCCAATATCTTTCCGGCTGAAGCAGCCTTCCCAGTGAATATCCTGCATTAACTGGTGCGCACGTTTTTGCGCGTCAGCGACGGTTTCACCCAGCGCCGTGACGCAAAGGACACGACCGCCGTTGGTCAGCACGCGATCGTCATTCGAAAGCTGGGTTCCCGCCTGGAACACTTTCCCGCCTTCAACTTCTTCCAGCGGCAGACCGTGGATTTCGTCGCCGTTGCGATAGTTGCCAGGATATCCGCCCGCGGCCATCACCACTCCCAGCGAAGCGCGTGGATCCCAGCGGGAGGTTTTCTCATCCAATTTGCCCGCACAGGCCGCGAGGCACAGTTCAACCAGATCAGACTGCAGGCGCAGCATAATAGGCTGTGTTTCCGGGTCGCCGAAACGGCAGTTGAATTCGATAACCTTTGGATTGCCTTCTTTATCAATCATCAGCCCGGCATACAGGAAACCGGTATAGATGTTGCCTTCCGCCGCCATGCCGCGCACGGTTGGCCAGATAACGCGATCCATGGTGCGCTGATGAACGTCGTCGGTCACCACTGGCGCCGGGGAATACGCGCCCATGCCGCCGGTATTGGGTCCGGTATCACCATCGCCTACGCGTTTATGATCCTGGCTGGTAGCCATTGGCAGAACATTCTCGCCATCAACCATCACGATAAAGCTGGCTTCTTCACCATCGAGGAACTCTTCGATGACGATCCGGTGACCCGCATCGCCAAACGCATTGCCTGCCAGCATGTCATGGACCGCAGCTTCGGCTTCTTCCTGCGTCATTGCAACAATAACGCCTTTACCCGCGGCCAGGCCGTCGGCTTTGATGACGATCGGCGCGCCTTTCTCGCGCAGATAAACCAGCGCAGGTTCAATCTCAGTAAAATTCTGGTATTCAGCCGTGGGGATCTTATGGCGCGCCAGGAAATCTTTGGTGAATGCTTTGGAGCCTTCCAACTGGGCCGCAGCTTGCATTGGGCCGAAAATGGTCAGGCCCGCATTGCGGAACGCATCAACCACGCCCAGCACCAGCGGCGTTTCCGGACCAACGATAGTCAGGCCAATCTGTTCACTCAGGGCGAAGTCCAGCAGCGCAGGAATATCCGTGGCGCTAATCGCCACGTTTTGCAGCGTCGGCTCAAGTGCGGTGCCCGCATTGCCAGGTGCTACGAATACGGTTTCAACCAGCGGCGACTGTGCCGCTTTCCACGCCAGCGCGTGCTCGCGCCCGCCGTTACCAATCACTAAAACTTTCATCGTCTGCTCCGGGAATTAATGGCGGAAGTGGCGCATGTCAGTGAAGATCATCGCAATGCCGTGTTCATCAGCCGCAGCAATGACTTCTTCATCACGAATGGAACCGCCAGGCTGGATAACGCAGGTCACGCCCACGGATGCCGCGGCATCAATACCATCGCGGAACGGGAAGAAGGCATCGGACGCCATCGCGGAGCCTTTGACTTCCAGGCCTTCGTCGGCCGCTTTAATCCCGGCAATCTTCGCGGAGTACACGCGGCTCATCTGACCGGCACCTATACCAATGGTCATGTTCTCTTTCGCATAAACGATGGCGTTGGATTTTACGAACTTAGCCACCTTCCAGCAGAACAGCGCGTCACGCAGTTCCTGCTCGCTCGGCTGGCGTTGGCTGACCACGCGCAGTTCACCGGCAGTCACCATCCCCAAATCGCGGTCCTGAACCAGAAGGCCGCCGTTAACACGTTTGAAATCGAGACCGGCAAGGCGGGTATCCCACTGACCGCAGGTCAGCACGCGGACATTCTGTTTCGCCGCGGTGATTTTCAGTGCTTCTTCAGATGCAGATGGGGCAATGATCACTTCCACGAACTGGCGGGAGATGATGGCTTGTGCCGTTTCGGCATCCAGTTCGCGGTTAAAGGCAATAATGCCGCCGAATGCTGAGGTCGGGTCGGTTTTGTAGGCGCGATCGTAGGCATCCAGAATGGAGCCGCTAACCGCCACACCACATGGGTTGGCGTGCTTGACGATCACGCAGGCCGGTTCGCTGAATTCCTTCACACATTCCAGGGCGGCATCGGTATCGGCAATGTTGTTATACGAGAGCGCTTTGCCCTGTACCTGTTGTGCGGTGGCGACAGACGCTTCCTTTATTTCTTCTTCTATATAGAAGGCTGCTTGCTGGTGGCTGTTTTCACCGTAGCGCATATCCTGCTTCTTAATGAAGTTCAGGTTCAGGGTACGTGGGAAGCGACCGGCGGGTTGTTTGGTTTCACCGTGATAGGCCGGGACCAGGCTGCCGAAGTAGTTGGCAATCATGCTGTCGTAGGCTGCGGTGTGCTCGAAGGCTTTAATGGCGAGATCGAAACGAGTTTCGAGAGAGAGGGATCCTTCTTGAGCATCCATCTCACTAATAATAGAAGCGTAGTCGCTGCTCTTTACTACGATTGCCACATCTTTATGGTTCTTGGCGGCGGAGCGAACCATCGTCGGGCCACCAATATCGATATTCTCGACCGCATCTTCCAGGGAGCAGCCTTCGCGGGCGACGGTCTGGGCGAACGGGTAAAGGTTAACGACAACCATATCGATCGGCGCGATCCCGTGTGTTTCCATAATGGCATCATCCTGACCACGGCGGCCGAGGATCCCACCGTGTACTTTCGGGTGCAGCGTCTTAACGCGTCCGTCCATCATTTCAGGGAAACCGGTGTAATCGGAAACTTCGGTAACCGGCAAGCCTTCTTCTGCTAACAGGCGAGCGGTACCGCCAGTAGACAGCAGCTCCACACCGCGTGCGGAAAGTGCCTGTGCGAATTCGACGATACCGGCTTTATCAGAAACGCTGAGTAAAGCGCGGCGGACTGGACGACGTTGTTGCATGGTAAATCCCCTGGATTTGACGATTACAGAGAGCGTTAGCTGAATTTTTACCGAAAAACTCAGCTAACGCCCCTCACGGGGCATCCTTGTTTTAGCGCGGGCATTGTAACGAAAACGTTTGCGCATCGCTCGTGATTTTTTGGGTTTTCTCACGTTTGTGGATAAGTCTGTGTGTAAAAGGGTATAAGGCGGGGTTTTGCTGTGGAATGCAGCAGTCAGTCATTTTTCTGTCATTTAGGTATTGCGGTGCCATCAGAACTCCCTATAATGCGCCTCCATCGACACGGAACATGTGAACAACTTCACAGTGTACCGGCGGCGATGAGAGTTAAAAATCCTGAAATTAAGGGTTGACTCTGAAAGAGGAAAGCGTAATATACGCCACCTCGAGTTAGCAAGCGAAAGCGCGTAACTTACTGCTCTTTAACAATTTATCAGACAATCTGTGTGGGCACTCAAAGTGACATGGATTCTTAAACGTCGAAAGACGCTAAATAGAATACCAAGTCTTATGAGTGAACATACGTAATTCATTACGAAGTTTAATTCATGAGCATCAAACTTAAATTGAAGAGTTTGATCATGGCTCAGATTGAACGCTGGCGGCAGGCCTAACACATGCAAGTCGAGCGGTAACACAGGAGAGCTTGCTCTCTGGGTGACGAGCGGCGGACGGGTGAGTAATGTCTGGGAAACTGCCCGATGGAGGGGGATAACTACTGGAAACGGTAGCTAATACCGCATAACGTCTTCGGACCAAAGAGGGGGACCTTCGGGCCTCTTGCCATCGGATGTGCCCAGATGGGATTAGCTAGTAGGTGGGGTAATGGCTCACCTAGGCGACGATCCCTAGCTGGTCTGAGAGGATGACCAGCCACACTGGAACTGAGACACGGTCCAGACTCCTACGGGAGGCAGCAGTGGGGAATATTGCACAATGGGCGCAAGCCTGATGCAGCCATGCCGCGTGTATGAAGAAGGCCTTCGGGTTGTAAAGTACTTTCAGCGAGGAGGAAGGCGTTGTGGTTAATAACCGCAACGATTGACGTTACTCGCAGAAGAAGCACCGGCTAACTCCGTGCCAGCAGCCGCGGTAATACGGAGGGTGCAAGCGTTAATCGGAATTACTGGGCGTAAAGCGCACGCAGGCGGTCTGTCAAGTCGGATGTGAAATCCCCGGGCTCAACCTGGGAACTGCATTCGAAACTGGCAGGCTAGAGTCTTGTAGAGGGGGGTAGAATTCCAGGTGTAGCGGTGAAATGCGTAGAGATCTGGAGGAATACCGGTGGCGAAGGCGGCCCCCTGGACAAAGACTGACGCTCAGGTGCGAAAGCGTGGGGAGCAAACAGGATTAGATACCCTGGTAGTCCACGCCGTAAACGATGTCGACTTGGAGGTTGTGCCCTTGAGGCGTGGCTTCCGGAGCTAACGCGTTAAGTCGACCGCCTGGGGAGTACGGCCGCAAGGTTAAAACTCAAATGAATTGACGGGGGCCCGCACAAGCGGTGGAGCATGTGGTTTAATTCGATGCAACGCGAAGAACCTTACCTACTCTTGACATCCAGAGAACTTAGCAGAGATGCTTTGGTGCCTTCGGGAACTCTGAGACAGGTGCTGCATGGCTGTCGTCAGCTCGTGTTGTGAAATGTTGGGTTAAGTCCCGCAACGAGCGCAACCCTTATCCTTTGTTGCCAGCGGTTCGGCCGGGAACTCAAAGGAGACTGCCAGTGATAAACTGGAGGAAGGTGGGGATGACGTCAAGTCATCATGGCCCTTACGAGTAGGGCTACACACGTGCTACAATGGCGCATACAAAGAGAAGCGACCTCGCGAGAGCAAGCGGACCTCATAAAGTGCGTCGTAGTCCGGATTGGAGTCTGCAACTCGACTCCATGAAGTCGGAATCGCTAGTAATCGTAGATCAGAATGCTACGGTGAATACGTTCCCGGGCCTTGTACACACCGCCCGTCACACCATGGGAGTGGGTTGCAAAAGAAGTAGGTAGCTTAACCTTCGGGAGGGCGCTTACCACTTTGTGATTCATGACTGGGGTGAAGTCGTAACAAGGTAACCGTAGGGGAACCTGCGGTTGGATCACCTCCTTACCTTAAAGAACCTGCCTTTGTAGTGTCCACACAGATTGTCTGATAGATGTAGAGAAGCAAGGCGTCTTGCGATTGAGACTTCAGTGTCCCCTTCGTCTAGAGGCCAGGACACCGCCCTTTCACGGCGGTAACAGGGGTTCGAATCCCCTAGGGGACGCCACTTGCTGGTTTGTGAGTGAAAGTCGCCGGCCTCCCTATCTCAAAACTGATTTTACTGCGTAAGCGGTGAGTCATGTTTGAGATATTTGCTCTTTAAAAATCTGGATCAAGCTGAAAATTGAAACGACACACTGTTTCCTTTCTCCGTAATAAGAAAGGAAAATACGGTGTGTTCGAGTCTCTCAAATTATTGCAAGTCGATGATGAATCGAAAGAAACATCTTCGGGTTGTGAGGTTAAGCGACTAAGCGTACACGGTGGATGCCCTGGCAGTCAGAGGCGATGAAGGGCGTGCTAATCTGCGATAAGCGTCGGCGAGGTGATATGAACCTTTGACCCGGCGATACCCGAATGGGGAAACCCAGTGTGTTTCGACACACTATCATTAAGTGAATACATAGCTTAATGAGGCGAACCGGGGAACTGAAACATCTAAGTACCCCGAGGAAAAGAAATCAACCGAGATTCCCCAGTAGCGGCGAGCGAACGGGGAGGAGCCCAGAGTCTGAATCAGCGCGCGTGTTAATGGAACGGTCTGGAAAGTCCGGCGATACAGGGTGATAGCCCCGTACATGAAAATGCACGCGTTGTGAACTCGAAGAGTAGGGCGGGACACGTGGTATCCTGTCTGAATATGGGGGACCATCCTCCAAGGCTAAATACTCCTGACTGACCGATAGTGAACCAGTACCGTGAGGGAAAGGCGAAAAGAACCCCGGCGAGGGGAGTGAAAAAGAACCTGAAACCGTGTACGTACAAGCAGTGGGAGCCTACTTGTTAGGTGACTGCGTACCTTTTGTATAATGGGTCAGCGACTTATATTCTGTAGCAAGGTTAACCGAATAGGGAGCCGAAGGGAAACCGAGTCTTAACTGGGCGTTAAGTTGCAGGGTATAGACCCGAAACCCGGTGATCTAGCCATGGGCAGGTTGAAGGTTGGGTAACACTAACTGGAGGACCGAACCGACTAATGTTGAAAAATTAGCGGATGACTTGTGGCTGGGGTGAAAGGCCAATCAAACCGGGAGATAGCTGGTTCTCCCCGAAAGCTATTTAGGTAGCGCCTCGTGAACTCATCTTCGGGGTAGAGCACTGTTTCGGCTAGGGGTCATCCCGACTTACCAACCCGATGCAAACTACGAATACCGAAGAATGTTATCACGGGAGACACACGGCGGGTGCTAACGTCCGTCGTGAAGAGGGAAACAACCCAGACCGCCAGCTAAGGTCCCAAAGTCATAGTTAAGTGGGAAACGATGTGGGAAGGCTCAGACAGCCAGGATGTTGGCTTAGAAGCAGCCATCATTTAAAGAAAGCGTAATAGCTCACTGGTCGAGTCGGCCTGCGCGGAAGATGTAACGGGGCTAAACTATGCACCGAAGCTGCGGCAGCGACACTATGTGTTGTTGGGTAGGGGAGCGTTCTGTAAGCCGTTGAAGGTGGCCTGTGAGGGTAGCTGGAGGTATCAGAAGTGCGAATGCTGACATAAGTAACGATAAAGCGGGTGAAAAGCCCGCTCGCCGGAAGACCAAGGGTTCCTGTCCAACGTTAATCGGGGCAGGGTGAGTCGACCCCTAAGGCGAGGCCGAAAGGCGTAGTCGATGGGAAACAGGTTAATATTCCTGTACTTGGTGTTACTGCGAAGGGGGACGGAGAAGGCTATGTTATCCGGGCGACGGTTGTCCCGGTTTAAGCATGTAGGCGGAGAGTTTAGGTAAATCCGGACTCTTATCTAACGCTGAGGTGTGATGACGAGGTACTACGGTACTGAAGTAACAGATGCCCTGCTTCCAGGAAAAGCCTCTAAGCATCAGGTAACACGAAATCGTACCCCAAACCGACACAGGTGGTCAGGTAGAGAATACCAAGGCGCTTGAGAGAACTCGGGTGAAGGAACTAGGCAAAATGGTGCCGTAACTTCGGGAGAAGGCACGCTGATGTGTAGGTGAAGTCCCTGCGGATGGAGCTGAAATCAGTCGAAGATACCAGCTGGCTGCAACTGTTTATTAAAAACACAGCACTGTGCAAACACGAAAGTGGACGTATACGGTGTGACGCCTGCCCGGTGCCGGAAGGTTAATTGATGGGGTTATCCTTAGGGAGAAGCTCTTGATCGAAGCCCCGGTAAACGGCGGCCGTAACTATAACGGTCCTAAGGTAGCGAAATTCCTTGTCGGGTAAGTTCCGACCTGCACGAATGGCGTAATGATGGCCAGGCTGTCTCCACCCGAGACTCAGTGAAATTGAACTCGCTGTGAAGATGCAGTGTACCCGCGGCAAGACGGAAAGACCCCGTGAACCTTTACTATAGCTTGACACTGAACATTGAGCCTTGATGTGTAGGATAGGTGGGAGGCTTTGAAGCGAGGACGCCAGTTCTTGTGGAGCCAACCTTGAAATACCACCCTTTAATGTTTGATGTTCTAACGTAGACCCGTAATCCGGGTTGCGGACAGTGTCTGGTGGGTAGTTTGACTGGGGCGGTCTCCTCCCAAAGAGTAACGGAGGAGCACGAAGGTTAGCTAATCCTGGTCGGACATCAGGAGGTTAGTGCAATGGCATAAGCTAGCTTGACTGCGAGAGTGACGGCTCGAGCAGGTGCGAAAGCAGGTCATAGTGATCCGGTGGTTCTGAATGGAAGGGCCATCGCTCAACGGATAAAAGGTACTCCGGGGATAACAGGCTGATACCGCCCAAGAGTTCATATCGACGGCGGTGTTTGGCACCTCGATGTCGGCTCATCACATCCTGGGGCTGAAGTAGGTCCCAAGGGTATGGCTGTTCGCCATTTAAAGTGGTACGCGAGCTGGGTTTAGAACGTCGTGAGACAGTTCGGTCCCTATCTGCCGTGGGCGCTGGAGAATTGAGGGGGCTGCTCCTAGTACGAGAGGACCGGAGTGGACGCATCACTGGTGTTCGGGTTGTCATGCCAATGGCATTGCCCGGTAGCTAAATGCGGAAAAGATAAGTGCTGAAAGCATCTAAGCACGAAACTTGCCCCGAGATGAGTTCTCCTGACTCCTTGAGAGTCCTGAAGGAACGTTGAAGACTACGACGTTGATAGGCTGGGTGTGTAAGCGTAGCGATACGTTGAGCTAACCAGTACTAATGAACCGTGAGGCTTAACCTTACAACGCCGAAGATGTTTTGGCGTGAGAGACACGATATTCAGCTTGAAACAGATTAACTGACAGACCCTGAAGGGTGTGTTGGTAAACAGAATTTGCCTGGCGGCAACAGCGCGGTGGTCCCACCTGACCCCATGCCGAACTCAGAAGTGAAACGCCGTAGCGCCGATGGTAGTGTGGGGTCTCCCATGCGAGAGTAGGGAACTGCCAGGCATCAAACAAGTAAGAAACCCCGACCGAAAGGCCGGGGTTTTTTGCGTTTATGCGCAGCCTGTCCACAGCGTTATCCACAAGCCTTTCTGGCACAAAACCCATCATTTTATTGCCTATTCTTCCTTCAACGGCCGATCCTACGGGCCGTAGCAGCCATGAAACTTTCTCACCTTTCACATGCGGACTCGACATTTCACTTATTCCTGGTTATCTTCAGCTATCTGGATGTCTAAACGTGTAAACGTATGCTGTGAGGTAATAAGGTTATGCCGATTCGGGTGCTGGACGAGCTACCGGCCGTCAATTTCTTGCGTGATGAGAACGTCTTTGTGATGACGGCATCGCGTGCCACCAACCAGGAAATTCGCCCGCTGAAGGTGCTGATCCTTAATCTGATGCCGAAAAAGATCGAGACGGAAAACCAGTTTCTTCGTCTGCTGTCGAACTCACCGCTACAGGTAGATGTCCAGCTGCTACGCATTGATGCACGTGAATCCCGTAATACACCGGTCGAGCACCTCAATAATTTCTACTGCAATTTCGAAGACATTTGTGATGACAATTACGATGGTCTGATTGTCACTGGCGCCCCGCTGGGTCTGGTCGAATTCAACGATGTCGCCTACTGGCCGCAGATAAAACAGGTACTCGAGTGGGCAAAAGATCACGTTACTTCAACGCTGTTCGTCTGTTGGGCCGTTCAGGCCGCACTGAATATTTTGTATGGCATTCCCAAACAAACCCGCTCTGATAAGCTCTCTGGCGTATATGAACATCACATTCTGCACCCGCATGCCTTGCTGACTCGGGGTTTTGATGACTCGTTCCTGGCCCCGCATTCCCGCTACGCCGATTTCCCTGCGGCGTTGATCCGTGATTACACAGACCTCGAAATATTGGCGGAAACGGAAGACGGAGACGCTTACCTGTTTGCCAGCAAAGACAAGCGGATTGCTTTCGTCACCGGACATCCGGAATACGATGCACACACCCTTGCCGGTGAGTTTTTCCGTGACGAGGAAGCCGGGCTTTCCCCGGACGTACCGTACAACTACTTTCCTAAAAACGATCCACAAAATAAACCGCGAGCGACCTGGCGTAGCCACGGCAACCTGTTGTTCATCAACTGGCTGAACTATTACGTCTACCAGATAACACCATACGATCTGCGTCATATGAATCCGACGCTGGAGTAATCTCCCGTTTATGAGATCGTAAAGCGATTCAGCACACCAGATCAGGCACCTACGGGTGCCTTTTTTATTTCCGAAAACAAAACCAAATGACGAATAAACTTTAATATGATAATTATCAGCATGTTAAATTACATTCCATTTAAAAATGGAAATTGTTTTTGATTTTGATTAATTATTGCGTAGGCTTAATTGAACTGAACGAAAACCAGACAACGATCATTGTTGGTTTTGGGAAGTGACTTTGGATCAACGACGAGGAGCCGCGCAATGACACAACAGGCAACAACCGCAGAAGAACTGGCCTTCAGCCAGCCGTTTGGCGAACAGGAACAGCAGATCCTGACCCCAGAAGCGATCGAATTTCTCAATGAACTGGTTTCCCGGTTCACACCAAAGCGCAACAAACTGTTGGCCGCACGTATTCAGCAACAGCAAAATATCGATAATGGTCAACTTCCTAATTTCATTTCGGAAACTGCTTCCATTAGAAATTCAGAGTGGAAAATACGGGGCATTCCTCAGGATCTTCTCGACCGTCGGGTGGAGATCACCGGTCCCGTCGAGCGCAAAATGGTCATCAATGCGCTGAATGCTAACGTAAAAGTGTTTATGGCGGATTTTGAAGATTCGCTGGCGCCGAACTGGGATAAAGTTATCGACGGGCAAATCAACCTGCGCGATGCGGTTGACGGCGTTATCAGTCACACCAATGAAGCCGGGAAGATTTATCAGCTGGGGCCGGATCCGGCGGTGCTGGTGTGTCGGGTTCGCGGGCTTCATCTGCCAGAGAAGCATGTGACCTGGCGCGGAGAATCCATTCCAGGAAGCCTGTTTGATTTCGCGCTCTACTTCTTCCACAACCATAAAAACCTGCTCGCAAAAGGCAGCGGCCCTTATTTTTATCTGCCGAAAACCCAGGCCTGGCAGGAAGCGGCCTGGTGGAGTGAAGTGTTCAGCTTTACTGAAGACCGTTTCGACCTGCCGCGCGGCACCATCAAAGCCACGTTGCTGATTGAAACGCTCCCGGCGGTATTTCAGATGGATGAAATCCTGCATGCGCTGCGTGACCATATCGTCGGTCTGAACTGCGGGCGCTGGGATTACATTTTCAGCTATATCAAAACGTTGAAAAATCATCCAGACCGCGTGCTGCCAGACAGACAAATGGTCACGATGGACAAGCCTTTCCTCAGCGCTTATTCGCGCTTGCTGATCAAAACCTGTCATAAACGCGGGGCGTTTGCGATGGGCGGCATGGCGGCGTTTATCCCGAGTAAAGACGCCGGGCGCAATACGCAGGTGCTCAACAAAGTGAGGGCGGATAAAGCGCTCGAAGCCAACAACGGTCATGACGGCACATGGATTGCGCATCCTGGCCTCGCAGATACGGCGATGGCAGTGTTTAACGAGGTGCTGGGCGACCACCCAAACCAGCTCTTCTTGACTCGTGATGACGATGCACCGATTACTGCTGAGCAGCTTCTGGCGCCATGCGACGGTGAACGTACTGAAGAAGGCATGCGCGCCAACATCCGTGTGGCCGTGCAGTACATCGAAGCGTGGATCTCCGGCAACGGCTGCGTACCGATTTACGGCCTGATGGAAGATGCCGCGACGGCAGAAATCTCCCGCACCTCTATCTGGCAGTGGATCCATCACCAGAAGACGCTCAACAACGGCACGCCAGTGACCAAAGCGCTGTTCCGCCAGATGCTGGCTGAAGAGCTGCGGGTTGTGCAGGACGAACTCGGCGAACACCGCTTCAGCAGTGGTCGCTTCGATGAAGCGGCGCGCCTGATGGAGCAAATCACCACCTCCGAAGAACTCGTCGATTTCTTAACACTGCCCGGCTACCGCCTGCTGGCCTAACCCACCCAATAATAAAAATGGAGCCTCTGCCAATGAAAACCCGTACCCAACAAATCGAAGAGATCAAACAGGAATGGACCAACCCACGCTGGAAAGGCATTCGCCGTCCGTACAGTGCGGAAGAGGTGGTGAAATTACGCGGCTCGGTGAATCCGGAATGCACGCTAGCGCAGCACGGCGCGGCGAAAATGTGGCGCCTATTGCACGGCGACGCCAAAAAGGGCTACGTGAACAGCCTCGGAGCGCTGACTGGCGGACAAGCGCTGCAGCAGGCGAAAGCGGGGATTGAAGCCGTGTATCTGTCCGGCTGGCAGGTTGCGGCAGATGCCAACCTGGCCTCGAGCATGTACCCGGATCAATCGCTGTATCCGGCTAACTCGGTGCCATCGGTGGTGGATCGGATCAACAACACATTTCGTCGTGCGGATCAGATCCAATGGGCGTCGGGCATTGAACCAAATGATCCTCGCTATATCGACTATTTCCTGCCGATCGTCGCCGATGCAGAAGCCGGATTTGGCGGCGTGCTTAATGCGTTCGAACTGATGAAGTCGATGATTGAAGCGGGTGCGGCAGCCGTGCACTTTGAAGATCAGCTGGCCTCGGTGAAAAAATGCGGACACATGGGCGGCAAAGTGTTGGTACCGACCCAGGAAGCGATTCAAAAACTGGTTGCTGCGCGTCTGGCTGCTGACGTACTGGGCGTGCCGACGCTGCTGATTGCCCGTACCGATGCCGATGCTGCCGACTTGATCACCTCCGACTGTGACCCGTATGACAGCGAGTTTGTCACCGGCGAACGCACCAGCGAAGGGTTCTACCGTACCCGCGCGGGCATCGAGCAGGCGATCAGCCGCGGGCTGGCTTACGCACCGTATGCCGATTTGGTGTGGTGTGAAACTTCCACGCCGGACCTCGATTTGGCTCGCCGCTTCGCCGAGGCTATCCACGCGAAATATCCAGGCAAACTGCTGGCCTACAACTGCTCACCCTCGTTTAACTGGAAGAAGAATCTGGACGATAAAACCATCGCCAGCTTCCAGCAGCAGCTGTCGGAGATGGGCTACAAATACCAGTTCATCACCCTCGCCGGCATTCACAGCATGTGGTTCAGCATGTTCGACCTGGCCCACGCTTACGCGCAGGGCGAAGGGATGCGCCACTACGTCGAAAAAGTGCAGCAGCCGGAGTTCGAATCGGGCCAACAGGGCTACACCTTCGTCTCGCATCAGCAGGAAGTGGGCACGGGATATTTCGACAAGGTCACGACCATCATTCAGGGCGGCGCTTCATCCGTCACTGCCCTGACGGGATCGACTGAAGAATCGCAGTTCTGACTTTGTCCTCTCTTCCTGCGGGGAGAGAGGAAAATCACAACGGAGATGCAGATGACGCGTGGCCTCGAACTGTTAATCGCTCAAACTATTCTGCAAGGATTCGACGCGCAGTATGGCCGCTTTCTGGAAGTCACTTCCGGGGCGCAACAGCGTTTCGAACAGGCAGACTGGCACGCGGTACAACAGGCGATGAAGCAGCGTATTCATCTGTACGACCATCATGTGGGCCTGGTCGTGGAGCAGCTGCGTTGTATCACGGAAGGTAAAAGTCCGGATGCGGCTTTTTTGCTGCGGGTGAAAGAACATTACACCGCGCTGCTGCCTGATTACCCTCGCTTTGAAATTGCCGAAAGCTTTTTTAACTCTGTGTATTGTCGGTTATTTGACCACCGCTCGCTGACTCCCGAGCGGCTTTTTATTTTCAGCTCTCAGCCGGAGCGCCGCTTTCGCGCCATTCCTCGCCCGCTGGCGAAAGATTTCTACCCGGATAACGGCTGGGAGGCACTGCTCAACCAAATGCTGACGGACCTGCCGCTGCGTCTGCCGTGGCAGGATAAAGCGCGTGACGTGGGATATATCGTGGCGCATCTGACGGACGAATTTGGGGCAGACGTTTTACGCGAATCGCATCTACAGGTGGCGAACGAGCTGTTTTATCGCAATAAAGCGGCCTGGCTGGTTGCCAGGCTGTACACGCCAGAAGGCATCGTACCGCTACTAATGCCAGTGCATCGCAGCGAAGAAGGCGAGTTATTCGTTGATACCTGTCTGACGACCAGCGCGGAGGCCAGCATTGTCTTTGGTTTCGCTCGCTCCTATTTCATGGTTTATGCCCCGCTCCCGGCGGCATTAGTCGAATGGCTGCGGGAAATACTGCCGGGCAAAACCACCGCTGAGCTGTACATGGCGATTGGCTGCCAGAAGCATGGCAAAACGGAAAGCTATCGCGAGTATCTGACCTATATTCGCCAAACAGAAGAGCAGTTCATCGAAGCACCGGGCATACGCGGCATGGTGATGCTGGTCTTCACGCTGCCTGGTTTTGACCGGGTATTTAAGGTCATCAAAGACAGGTTTGCGCCGCAAAAAGAGATGAATGCGGCGCACGTGCGGGCCTGTTATCAGCTGGTCAAAGAACATGACCGCGTGGGGCGAATGGCCGACACGCAGGAGTTTGAAAACTTTGTGCTGGAAAAACGGCAAATTTCCCCCGCGCTACTCGATTTATTGTGGCAGGAAGTTCCGCAAAAAATCAACGATCTCGGGGAACGCATCGCCATCAGTCATCTCTACATTGAACGGCGGATGGTGCCGCTCAATCTGTGGCTTGAACGGGTCAACGGCCAGCAGTTACGCGATGCTGTGGAAGAGTACGGGAACGCCATTCGCCAGCTGGCGGCAGCCAATATTTTCCCCGGCGACATGCTTTTTAAAAACTTTGGCGTCACCCGCCACGGTCGGGTGGTCTTTTATGATTACGATGAAATTTGCTACATGACGGAAGTGAATTTCCGCGACATCCCGCCGCCGCGTTACCCGGAAGATGAGCTCGCCAGCGAGCCGTGGTACAGCGTCTCGCCAGGCGACGTTTTCCCGGAAGAGTTTCGCCATTGGCTGTGTGCCGACGCCCGTATTGGGCCGTTGTTTGAGGAAATGCACGCCGACCTGCTACGCGCAGACTACTGGCGTGGCCTGCAAACGCGTATTCGGGACGGGCACGTGGAAGATGTTTTTGCCTACCGGAAGCGACAACGTTTTGGCCTGCGGAGGTAAAAGTAAAACGGGAACCTTTGGGTTCCCGTTTTTAGTGTTTTCTCCCTCTCCCCGTGGGAGAGTGCTGGGGAGAGGGCATCAGGCCGCACCCGTCTTAACGCGTTCCACCATATGCCAGCGTCACTTCTTTAGCCGCCTTAATCACCAGCGCTCCAAGCTCGGTCACGCGATCGTCGGTAATCCGCGAAATCGGCCCGGAAATGGAGATGGCGGCAAACGGTTCGCGATGCTCATCGTAAATACACGCCGCCACGCAACGCAGGCCTAGCGCGTGCTCTTCGTCATCAAACGAGTAGCCGCGCTTGCGAATCTGTGCCAAATCTTCCTTCAGATGTACCGGCGAAACCAGGGTAGCGTGCGTGTAGGCGTGCAGCCCTTTACGGTGCAGCAACCCGCTCACTTGCTCATCGGTCAACTGAGATAAAAACGCCTTCCCGGCGCCTGACGCGTGCATCGGCAGCTTGCCGCCAATCGGCGCAGACATGCGCATCAGCTGCGTACATTGCACCTGGTCGATGATGATCGCCTGATGGTCACTCTGGTCGAGCACCGCCAGGTTCACCGTTTCACCGGAGTCATCCATCAGCTTGCGCAGGATAGGGTGCACAATCGCCAACAGGTTACGGCTTTGCAGGAAACTGCTGCCCACGATGAAGGCGTGCGCGCCAACGGTCCAATGACCCAGATCGCCGGTCTGACGTACAAAGCCTAGCTGCTGCATCGTGGTCAACAGGCGGTGAGTGGTGGAGTTCGGCAGGCCAGCCTGCTGCGCCAGCTCGGTCAGTGCCACGCTGCCATGGGATTCTGCAATCGACTCCAGCAGCTTCAGGCCGCGTGTCAGCGACTGTACCTGGCCGGTGGGCTGTGGAGCCGCTGTGGCAGGGGCGGGTTTTCTGCCACGTTTTGCGGGAACAGTTGCAACCATGACGACCTCCTTATTCTGTATCGTGGAAATCATTTTCGTTTTATTTGATTATAATGCAACCGTTATCAGAACTGATCGGAGCAGTGGTAGTGAACATCTCTCATGTTCCGTGTGGCTCTCTTTTCCACGGTGGTTGAATATGCCACTATGGCTTGTTGATAAGAGCGTTGTCGGGAGTCCGCGTGAGCACCATCGAAAAACAGCTGAAGCAGCAATTAAAAGATCGAATCCTGGTTCTGGACGGGGGCATGGGCACCATGATCCAGAGCTATCGGCTGAACGAAGAAGATTACCGTGGCGAACGCTTCGCTGAATGGTCGAGTGACCTGAAAGGCAACAACGACCTGCTGGTGCTAACCCAACCGGACATCATTGCCGCCATCCATAACGCCTATTTTGAAGCCGGGGCGGACATCGTTGAGACCAACACCTTTAACTCCACGACCATCGCCATGGCGGATTACCAAATGGAATCGCTGTCGGCGGAGATAAACTTCACGGCGGCAAAGCTGGCCCGCGCCTGTGCCGATGAATGGACGGCCCGCACGCCGCACAAACCGCGCTATGTCGCCGGGGTGCTCGGCCCGACCAACCGCACGGCGTCAATTTCTCCCGATGTAAACGATCCGGCATTTCGTAACGTCACCTTCGATCAGCTGGTGGTCGCCTACCGCGAATCCACCAAAGCGCTGGTGGAAGGCGGATCAGACCTGATTCTTATCGAAACCGTTTTTGACACCCTCAATGCCAAAGCCGCGATTTACGCGGTGAAAGAGGAAATGGAAGCGTTAGGCGTAGATCTGCCTATCATGATTTCCGGCACCATCACCGATGCGTCTGGCCGTACGCTTTCCGGGCAAACCACGGAAGCGTTCTATAACTCGCTGCGCCATGCGGATGCGCTGTCGTTTGGTCTGAACTGTGCGCTGGGGCCGGATGAACTGCGCCAGTACGTGCAGGAGCTGTCGCGCATTGCGGAGTGCTACGTCACGGCACACCCGAATGCCGGTTTACCGAATGCCTTCGGGGAATATGACCTCGACGCCGACACCATGGCGGCACAGATTGGTGAATGGGCGCAGTCCGGATTTCTCAATATCGTCGGCGGTTGCTGCGGCACCACGCCGGAGCACATTGCGGCGATGAGCCGTGCGGTGGAAGGCCTTGCCCCGCGCCAGCTTCCGGAACTGCCGGTCGCCTGCCGTCTGGCGGGTCTGGAGCCGCTGAATATTGGCGACGATAGCCTGTTTGTGAACGTCGGTGAGCGTACCAACGTCACTGGTTCCGCCAAATTTAAGCGCCTGATCAAAGAAGAGAAATACGCCGAAGCGCTGGCCGTCGCACGTCAGCAGGTCGAAAGCGGTGCGCAGATCATCGACATCAACATGGATGAAGGGATGCTCGACGCCGAAGCGGCGATGGTGCGTTTCCTGAACCTGATTGCCGGTGAACCCGACATCGCCCGCGTGCCCATCATGATCGACTCCTCGAAGTGGGAGGTCATCGAAAAAGGCCTAAAGTGCATTCAGGGCAAAGGCATCGTTAACTCCATTTCGATGAAAGAGGGCGTCGACGCCTTCGTCGCTCACGCCAAAAAAGTCCGGCGCTACGGCGCTGCCGTGGTGGTAATGGCGTTTGACGAAATAGGCCAGGCCGACACTCGCGCGCGCAAAATCGAAATTTGCACCCGCGCCTATAAAATTCTGACCGAAGAGGTGGGCTTCCCGCCGGAAGACATTATCTTCGACCCCAATATTTTCGCCGTTGCGACCGGCATCGAAGAGCACAACAACTACGCGCAGGATTTCATCGGCGCGTGCGAAGACATCAAACGCGAACTGCCTCACGCGCTGATTTCCGGCGGTGTCTCCAACGTCTCCTTCTCGTTCCGTGGTAACGACCCGGTGCGCGAAGCCATCCACGCCGTGTTCCTCTACTACGCGATCCGCAACGGGATGGACATGGGGATCGTCAACGCCGGACAGCTGGCGATATATGATGACCTGCCTGCCGAGTTACGCGACGCGGTGGAAGACGTGGTGCTTAACCGTCGCGATGACAGCACCGAACGTCTGCTGGATCTCGCTGAAAAATACCGCGGCAGCAAAACCGATGAAGCGGCCAATACTCAGCAAGCCGAATGGCGCAGTTGGGAAGTCAAAAAACGCCTCGAATATTCACTGGTCAAAGGCATCACTGAATTTATCGAAATCGATACCGAAGAAGCGCGCCAGCAGGCCTCGCGCCCGATTGAGGTTATCGAAGGGCCGTTGATGGACGGCATGAACGTGGTCGGCGACCTGTTCGGCGAAGGCAAAATGTTCCTGCCGCAGGTGGTGAAATCTGCCCGCGTCATGAAACAGGCGGTGGCGTATCTGGAACCGTACATTGAAGCCAGCAAAGAGAAAGGCTCCACCAACGGAAAAATGGTTATCGCCACCGTGAAAGGCGACGTGCATGACATCGGCAAGAATATCGTCGGCGTGGTGTTGCAGTGTAATAACTACGAGATTATCGATCTTGGCGTGATGGTGCCGACGGACAAAATCCTCAAAACTGCCCGAGAAGTGAATGCCGACCTGATTGGCCTTTCCGGCTTGATCACCCCGTCGCTGGACGAAATGGTCAACGTGGCGAAAGAAATGGAGCGTCAGGGTTTCACCATTCCGTTGCTGATTGGTGGCGCAACCACCTCGAAAGCGCACACGGCGGTGAAAATCGAGCAGAACTACAGCGGCCCGACGGTATATGTGCAGAACGCCTCACGCACCGTGGGCGTCGTTTCTGCGCTGCTCTCGGCGACGCAGCGCGATGCGTTTATCGCCCGTACGCGTCAGGAATACGACACGGTGCGCATCCAGCATGCGCGTAAAAAACCGCGCACGCCGCCAGTGTCATTGCAGGCTGCCCGCGATAACGATTTGGCCTTCGACTGGGCAAGCTACACGCCGCCGGTCGCGCATCGTCTCGGGGTGCAGGCCGTCAGCGCCAGCATCGAAACGCTGCGTAACTACATCGACTGGACGCCGTTCTTCATGACCTGGTCGCTGGCGGGTAAATATCCGCGCATTCTCGAAGATGAGGTCGTGGGCGAAGAGGCCAAACGCCTGTTTGCGGATGCCAATGAAATGCTCGATAACCTCAGTGCGAACAAATCGCTGAACCCGCGCGGCGTCGTGGGCCTGTTCCCGGCGAACCGTATTGGTGACGACATCGAAATTTATCGCGATGAAACCCGCACGCACGTGCTGGCGGTCAGTCGTCATCTGCGCCAACAGACGGAAAAGGTGGGCTTTGCTAACTACTGTCTGTCTGATTTCGTCGCGCCAAAAACCTCCGGGAAAGCGGATTATCTCGGTGCCTTTGCCGTTACCGGTGGGCTTGAAGAAGACGCGCTGGCAGAGGCGTTTGATGCGCAGCATGATGACTACAACAAAATCATGATCAAGGCGATTGCTGACCGTCTGGCAGAAGCGTTCGCAGAATATCTGCACGAGCGCGTACGCAAAGTACATTGGGGTTACGCCGCCAATGAAAACCTCAGCAATGAGGAACTCATTCGCGAAAACTACCAGGGGATTCGCCCGGCACCGGGTTACCCGGCCTGTCCGGAACACACCGAAAAAGCCACCATCTGGCAGCTGCTGGATGCCGAAACCCACACCGGCATGAAGCTCACCGAGTCTTACGCAATGTGGCCAGGCGCTTCGGTTTCGGGCTGGTACTTCAGCCACCCGGACAGCAAGTATTACGCCATCGCGCAAATTCAGCGCGATCAGGTGGAAGACTACGCCTACCGCAAAGGAATGAGCGTCGCAGAGGCCGAACGCTGGCTGGCACCGAACCTGGGTTATGACGCTGATTAAGTCATAAAACTGTCATCATTTCTTACAACAAACGAGGCACCTTCACGGTGCCTTGTCTCTTTATTGACGCTAAACCCTTATACTGAAAATGGATGCCGATCCCATAAAAACGTATAACGATAAGGAGAAAACAAACTCGTGCTGACTTTGCTACACCTGCTATCCGCTGTGGCGCTCCTGGTCTGGGGCACACATATCGTTCGAACCGGCGTTATGCGCGTATTTGGCGCTCGCTTGCGTACCGTACTCAGCCGCAGCGTCGAAAAGAAACCACTCGCCTTCTGTGCGGGCATTGGCGTTACCGCGCTGGTCCAGAGCAGCAATGCCACCACCATGCTGGTGACCTCGTTTGTCGCGCAGGACCTGGTGGCGCTGACGCCAGCGCTGGTCATCGTACTCGGCGCCGACGTCGGTACCGCGCTAATGGCCCGCGTACTGACCTTCGATCTCTCCTGGCTGTCGCCGCTGCTGATTTTCGTCGGCGTCATCTTCTTCCTCGGACGTAAACAAACGCGTGCCGGGCAACTGGGCCGCGTGGGGATTGGCCTCGGGCTTATCCTGCTTGCGCTGGAACTGATTGTTCAGGCCGTCCACCCGATAACCCAGGCCAATGGCGTGCAGGTGATTTTCGCCTCGCTGACCGGCGATATCATGCTCGATGCGCTGATCGGCGCGCTGTTTGCAGTCATCACCTACTCAAGCCTCGCCGCCGTGCTGTTGACCGCCACGTTAACGGCCACCGGCGTGATTTCGTTCCCGGTGGCGCTGTGTCTGGTGATTGGTGCGAACCTCGGTTCTGGCCTGTTGGCGATGCTCAACAACAGCACCGCCAATGCCGCCGCACGTCGCGTGGCGCTCGGCAGCCTGCTGTTTAAGCTGGTGGGTAGCCTGATTGTATTGCCGTTTATCCACATCCTGGCGGACGTAATGGCCCGCCTGCCGGTGGCGAAATCTGAACTGGTTATCTACTTCCACGTGTTCTACAACCTGATCCGCTGCCTGGCGATGGTGCCGTTCGCCGAGCCGATGGCCCGCTTCTGCAAGCGCATTATCGTGGAAGTGCCGGAGCTGGATGCACGTCTGAAACCGAAACATCTCGATCCAACGGCGCTGGACACGCCGACGCTGGCTTTGGCCAACGCCGCCCGTGAAACGCTGCGTATCGGTGATGCGATGGAAAACATGATGGCGGGGCTGCACAAGGTTATTCACGGTGAGCCGCGCGAAGAGAAAGAGCTGCGCAAAATCGCTGACGACGTCAACGTACTCTACACCGCTATCAAGCTGTATCTGGCGCGGATGCCGAAGGATGAACTCGCAGAAGAAGAATCCCGGCGCTGGGCGGAAATCATCGAGATGTCGCTGAACCTTGAACAGGCTTCCGACATCATCGAGCGCATGGGCAGTGAGATTGCTGATAAGTCCCTGGCTGCGCGCCGGGCGTTTTCGGTGGAAGGGCTGAAAGAGCTGGATGGTCTGTTTGAGCAACTGCTCAGCAACCTGCAATTGGCGATGTCGGTATTCTTCTCCGGTGACGTCGACAGCGCTCGCCGTCTGCGCCGGAACAAGCACCGCTTCCGCATCCTGAACCGTCGTTACTCACACGCTCACGTCGACAGGCTGCATCAGCAAAACGTGCAGAGTATCGAAACCAGCTCGCTCCACCTGGGGCTGCTCGGTGACATGAAGCGTCTCAACTCCCTGTTCTGCGCGGTGGCGTACAGCGTGATGGAACAGCCGGACGAAGATGATGGTCGCGACGATTATTGACGGGTTGTTTTATAAGGCTATCGGCCTTTGATATAGTTCGCGCATACAGGAGAAACTATGCTGCCGACTCAATCCATCCGATTAAACAAATACATCAGCGAAAGTGGGATCTGCTCACGCCGTGACGCCGACCGCTACATCGAACAGGGCAACGTGCTCATCAACGGCAAACGCGCCACCATTGGCGATCAGGTCGTGGCGGGCGACGTCGTGAAAGTAAACGGCCAGCTCATCGAGCCGCGTCAGGAAGACGATTTGGTGTTAATCGTATTGAACAAGCCGGTCGGGATCGTCAGCACCACCGAGAACGGCGAAAAGGACAACATCGTCGATTTCGTCAACCACAGCAGCCGCGTGTTCCCGATTGGCCGCCTGGACAAAGACTCCCAGGGCCTGATTTTCCTCACCAACCATGGCGACCTGGTGAACAAAATCCTGCGTGCCGGCAACGACCATGAAAAAGAGTATCTGGTCACGGTCAACAAACCGGTGACCGATGAATTTATCGCGGGAATGGGCAAGGGCGTGCCGATCCTCGGCACGGTGACGAAAAAGTGCAAAGTGAAAAGAGAAGCACCGTTCACTTTCCGCATCACCCTGGTGCAGGGCCTGAACCGTCAGATTCGCCGCATGTGCGAACATTTCGGCTTTGAAGTCACCAAGCTTGAACGTACGCGAATCATGAACGTCAGCCTGAAAGGACTGCCGTTAGGCGAATGGCGTGACCTGACCGATGACGAATTGATCGAACTGTTCAAGCTGATTGAAAACTCGTCCTCGGAAGCCAAACCGGCAAAAGCCAAGGCCAAGCCGAAAACCGCCGCAACCCCGGTGAAGAAACCGGCCAGCAGCGGCGCAAAAAACATGGCGAAAACCCCGGCAGAATTGGCAAACCGTAAGCGCTTTGCATCGCCAGGGCGTAAAAAGAAAGGGCGCTGATTCGCGCGTTATCCAGAATGTAAAATGCCGGGGATGTCCCCGGCATTTTTATTTCTCGCTTTCTACAACGCTGCGCTTATCAAGTTCTCTCCGCAGCAATCGTTTTATCCAGCCTGCTTTGTTGTCATCGCCATCTTCTTTCATGGCCGCAGCCAGTCGTTCTGATAAGTCCGCATCCAGACGAAGCTGCACAACAAGACGCTCTTTGTGGTTGTCATTGGTTGACATTGGTTATCTCCGGCGTATGCTTTCTCGACTGGTTGTAAATGTACAGCATTGTATAGCTACCAGTAAAGCAACGCCCCGAACGTGCAGCAACACGATCGGGGCGTCTGACCATAATATTAAACCGAGGTAATACCATGGCTAACGCCGATAGTACCACTAACGCTGATACGGGATCCTGTAACATTCTGCCCGGAAGCAGCCTGATCAATTTTCCGCTGGCAAACGTCATGCGGCAGCTTGATTGTCACAAGTTGTCTGAAGAAGAACTGCTGGAATTGGCTTTTGGCTGCGAAGACACGCTGTCTGGCCTGTATCAGACCTTAAAGTTTCTCGGCGACAGCCTGATCAGCCTGTGTACGGAAAATGAAACGACCTTCTCTACTGAAAGTGTCTGCCAGTTAGGACACAGCCTGAGCTGCATCAGCCAGCTTATTCCTGCGATACATCAGCTCTCAGAACGGGCAGATGCTCAACTTCACGCCACGCATTGATACGCCCGGCCGGGCAGTCTGATCTGCCTGGCCTGCGTTAATCAGCGTTTCCCTCGCGGTCCTGTACTGGCAGTCCACGTGAATGTCGCTGTTTTGTCGACTTTATAAGCCTGATTTTTCTTTAACTGACGGGCTTTCTTGGCTTCTGCTTCCCGCTCGACCATCAGTTTGTCGATGTACTCTTTTTTGACGCTGTTGTTTTCCGCGTTGGTCAGCGTGCGGCCATGGGCGATGCGGGCGCGGTCGAGGAGGGTTTTCAGCTCGCGTTGTTCTTTCTCGTTCATGTCCTGCTGGGTCAGACGTGAAATTGCCATGCTGTATACCTCTGGTATTAGAAACCGTGTGCTGCAACGGAAGGCCTTAAGTATTCTTGATTGTCAGCCCAAAGCCCAGCGCTTTCATCACCGCCAGCGTAGTTTTTAAGGTGGGGTTACCCTGATCGCTGAACGAGCGGTACAGTTGTTCACGCGAAAGGCCTGTTTCTGTCGCAATGGTGGACATCCCTTTTGCTCGAGCCACGACGCCGAGCGCTTTGGCTATGAAGGCCGCATTCCCCGTTTCCAGCGCGTCATTGATGAAAACGGCAATGGCTTCATCATTGATAAGTGCTGCAGCGGGATCATAATGTGTCAGCTTATTCATGAATCAAACCCTCTTTTGTTCTGTACACGCTGGCCAGATACTTTGCAGCAACGATATCACTGCTTTGACGGCTTTTATCGCCACCGCAAAGTAGCAGGATAATGACGTCGTTTTGCTGTTGAAAATAGATACGGTAGCCAGGTCCATAGTGAATACGAAGCTCATGGATTCCTTCTCCTATGGATTTGGTATCTCCCGGTAATCCATTCGCGAGCCGTAGAATACGAGCGGCAATAAGCGCTTTTGCACTGTGATCTTTCAGACGTGATTCCCACTTCTGAAAGACGGATGTTTGCAGGATTGTTTTCATATCCTTCCCTGTATTTTATAAACGACTCTTTAAATAATGCAAGGAATAAGGTTGAGGTGAAAGCTGAAAAGAAGGGCAGGAGATTTAAAATTGTAATTTCTGAAAGCGGGCCGAAGGGTTTTGCAATGATTTGATTTTTTGCATTCAGAGTTGAAGCATGGCCTCTGATGAAGCCATGCCTGGGCGACTTAACTCTCTTTCGCCACCGCCACGTTCTGTTTCTCTACAGGCTTGCCTGACCAGTATCCCGCCAGCAGCGAGCCGGAAAGATTGTGCCACACCGAGAACAGCGCGCCGGGCAGCGCGGCGAGTGGGCCGAAGTAGATTTTACCCAGCGCCGCCGCGAGGCCGGAGTTCTGCATCCCGACTTCAATCGCCAGCGTGCGGCAGGTCGATTCGTCGAAGCCGAACAGGCGTCCGCCCCAGTAACCCCCGAGCAGGCCCAGCGTGTTGTGCAGGATAACCGCCACAATCACCACGAAACCGACCGACGCGATGTGCGAGGCCGAACCCGCAACCACGGCGCTGATGATCGCCAGAATGCACAGCATTGAAAACGCAGGCAGGTACGGCTCTACCGCTTTCACGACGCGCGGCAGCAGGTGATGCACCACCAGTCCAAGCGCAATCGGGATAACCACGATTTGCAGAATACTCAGCAGCATGCCCATAACGTCGACCTGAATATGTGTGTCGACGTACAGGCGCGTCAGCAGCGGCGTGGCAACCACACCGACCAACGTGGATACCGACGAAATGGTCACGGACAACGCCACGTCACCCTTCGCCAGGAAAATCATAACGTTTGACGCCGTGCCGCTGGCGACGCTGCCCACCAGCACCATCCCGGCAGACAGTTCCGGCGGCATGTGGAACAGCATCGCCAGCAACCATGCGGCGAGCGGCATCACCAGATAGTGCAGGAAAATCCCGGCAGCAACCGGGGCCGGGCGCGACAGTACGCGCTTGAAATCGTCAATTTTGAGGTGCACGCCCATGCCGAACATGATCAGCATCAGCAGCGTGGTCACCCACGGGCCAATCGCCGTGAAGGTGGTCGGAGTTTTGTACGCGAGTACGGAGAGCAGCACGGCCCAGAGCGGGAACAGTCGCGTGAGTATCGAAAGCATGGTGTATTCCTTGCAGGTGTTATGTTGTGTTTTATAGGTATAAAAAAGCCGGGTTCGAGCCCGGCTATAGGTAATGTTTATCCTGCTAAGGATATTTATTCAAACAGATTATGATGAAGTTTTTGCACGACCTGCTCGGCTTCGGCACCCGGAACCAGGAAGCACAGGTTGTGACTCGACGCGCCGTAGCAAATCATGCGGATGTTGAACGGTTCGAGCACGCCAAACACTTCTTTGCCCACGCCGCAGGCTTTCGACAGATCGTTGCCAATCAGCGCCACCAGCGCGAGGTTCTCTTCCACTTCCACGCGACACAAGGCCGACAATTCAATCAGCAGCGACTGCGTCAGCAGGGTGTCGCTGGTGGCGGTCGAGCCGGTGGTGTCGAGGGTCAGGGCGATACTCACTTCTGACGTCGTTATCAAATCGACCGAAATGTTGTGCCGTGCCAGAATGCCAAATACTTCGGCCAGGAACCCGCGGGAGTGCAGCATGTTCAGGCTGTGCAACGTCAGCAGCGTTTGCTTGCGGCGCAGGGCCAGCGCGCGGAACAGCGGCGGGTTTTCGGTTTTGTTGCAGACCAGCGTGCCACCGGCTTTCGGATCTTTGCTTGAGCCGACAAACACCGGAATGTCGCTGCGTACCGCAGGCAGCAGCGTAGCCGGATGCAGCACTTTCGCGCCAAAGGTCGCCAGTTCAGCGGCTTCTTCAAACGCAATTTCATCGATGCGATGCGCGGCAGGCACCACGCGCGGGTCGGTGGTGTAGATGCCCGGTACGTCGGTCCAGATATCAACGCGAGACGCGTGCAGCGCTTCGCCCAGCAGTGCCGCGGTGTAATCGCTGCCGCCGCGGCCAAGCGTCGTGGTGCGGCCTTTGGCTTCGCTGCCGATAAAGCCCTGTGTGACCACCAGGCCTTCTTCCAGGCGCGGGGCGAGCTGTTGGCGGGCCAGTTCAGCCAGGGCTGCGATGTCCGGTTCAGCGCGGCCAAAACGGTCGCTGGTGCGCATAACTTTGCGAGCGTCAAACCACTGGGCCTGGATATTACGTTCGCGGAGGATTTCGACAAACAGCAGCGTCGACATCAGTTCGCCATGGCTCACCAGCTCATCGGTCAGTGCCGTTGAAGTCGCAAGCGAGGCGGCTTCCGCCAGGGTGGTGATATTTTCCAGCAGGCGTTCGACTTCTTCGCGGATAACGTTGGGGTTGTGCAGGCGTTCGAGAATATCGAACTGAATTCGGCGCAGCGCATCGAGTTTAACGAAGCGTTCTGTGGATTCGAGACCTTCCGCCAGGGCAACCAGCAGATTTGTCACCCCCGCTGAGGCGGACAGAACGACCAGGCGTGCGCCGGAATCGGAGAGCACCACGTCGGCGCTGCGGTTCATGGCTTCGTAATCGGCAACGCTGGTACCGCCAAATTTTGCTACAACGAGCGGGGAAACGGCATGTGTCATAAAAACCTCGTGTCAGGGAATTAAATTCTCAGCCTTGGCACAAGGGAAGAGCGGAAGGGTAGACGTAGAAAGCTACAGTTCACCCAGAAGCGCTCCACCTTGTGAAGCGCCCGACTGCGGGTCACTTCCGGTGACAGCCCAGAGGATTCAGCCTCTGTAGCCGATAGTGAACACTGCCAGATGTTCCGCTATCTCGGCATCGCTCCCCATAAGGTGTTTTCGCAGGACTGGCTCCTCGAACACCTCGCCTGGGCGATGCTCCTCTTCTGGCCTGCGCACGAATGCGCAGGTAGGGTTTTATAAATAAAGGGTTCTGGGGGGTGTTGTCAATGTTACGATGATGTCGATTTTTCATTTTCAACAATCGCCACTAATGTACACGGCAGCGGCGGAGTCAGTTGGCTGTTCATTGTCATCAACACGCCATCCTCTTTTTGGGCAAACAGCGGCGTCGCGCCAGGGTTCGCATTCAGATAATCTTCCCAGCCAAAATTCTCATTCAGTCGGGTCACTTTCACTGCCGCACCTTTGGCGAGCAGACTGCTGAGCCGCGCCCATGTCACGTCTTTATCGAACAAGCGTTCATGCCGCGTCTCTTTCTCGCTACGCCCTTTGGTTTCCTGGCCGGTACGAATCGAGAACACCCGGTTTTCGCCGAAGATGTGTTTGAAATGCAGCACTGCGAGCGCATTTTGATGGCGGTTCGGCGAAAGCGCGATGACCTGGCGCGTATCGCTCAGGTTCAGGTAGTTCTCCGCATGTTCCGACCAGACGTTGCCGTAATAGGTCGGTAAACCCGCCATGCGCGCCAGACGATAATATTCCCAACTGTTGTCGCTGAGCTGCACCGGAATATCGAGCTTTTTCAGCGCCTGCGCCAGCGTGCGGGCCACCGTATTCGCGCCGACAATCAACACGCCGCGGGGTTTACGCTGTTGCACCCCGAGCAGTCGCGCCAGCCAGCCGCTGGTGAGGCTTTGCAGCACCACCGTGCCGATGATAATGGCGAACACCACCGTGACCAGTTGGTCGGCGCCGTCGTAACCGTCGTTCTGTAGCGTCAGGGCGAACAATGAACTGACGGCGGCGGCGACAATCCCGCGGGGCGCAATCCAGCACAGCAGCAACTTTTCGCGCCAGCTCAATGATGAGCCGTACGTCGAGACCAGAATACACAACGGTCGCGCGACAAACTGCACCACTAACAACAGGCCTAACAGCGGCCAACCCATCGCCCACAGCGCCTGGATGTCGAGCCGAGCCGCCAGAATGATAAACAGTGCCGACAGCAGAATGGCCGATAACTCTTCCTTAAACTCGACGATATCCGTCGTTTCGACTTCCTTCATGTTGGCGAGCCAGATACCGAGCACTGTTACCGCCAGCAGCCCGGACTCGTCCGCCAGGGCGTTCGACAGCCCGAACGTCATCAGCACAATCGCCAGCACCGCAAAGTTTTGCAGATAGCCGGGGAGCCAGCCACGCTTCAGCGCATTGCCAAGCAGGAAGCCAAATATCGCCCCGCTGGCGAGGCCCACGGCCAGCGTCTGCGCCAGGGTCATCAGCAGATGTAATCCGCCAGTGGAGGTTTGATGCGCGGTGATAAATTCAAACACCAGCAGGGTAAAAATCGCGCCAACCGGGTCGATGACGATCCCTTCCCAACGCAGCACCTGGTTGATGCCCGCCGTCGGGCGCACCACGCGCATGAGCGGGGCGATCACCGTCGGACCGGTGACCACCGTCACCGCGCCAATCAGCGCCGATATTTGCGGCGTGAGCCCGAGGATGCCCCAGCAAGCCAGCGAAATCACCGCAAAGGTAATCAGCATCCCGACGGTGACCAGATTGCGCACCACGCCCCCGAGGCCGCGTATTTCGTCAAAGCGCAGCGTCAGCGCGCCCTCGAACAAAATGATCGCCACCGCCAGCGACACCAGCGGGAACAGCAGCGGACCAAACAGCAGATCGGGTTGTAAAATATGCAGCACCGGACCGAGCCCGACGCCAATCAGCAGCAGCGGCAAAATGGCGGGAATACGTAAACCCCAGGCCAGCCATTGGGCCAGCAGGGAAGCGATGGCGATGATCACCAGTAGAAACGGGACCGGCAGTTCCATATTTTTCTTTTTTCCTTAGTGACGTGGAGCAAATCATTGTGCGAAATGACGCATGTGTAGATTATAAGCAGCAGTGATGAGTTCAGGATAACGAAGGCTGAACTGAAACGTCTCAATCACACAAAAATCATCACAAAAAGCGTCGCAGGCGCTACAATCGACCGAAGTCACATTTTTCAAATCAGAAGAGTATTGCTATGAAAAACATCAATCCAACGCAGACCTCTGCCTGGCAGGCATTACAGAAGCATTATGATGAAATGAAGGACGTGTCGATTGCCGACCTGTTCGCGAAAGATGGCGACCGTTTCGCCAAGTTTTCTGCAACGTTCGACGATCAGATGCTGGTGGACTTCTCTAAAAACCGCATCACAGAAGAGACGCTGAGCAAGCTGCAAGCATTGGCGAAAGAGACTGACCTGGCGGGTGCCATTAAGTCCATGTTCTCCGGTGAGAAAATTAACCGCACCGAAGACCGCGCGGTGCTGCACGTTGCCCTGCGTAACCGCAGCAACACACCGATTATCGTTGACGGCAAAGATGTGATGCCGGAAGTGAATGCGGTGCTGGAAAAGATGAAGCACTTCTCCGAAGCCATCATCTCTGGCAGCTGGAAAGGCTACACCGGCAAAGCGATTACCGACGTGGTGAACATCGGTATCGGCGGCTCCGACCTGGGTCCATTCATGGTGACCGAGGCGCTGCGTCCGTACAAAAACCACCTGAATATGCACTTTGTGTCTAACGTCGATGGCACGCACATTGCTGAAGTACTGAAAGACGTGAACCCGGAAACCACGCTGTTCCTGGTCGCTTCTAAAACCTTCACCACTCAGGAAACCATGACCAACGCCCACAGCGCGCGCGACTGGTTCCTGAAAACCGCCGGTGACGAAAAGCACGTGGCGAAACACTTCGCGGCACTGTCCACCAACGGTAAAGCCGTGGGTGAATTCGGTATTGATACCGCGAATATGTTCGAGTTCTGGGACTGGGTCGGCGGTCGTTACTCCCTGTGGTCTGCGATTGGTCTGTCGATCATTCTGTCCGTTGGCTACGACAACTTTGTTGAACTGCTTTCCGGCGCGCACGCGATGGACCAGCACTTCTCTACCACGCCTGCAGAGAAAAACCTGCCGGTACTGCTGGCGCTGATTGGCATCTGGTACAACAACTTCTTCGGCGCTGAAACCGAAGCCATCCTGCCGTACGACCAGTACATGCACCGTTTCCCGGCGTACTTCCAGCAGGGCAACATGGAATCCAACGGCAAATACGTTGACCGTAACGGCAACGCAGTGGATTACCAGACTGGCCCAATCATCTGGGGCGAGCCGGGCACCAACGGTCAGCACGCGTTCTACCAGCTGATTCACCAAGGCACCAAAATGGTTCCTTGCGACTTTATCGCGCCGGCGATCACCCACAACCCGCTGTCTGACCACCATCCGAAGCTGCTGTCTAACTTCTTCGCTCAGACTGAAGCGTTGGCGTTCGGTAAATCTCGCGACGTGGTTGAGCAGGAATACGCCGACCAGGGTAAAGATCCGAAAACGCTGGAACACGTCGTGCCGTTCAAAGTCTTCGAAGGCAACCGCCCAACCAACTCCATCCTGCTGCGCGAAATCACGCCGTTCAGCCTGGGTGCGCTGATTGCGCTGTATGAGCACAAAATCTTTACCCAGGGTGCTATCCTCAACATCTTCACGTTCGACCAGTGGGGCGTTGAATTGGGCAAACAGCTGGCAAACCGTATCCTGCCAGAACTGACCGATGATAAAGACGTCAGCAGCCACGACAGCTCGACTAACGGTCTGATTAACCGTTACAAATCCTGGAAATAAACCCGATATAAACGACAAAAAGCCTTCTCTTCGAGAAGGCTTTTTTTATGTTTGCACCCTGTCCCCGTGGGAGAGGGCATCAGACCGCAGCGGACTTCCCCTCACCCTAAATTGCCCGGCGGCACTGCGTTTGCACGGGCCTACAAAACCGTAGGCACGGTAAGCGAAGCGCCACCGGGCAATGACTCAGGCTATCCGGCAGCTTTGGATCCCTAACAGCTTCGCAATTGCCTCGATTTTCTCTCCGACGTGACCCATGCCAATCGCGCAATGGTGTGCCGGGCCGCCTTCGCACCAGCGACGGGTGAACTCCCGGGCCGACAGCGCGAAACGATAATGGCTGTTGGTATTACCGATATCCAAAGCCTCGCCCGGCACCGCTTCACCTTCGGCGAACTGGAGCGTAACGCGACCATCCCGATGTTCCACCACCGATAAAAACGTCACCGGACCCGGTGCGACGGTCATCTGAATCGACACCCCTTTGCCCGGTTTGCCGTGGTACACCGGCAGCGGCACCAGCCTGACTTTTCCTTCTGACATCAGCGGGTGCGCTGGGCCGTCGTGGCCCCATTGCACGGTGTCATCCTCGAAATCCATGCCGTACGGCTCCGAGAACGAACCGCCCGCCTTCAACAGACTGAGGATTTTCATCGCCAGCACATTCTTGATTTCGCACTCTCCGGCCACCGGAATGTCGCGCTCGGTCAGCAGCGTATTGCCGAGAATGACCGAGGTGATGATGTTTTCCTGCGGCGAACCGGATGCACCTTCGTAGTAATAAGCCATCGCGCCCAGCTGATGGCGGGCAACCAGCTTATCCAGCGCCACCGAGGTGGTTATCGCTCGCTGCAGTTCAAACGCCTCACACGCCGGGTCGACGTTCAGCGCATCGAACACCTGTTTGTGTTTTTGCTCACGCTCCGCAGGGCTTATCGACGGCAGCGAATCCGCCAGCTCGCAAATCTCCAGCACCCGGAAGCGCACGCCGAATTTGGCCGACAGATTAGTCATATCCGAGTAGACGTCGTACATGCCGTTGTAATAGTGGCCGAGTACGCCAACGTTAGTGGTTTTCAGGGCATGAACTGTTTGGGCGGCGGCCAGCCAGTTATCGATTTCTCGCCACGCCTGCGGATCGTCGAGATAACCCGGCACCAGGGTGTAACCGATATTGGCCCGCTGGAACACGTTCACCAGTTCCGGGGCGCTACAGGCCTGACAGTGCGCCAGCCATTGCCCGGTGCGCACCCCGCGATCCGGATGCTGATTAATGGTCGCGCAGGGGACTTTTTTCTCCGGTTGCAGCGCCAGAATAATGACCGGGACGTTTAATTGCTGCACCAACGGCAGAACGGTGGAACTCAGGGCGTAAGTGGTGATGTACAGCACCAGCGCATCGACGTTTTTTGCGGCGAACGTTGCCGCGGCGGCGTCCATGGTGTGCGGGTTATCAATCAGCCCGGCGTTCACTACCGCCACTTCGCGGCGTTGTAATTGCTCATCAACCCGGCCCAGATAGCCTTCGAGCTGTTCGCGCAGGCCGTGAAACTGCGGCCAGTAAGTATCAAGCCCAATGCCAAACAGACCAACGGTGAATGTTTTCATAATGGAGCCTCAGACAAGAGTGACAGGATGCCGCCACTTTACGCACCGGCAGGCGGGAAAACCTGCGGCTGATGGACAGGTCTGAACCAGAGTTGGCAATTGAAACGAGGAACGGAGAATGGGGATCGCAGAATATCGATCCTGTGCGAAATGCATTTCCGCGAGACAGAAATCGCGGTATTCATTTCCCATCAAAATTACAGGGAATAAAGAATGCGCGGCTGCATGGCTATTCCTTTCGCCTGTTCAGGTTAATCCTAAAAACGATTGTGATCGACAATGCATAATTTATTTTTTAGGATTTTCTTGATGTTTGTGTCTGATAAGTTGATTGAATTTAAAGGTTTTTATTATTTTACCTGATTATGGAATAACGTTTTTTTCTCATTGTCCTAAAACCCGCCTGCTTATTTCCTGAGCCCTAATTCGTCAGCTTTAGTTGTGTATACTCGATATCGCCTGAATTTCTCAGGTGAAACTCCATTCATTCAACCAATGAAGGGAAATAGTAATGAAAAAAGTAATGTATGGCATTTTTGCCATTTCTGCGTTTGCGGCGGCTTCTGCCTATGCAGCCCCGGTGGAAACCGGTGATGCGGCAGGGTCGGCAGCGACGTCTGTGTCTGCGGGCAGTTCCGCCGCAACCAGCGCCAGCGCCGTAAGTTCGGCCGTGGGGGTCGCACTGGCGGCGACCGGTGGTGGTGATGGCTCCAATACCGGAACCACGACCACAACAACCACAAGTACCCGCTAAGTCTCACGGGTCATTAACCCTAACCACACTTCGGTGTGGTTATTTTGCCCCTTCGGAGAAGAGTCGTGAAGCGACCTATTATTGTCACTCTTTGCCTGCTGCTTCAGGCCTGTTCAGCCAGCACGGAAGGGCTCGGCAAATCGTTGTGGCACAGCGTTTTCGGCACGCAAGGCGTGCAGCTTACCGCCGACGATATCCAGAATATGCCGTATGCCAGCCAGTACATGCAGCTCAATAACGGCCCGCAGCTGTTTGTGGTCCTCGCGTTTTCAGAAAACGGTCAGCAGAAGTGGGTGACGCAAGATCAGGCCACGGTGGTGACGCAGCAGGGTCGCATCGTGAAAACGCTGCTCGGCGGCGATAACCTGCTCAGCGTAAATAACCTCGCCGACGATCCGCTGGCAAAACCTAACCAGATTATCGATGGTGCAAGCTGGACCCGCACCCTGGGCTGGACGGAACACAAACAGGTGCGCTACGCCACCGCCCGCTCTGAATTCCACTGGCAGGGCACCGACACCCTGACGCTGGCGGGAGAATCCACCGTCGTGCGCGTGCTGGTGGAAGACGCCAGCACCGACCAGGCGAGCTGGCAGAACCGCTTCTGGGTGGACAGCGAAGGACAAATTCGCCAGTCAGAACAGTATCTCGGCGCGAATTTCTTCCCGGTGAAAACCACCCTGATCAAGGCGGCGAAGCAATGAAAAAACTCTCCCTTGCTGCCGTGATGACGTGGTTTATTGCCCCGCTAGCGCTGGCTGCGGGCACCGTCGACGTGTATATCAACGGCGCAAAAGAAGCCAAAACCCTGACCGATGCCGCCCATCTGGCGGATTTAGTGGCGCAGCCGAGACTGGAAAACAGCTGGTGGCCAGGGGCCGTTATCGCAGAAAAACAGGCCACTGCCGTGGCGCTGCAACAGAAACAGACCCTGATGGCGCAGCTTGGCGCGCTGGCGGCGGACGAAAACGGTGACGATGCCGTGGCGATAAACGCCGTGCGTCAGCAGCTGCAAACGCTGAACATCACTGGCAGGCAGTTTGTCAGCCTCGACCCCGACAGCGTTCGGCTTGGGCGTCGCGCAAACCCGCCGCTGGAAGGGCAGTACAGCCTGTGGGTTGGCCAGCAGCCGACCACCGTCAGCGTGTTTGGGCTAATTAGCCGCCCGGGTAAAACCGCGTTTGTGCCTGGCAAAGACGTGGCGGCGTATCTCGATGAGATGAGCCTGCTGAGCGGCGCGGACCGCAGCTATGCCTGGGTGATTTATCCCGATGGACGCAAAGAAAAAGCGCCAGTGGCGTACTGGAATAAGCGTCACATTGAGCCGATGCCCGGCAGCATCATTTTTGTCGGTTTCGCCGACTCACTTTGGACGAAGAAGTATGACGATCTGAACGCCGCGCTTCTTCGTACCCTTGCACAGCGGATCCCGGAATAATGAAAAAAAGATTTCTCTATAGCCTGCTGGCGCTGGGCGTGAGCGCGGTCTGCCATGCGGAAACGTATCCGGCACCGATTGGCCCGTCGCAGTCAGATTTTGGTGGCGTCGGCCTGCTGCAAACGCCGACGGCGCGCATGGCGCGGGAAGGGGAACTGAGTCTCAACTATCGCGATAACGACCAGTACCGCTATTACTCCGCCTCGGTGCAGCTTTTCCCGTGGCTGGAAACGACCCTGCGTTATACCGATGTGCGAACCCGAGAATACAGCAGCGTGGAATCCTTCTCTGGCGACCAGACCTACAAAGATAAAGCCTTCGACCTCAAGCTGCGCCTGTGGGAAGAGAGCTACTGGCTGCCACAAGTATCTGTCGGGGCGCGAGATATCGGCGGGACCGGCCTGTTTGATGCGGAATATCTGGTCGCCAGCAAAGCCTGGGGCCCATTCGATTTCAGCCTCGGTCTCGGCTGGGGCTACCTCGGCACCAGCGGCAACGTCAAAAATCCGTTGTGTAGCTACAGCGATAAATATTGCTATCGCGATAACAGCTACCGACAGGCGGGTTCGATGGACAGCAGCCAGATGTTCCACGGCCCGGCCTCACTGTTCGGCGGCGTGGAATACCAGACGCCGTGGCAGCCGCTGCGCCTGAAGCTGGAGTATGAAGGCAACAACTACAGCGAAGACTTCGCCGGAAAGCTCGAACAGAAAAGTAAGTTTAACGTCGGCGCCATTTATCGCGTGACCGATTGGGCCGACGTTAACCTCAGCTACGAGCGCGGCAACACCTTCATGTTCGGCGTGACCCTGCGCACCAACTTTAACGATCTGCGTCCGTCGTATAACGACAACAGCCGACCGAAATACCAGCCGCAGCCGCAGGACGCCATTCTGCAACATTCGGTGGTGGCGAATCAGCTGACGCTGCTGAAGTACAATGCCGGATTTGCTGACCCGAAAATTCAGGTTAAAGGCGACACGCTGTACGTCACCGGCGAGCAGGTGAAATACCGCGATTCGCGTGAAGGGATTGAGCGCGCAAACCGCATCATCATGAACGATCTGCCGGACGGCATCAGCACGGTTCGCGTGACTGAAAACCGTCTGAACATGCCGCAGGTGACCACGGAAACCAACGTCGCCAGCCTGAAACGTCATCTGGAAGGCGAGCCGCTGGGTCACGAGACCGAACTGGTGCAGAAACGTGAAGCGCCAGTGGTGCCGGACAAAACCGAGCAGGGCTGGTATATCGACAAATCGCGCTTTAATTTCCATGTCGATCCGGTGCTCAGCCAGTCCATCGGCGGGCCGGAAAGCTTCTACATGTACCAGCTGGGTGTAATGGCCACCGCCGACTGGTGGGTGACAGATCACCTGCTGACCACCGGCAGCGTGTTCGGCAACATCGCCAACAACTATGACAAATTCAACTATACCAACCCGCCAAACGACTCGACGCTGCCGCGCGTGCGTACTCACGTGCGTGATTACGTTGAAAACGACGTTTACGTGAATAACCTGCAGGCCAACTATCTGCAGTATCTGGGCAATGATTTTTACGGCCAGGTGTATGGCGGTTATCTCGAAACCATGTACGGCGGCGTGGGCGGCGAAGTGCTGTGGCGTCCGGTCGACAGCAACTGGGCGTTCGGTGTGGATGCCAACTACGTGAAACAGCGTGACTGGACCAGTTCGCTGGACATGATGAAGTTCACCGATTACAGCGCCAAAGTGGGGAATCTCACGGCGTACTGGACGCCGTCGTTTGCCCAGGACGTGCTGGTGAAAGCCAGCGTCGGGCAATATCTGGCAGGCGATAAAGGCGGCACGCTGGAGGTGTCGAAGCACTTCGACAGCGGTGTCGTCGTGGGCGCATATGCCACGATAACCAACGTGTCGGCAGATGAATACGGCGAAGGTGATTTCACCAAAGGCGTGTATGTCTCCGTGCCGCTGGACCTGTTCTCGTCCGGCCCGACCCGCAGCCGGGCATCGATTGGCTGGACACCGCTGACGCGTGACGGCGGCCAGCAGCTCGGTCGTAAATTCCAGCTGTACGACATGACCAGCGACCGCAGTCAGAACTTCCGCTGATGATTTACCCCTCACCCCTTGGGGTGAGGGGTACTCTATGCGCGAAATATAAACAAAAAATGTAGATCCCCGTCACATTTTTGCGTTATACAAGGGGTTCGCCACACCGCAGGAGAAGCTGTATGACATCGCTGACTCGTCCACGCGTTGAATTTATCTCCACCGTTTTGCAGACCGTATTGAATCTGGGTTTGCTCAGCCTGGGCCTGATCCTGGTGGTTTTCCTCGGCAAAGAAACGCTCCATCTGGCCGACGTTCTGTTTGCCCCTGAACAAACCAGCAAATACGCGCTGGTGGAAGGGCTGGTGGTCTACTTCCTCTATTTTGAGTTTATCGCGCTGATCGTGAAGTACTTTCAGTCCGGCTTTCACTTCCCGCTACGCTACTTTGTCTATATCGGGATCACCGCCATCGTGCGGCTGATCATCGTTGATCATAAATCCCCACTTGATGTCCTGATCTATTCTGCGGCGATCTTGCTGCTGGTTATCACCCTTTGGCTGTGCAACTCGAAACGCCTGAAACGTGAATAAAAAAATGGCGCTCCAGGGAGCGCCAAATCAACAGTCACAAGTACAAATTGAGGGATAACAGTGGCATTACAGGCAATAACAATGAAACTTAACCTTTCACTCCGCCCGCCGTCAGGCCGTTAACCAACCAGCGTTGAGCCAGCAGGAACACCAGCGTGATCGGGATGGCTGACAGCACGGCCGCCGCGGCAAAGTCGCCCCACAGGTAGTTTTGTGGGTTGAGGTATTGCTGCATGCCGACGGCAAGGGTGTAACTGTTCACGTCGCGCAGCAGCAAGGAAGCGACTGGCACTTCGGTGATAGCGGCGATGAACGACAGAATAAAGACTACCGCCAGAATCGGCACCGACAGCGGCAGCAGCACCAGGCGGAACGCCTGCCACGGCGTGGCACCGTCCAGCGCGGCGGCTTCTTCCAGCGAACCGTCAATGGTTTCGAAGTAGCCTTTGATAGTCCAGACGTGCAGCGCGATGCCGCCCATATAGGCGAAGATCACGCCACCGTGCGTATTCAGGCCGATGAAAGGAATGTACTGGCCGAGACGGTCAAACAAGGCATACAGCGCGACCAGGGACAGCACCGCCGGGAACATCTGGAAAATCAGCATACTTTTCAGCAGCGTCGCTTTGCCCGGGAACTTCATGCGGGCGAAAGCATAAGCGCAGGTGGTGGAGAGCACCACGATACCTACCGCGGTGATGCCCGCAATTTTGATCGAGTTCCACAGCCACAGCAGCACCGGGAACGGCGGCGGCGTGACGCGGCCATCGGCGTGCTCGACGCTAAAGCCCAGTGCCAGCTTCCAATGCTCCCAGGAAATTTGCTCCGGGATCAGGCTGCCGGTGGCGAAGTTACCTTCACGCAGCGAAATGGCGATAACCATCAGCAGCGGGAACATGATTGCGGCGATGAAAATCAGCAGCCCTAAGTGCGTGGCCAAGAGGCGCAGTTTCTGAGATGTGGGTTGAACCATAGCCATTGTCGATAACTCCCTTAATCGAATTTCATGCGCGTGGCTTTGAGGTTGATAATCGCCAGTGCGCCTACCAACAGGAAGATCAGCGTGGCAATCGCCGCCGCCAGGCCGAAGTCCTGACCACCGCCGCCTTCAAAGGCGATACGGTAGGTGTAGCTCACCAACAGGTCGGTATAGCCCGCCGGAGTGGTGGTGCCGAGACGGTCCGGGCCACCGTTGGTCAACAGTTGAATCAGCACGAAGTTGTTAAAGTTAAACGCGAAGCTGGCGATCATCAGCGGCGTCAGCGGCTTGATCAGCAGCGGCAGCGTAATCTTAAAGAAGTTCTGGAACGGACCTGCGCCGTCCATCGCCGAGGCTTCATACAGATCGTCCGGAATCGCCTTCAGCAGCCCCATGCACAGGATCATCATGTACGGATAGCCGAGCCAGGTGTTGACGATGATGATCATCGAACGCGCGGTGGTCGGGTCGCTAAACCACGCCGGTTTGATGCCAAACAGCGCGCCCAGCATCATGTTGATTTCACCAAAGCTCTGGTTGAACAGCCCTTTGAAGATCAGAATCGAGATAAACGACGGCACGGCGTACGGCAGAATCAGCAGTACGCGGTAAATGGCTTTCCCTTTCAGCGATTCCCACTGCACCACGCAGGCCAGCACCATGCCCACGGCCACGGTCAGCAGCACGGTCAGCACGGAGAAAATCACGGTCCAGACGAAGATGGCGAAGAACGGTTTCTGAATGCCTTCGTCGGTGAAGACGCGGGTGAAGTTATCCCAGCCAATGCTGACGGTGTATCCCGGGCTCAGCTTTTCATCGCCCCAGTGACCATCGGCGTTAACCGCCTGATAAAAACCAACCTGGTTATTCGGGCGATATTTCACGCCGCTCTGGTTATTGGTCAGGTCGCCTTTTTCACCCTCGGTATACAGCGGGCGCGTGCCAGAGAACTGGCGCAGGGAACTCATGATGACTTTGCTGTCATCCGGCAAAATCGCGGTCAGCTGGTTCAGCGCCTGACGATTTTGGGTGATGACGCGCAGGTTGCCACGCTCGCCTTCCGGTAGAGCATCGGCTTCTTTCAGGGTGATTTTTTGCTCGCCGCCAAATTTGAAAGCGTCGGAGACATAATTTTTACCGCTGTCACCGTCGGTCAGCGCCAGCTTCCACGCATCACCCGCCGGGTATAACCCGAAGTTATAGGTTTTACCCGCCTGATACGAACGGTCCATCAGCACCTGCTGCGCGCGCTCTTGGGTCAGCTGGTTGGTGCTGCTGTAGTTGGTGAAGGCGATGGCGATGGTGCAGATCAGCGGGAACAGGACGAACAGCCCCATGCCGGCCATGCCAGGATAAACATAGCGCCACGCGTAGGCTTTACGATTGGCGAAAATATACAGGCCAGCAGAGCTTAAAATCAGCGTCATGATGGCGAACAGGTACTCCCCCTGGGCGTACATTAAAACAATAAGGTAGCCGACCAGCAGGCCCAGCAGTCCGACAACGGACCACTTCAGCGTCTCGCTTTGCCACCAGTGACTCTTTTTAACGGCATCCATGGGGTCTATTCCTCTACAGCGTTTCATCTTTTCTCCCTCTCCTGGGGGAGAGGGCCGGGGTGAGGGCGTCCGGACTTGAACAGCCCTCTCCCTAACCCTCTCCCAAAGGGAGAGGGAATTACGGCATTACGACATTACTTGGTAATACGTCCCTGAGCATCTTTCAGCGCAGCGTCTACGGTCTGACGACCGCTGGCGGCGTTGATGACAGCGGTGCGGGTGGCGTACCAGAAGGCGGCCATCTGCGGGATGTTAGGCATGATTTCGCCTTTCTGGGCGTTGGCCATGGTGGCGGCGATGCGCGGATCTTTCTCCAGCTGTTCCTGGTAAGATTTCAGGGCAACGGCACCCAGCGGTTTATCCTTGTTCACTTCCGCCAGACCGTCGTTGGTTAGCAGGTAGTTTTCGAGGAACTCTTTCGCCAGCTCTTTGTTCGGGCTGGCGGCGTTGATGCCCGCGCTCAGCACGCCCACGAACGGTTTAGAGGCTTTGCCTTTGAAGGTCGGCAGCATGGTGACGCCGTAGTTGATTTTGCTCTTGTCGATGTTCGACCACGCCCACGGACCGTTGATGGTCATCGCGGTTTCGCCCTTGTTGAAGGCTGCTTCTGCGATGGAGTAATCGGTGTCGGCGTTCATGTGTTTGTTCTTGATCAGATCAACCAGGAAGCTCAAACCGGCTTTCGCGCCTGGGCTATCAACGCCCACGTCTTTCACGTCATATTTGCCGTTTTCAAACTTGAACGCGTAACCGCCATCGGCGGCAATCAGCGGCCAGGTGAAGTACGGCTCTTGCAGGTTGAACATCAGCGCGGATTTACCCTTCGCTTTCAGTTCTTTATCCAGCGCCGGGATCTCTTCCCAGGTCTTCGGCGGGTTAGGCACCAGGTCTTTGTTATAGATAAGCGACAGCGCTTCTACCGCGATTGGGTAGGCAATCAGCTTGCCGTTGTAACGCACGGCATCCCAGGTGAACGGGTACAGCTTGTCCTGGAACGCTTTATCTGGGGTGACTTCAGCCAGCAGGCCAGACTGTGCGTAGCCACCAAAACGGTCATGCGCCCAGAAGATGATGTCCGGGCCATCGCCAGTGGCGGCAACCTGCGGGTATTTCTCTTCCAGTTTATCCGGGTGCTCAATGGTCACTTTGATGCCGGTGTCTTTCTCGAATTTCTTACCGACTTCAGCAAGGCCGTTATAGCCTTTATCGCCGTTGATCCAGATAACCAGCTTACCTTCTTCGATTTTGGCGAAGGCAGAGGCGGAAAACATCATCGTGGTCAGTGCAGACAGCGCAAGGATGCGTGCGCCAGTTTTGATTTTCATATATCCCGTCCTATTTGGTGATGTACTCGTGGATACGCCTGGTGGCTTTTACAACGCTGAGTTTCCTTTCTTAGCAACCTCTTTCCATCCTCCCCGACCCTACGCCCCACCCCTCGTTTATGTGATCTCTGTTGCATAGTTTTAAGTTATGGGTTCTGGCGCACACAATACGACGCCGATTTTTGCCGTGTTCATCACGCTTTTAGCCAGGCCACGCCACGAGCGGGCTCAGACTGGCCTTTCTCATCCTCCCGCCTCCTCCCCCATGAAAAACACAGGGGGTGGAGGATTCACGAAAGTTATTGGTCACGCATAGTCAGCCGCAGATGAATATTTCTTTTAGTGACGAGTTGTAACGAAGGGAGAAGGGGATGGCGAGCGTACAGCTGCGAAACGTAACGAAAGCCTGGGGTGACGTGGTGGTGTCGAAAGACATCAATCTCGACATCCATGAGGGGGAGTTTGTGGTGTTTGTCGGGCCATCGGGCTGCGGCAAATCTACGCTGCTGCGAATGATCGCCGGTCTGGAAACCATCACCAGCGGGGAACTGCTGATTGGTGAAAAGCGCATGAACGAGACGCCGCCTGCGGAACGCGGCATCGGCATGGTGTTCCAGTCCTACGCGTTATACCCCCATCTCTCTGTTGCAGAAAACATGTCTTTCGGCCTCAAGTTAGCCGGGGCGAAAAAAGACGTCATTAACCAGCGCGTGACTCAGGTGGCCGAAGTGCTGCAACTGGCTCACCTTCTGGAACGTAAACCGAAAGCGCTTTCCGGTGGTCAGCGTCAGCGTGTGGCGATTGGCCGTACGCTGGTGGCCGAGCCGCGCGTGTTCCTGCTCGATGAACCGCTGTCGAACCTCGACGCCGCGCTGCGCGTGCAGATGCGTATTGAGATTTCCCGTCTGCATAAACGCCTGGGCCGCACGATGATTTACGTCACCCACGATCAGGTCGAAGCGATGACCCTCGCCGACAAAATCGTGGTGCTGGATGCCGGTCGCGTGGCGCAGATTGGCAAGCCGCTGGAACTCTATCACTACCCGGCCGATCGCTTTGTCGCGGGCTTTATTGGCTCGCCGAAGATGAACTTCCTGCCGGTGAAAGTCACTGCCACTGCCATTGAGCAGGTGCAGGTTGAACTGCCAAACCGTCAGCAAATCTGGCTGCCGGTTGAAAGCACGGGCGTGCAGGTCGGCGCCAATATGTCGTTAGGTATTCGTCCTGAGCATCTTCTACCGAGTGACATCGCCGATGTCACCCTCGAAGGGGACGTACAGGTCGTCGAGCAACTGGGTCACGAAACGCAAATTCATATCCAGATCCCCGCCATCCGTCAAAACCTGGTGTACCGCCAGAATGACGTGGTGTTGGTAGAAGAGGGAGCCTCATTCGCTATCGGTCTGCCGCCAGAGCGTTGCCATCTGTTCCGTGAGGATGGCACTGCATGTCGTCGGCTGCACAAAGAACCGGGCGTTTAAATCCCATAACAAAAGAAAAGCAATGGTCTCAGGAGATAGAACGATGATTACTCTGCGCAAACTTCCAGTGGCAATCGCGGTGACAGCAGGCATTTTGTCTGCACACGCGGGCGCCGTAGATTTTAAAGGTTATGCCCGTTCGGGTATCGGCTGGACCGGTAGCGGCGGCGCACAGCAGTGTTTCCAGGCAACTGGTGCACAAAGTAAATATCGTCTCGGTAACGAATGTGAAACGTACGCCGAGCTGAAATTTGGCCAGGAAGTGTGGAAAGAAGGCGATAAGAGCTTCTACTTCGACACTAACGTGGCTTACTCCGTAGCACAGCAGAACGACTGGGAAGCCACTGACCCGGCGTTCCGTGAAGCTAACGTGCAGGGTAAAAACCTGATCGACGCACTGCCAGGTGCCACCATCTGGGCCGGTAAGCGCTTCTATCAGCGTCATGACGTTCACATGATCGACTTCTACTACTGGGATATCTCCGGTCCGGGCGCGGGTCTGGAAAACGTGGACGTTGGCATCGGTAAACTCTCCTTCGCAGCCACCCGTTCAACGGAAGCTGGCGGTTCTTCTGCGTTCTCCAGCAACAACCTGCGTGACTACACCTCTTCAACCGCAAACGACGTGTTTGACGTACGTTTGGGCCAGATGGAAATCAACCCAGGCGGTACCCTGGAGTTTGGTGTGGACTACGGTCACACCAACGTGAATGACGATTACTACCTGCAGCCAAATGCCTCTAAAGATGGCTGGATGTTCACCGCTGAACACACCCAGAGCATGCTGAAAGGCTTTAACAAGTTCGTGCTGCAGTACGCGACTGACTCCATGACCTCACAAGGTAAAGGCCAGTCTCAGGGCGGCGGTGTTGGTATCGGTAACAGTGAAGACGGGGCTCTGTACGCTTATGGCATCAACAACGACGGCCACCTGCTGCGCGTTATTGACCACGGCGCAATCTCCCTGGGCGACAGCTGGGACCTGATGTACGTCGGTATGTACCAGGACATCGACTGGGATAACGGCAACGGGACCAAATGGTACACCGTCGGCGTGCGTCCAATGTACAAATGGACGCCTATCATGAGTACCTTGCTGGAAGTGGGCTACGACAACGTCAAATCCCAGAATACCGGCGACACCAACAACCAGTACAAAATTACCCTCGCGCAACAATGGCAGGCTGGCGACAGCATCTGGTCCCGTCCGGCTATCCGCGTGTTCGCAACCTACGCCAAGTGGGATGAGAAATGGGGCTACGATACTTCCGGTAACCCGAACACCAACAGCGCCAACTACAACTCCAACTTCGGCATGCAGACCGGTGGCCTTGGCCGCGGCGACAACGACGAGTGGAGCTTCGGTGCCCAGATGGAAATCTGGTGGTAATTCGCAGTTAAGTTAACCCACTGTTATGCCACACAAAGAGGGGCGAAAGCCCCTCTGATTTAGACTCAGCGCGCTATTGCCTGGCTACCGCTGAGCCCTGTTTTTGAGGTCATTAAAATGAAAATGAAAAAAAGTCTCATCGCGCTGTGCCTCTCAGCTGGCCTGATGGCAAGCGTACCGGCAGTCAGTTTCGCTGACGTGAATTTCGTGCCGCAGAATACCGCTGCTGCCCCGGCTATCCCGGCTTCTGCCTTACAGCAGTTGGTCTGGACGCCTGTTGATCAATCCAAAACCCAAAGTACCGATCTTGCCGGAGGCGGTCAGCCGCTGAATGTGCCTGGCATTACCGGCCCGGTGGCTGCATACAGCGTCCCGGCGAACATTGGTGAACTGAATATCACGCTCACCAGCGAAGTGAACAAACAAACCCGCGTTTATGCGCCGAACGTGCTGATCCTCGATCAGAACATGACGCCATCCGCGTTCTTCCCAAGCAGCTACTTTACCTACCAGGAACCGGGCGTGATGAGCGCCGACCGCCTGGAAGGTGTCATGCGCCTGACGCCTGCGTTAGGTCAGCAGAAAATTTATGTGCTGGTGTTCACCACGCCGCAAGATTTGCAGCAGACCACCACCCTGATTGACCCGGCGAAAGCTTACGCCAAAGGGACGGGCAACGCGGTGCCGGATATTCCGGACCCGATTGCGCGTCACGTCTCTGAAGGCACTCTCAAGCTGAAAGTGAAAACGTCGTCCGCTTCAAGCGTGCTGGTCGGCCCATTGTTTGGCTCGTCCGGCCCAGGCCCTGTCACCGTGGGTAACACGGCGGCACCGGTATACGCAGCCCCTGCTGCGGCACCGGCAACGGCGGCGGTTGTTGCGGCGCCGGTTGCGGCTTCAGCGGCCTCTACGGCACCTGCTGCGAAAAGCGAGCCGGTTCTGAATGACACCGAAAGCTATTTCAATAGCGCGATTAAACAGGCAGTTAACGAGGGCAACATCGACAAAGCCCTGAAACTGTTAAACGAAGCCGAGCGCCTCGGTTCGACTTCTGCCCGTTCCACCTTTATCAGTAGTGTAAAAGGCAAGGGGTGACCGTCTCCCCACATTGCTGATGTTTGGCCCAGGCCATTCGGTGCGTCCTTTTGGGCGCACCGTTTTTTCTGGCGCAACAGCGGTCGTTGCATGGCTGTTGCGCGGTCGATCGGATATTGACGTTTCTTCCTCCCGCGAACCCTTTTCTACGATACAATGCCGATAAGTTATGTATCGGAGAACCTGGTATGTCACACCCTGCGCTGGCGCAACTGTGTGCGCTACGCTATTACACCACCCTTCCGGAACTCGATGCGGCACAGCTGGACTGGTTGCTGCTGGAAGATTCCATGACCAAACGCTTCGAACAGCAGGGCAAGCGCGTCACTGTGACGCTTATCCGCGAAGGTTTTGTCGGTCAGGATGAGATTGTTGCTGAGCAGGCATTGCTGCCTGTTGAAGCGCGCTACTGGCTGCGTGAAATTTTGCTGTGTGCCGACGGTGAACCCTGGCTTGCAGGGCGCACGGTGGTACCTGAATCTACCCTTAGCGGGCCCGAGTTACAGCTGCAACAGCTGGGCAATACGCCGCTGGGGCGCTATCTGTTTACGTCATCCACTTTAACCCGTGATTTTATTGAAATTGGTCAAGATGCAGAGCTGTGGGGGCGTCGTTCCCGTCTCCGGCTGAGCGGAAAGCCGCTGCTGTTAACCGAGCTGTTTCTGCCTGCATCACCGCTGTACTGAGAGGAAGTGAATTATGGAGAGGAGTCTGACGCAGAATAAGCTGCAGGCTTATAGCCGTCTGATGAGAATTGATAAGCCAATCGGCTCGCTGCTGCTGCTTTGGCCGACGTTATGGGCGCTGTGGGTAGCGATGCCGGGCGTGCCGCCGCTGTGGATCCTCGCGGTGTTTGTGGCGGGTGTCTGGCTGATGCGCGCCGCCGGTTGCGTGGTCAATGATTACGCAGACCGCAAAATCGATGGGCATGTTAAACGTACCGCGCATCGCCCGTTACCCAGCGGTGACGTGAGCGAAAAAGGGGCGCGCACCCTGTTTGTCGTGCTGGTGGTGCTGTCGTTCCTGCTGGTCCTGACGCTCAATAAGATGACCATTCTGCTGTCGGTGGCAGGGCTGGCGCTGGCGTGGGTGTATCCGTTTATGAAGCGCTACACCCATCTGCCGCAGGTGGTGTTGGGCGCGGCGTTTGGCTGGTCGATTCCAATGGCGTATGCCGCCGTGAGCGAATCGCTGCCGCTGAGCTGCTGGCTGATGTTCCTCGCCAACATTTGCTGGGCCGTGGCGTACGACACCCAGTACGCGATGGTCGACAGAGACGACGACCTGAAGATTGGTGTGAAATCGACGGCTATTCTGTTCGGTAAACAGGACAAATTGATCATCGGCATTTTGCAGGTGGCCGTGCTGGCCCTGATGGCTGCCGTGGGCTGGATGAGCGGTTTAAACTGGGAGTTCTACTGGTCGTTGTTTGTCGCCGGTGGGCTGTTTGTTTACCAGCAAAAACTGATTAAAGATCGTGACCGTGATGCCTGCTTCAAGGCATTTTTAAACAATAACTACGTGGGACTGGTGCTGTTTATCGGTCTGGCGATGAGTTATATGGTTTAGCCCTGTAGGCCCGTGCAAGCGAAGCGCCGCCGGGCATGATCACCCGGTAACAAAAACAAAAAAGCCGGAGCAACTCATATTGCTCCGGCTTTTTTTATGCGCTGACATCAAGCGTCCTGACTGGCGCTCTCGATAGTCAGGCGAACATCCGGTGCCAGCAGTGCGGCCAACAGCTGATAGATTTTCAGCGTCTCAGCCGGTTCTGCATCGCCACTGTCGCTGATGTAGCCTTCGTCACGCAGGGTCAGCACCAAAGTACTGAACACCGCTTTGTCGAAGAACTCCGGGGCGTTAATGCCGTGCAGCACCGACAGACGCTGAGCCACGGTACGGCTCTCTTTTTCAAGCGTACTGCGGTTGATAGACGGATTAGCGCTCAGCAGCCAGAAGGTTATCGCATAACGTTGCAGCGTTTCACGCGCCCCGGCGGCCAACAGCTGCAGAGTGCGGGAGTGGGACGGATTAATACGAACGTCGTCGTTATCAACCGTCACCAGACCCTGACGCTGCATTTCTGCCAGCAGCTCGTCGATAACGCCCGCCAGCTCTTCTTTTTCCCAACGCAGGAACAGCTCGGCTTTCAGCATCGGGTACAACAACTCCACATGACGGACCATCTCAATGCGGGAGATAGTCCGGTGCTGCGTCACGATAGCCGCCAGCAGGGACGGAATCATCAGCATGTGGGTGATGTTGTTGCGATAGTACGTCATCAGCACTGCCTGCTCGCGCGGCAGAATGATGATATCGCCGATGGTGTCTTTCTCGACTTCGAACTTGTTCATCTGCAACGCGTGGTCAATCAGCGCGCTGGCAGTGACCGACGGCACCGTAGCATCTGCTGCGTACGGCACATTGCGCATCAGCTGCAGATAGCAATCCAGCTGTTCGGTCAGCTGCTCGCGAGTCAGAGAACGTTGGCGCGACGCCAGCAGCGCAGTCACACACAGGTTCATGGCGTTAGCCGCGCCCGCGTTGTTAATACGCACCATCAGATCATCGGCGATGTTATTCACTGTTGGCGTCAGCCATGCCGGGCGAATGGATTCAATCGGATCGATTGATTCACGCCATTCCGGCACGTGCTGGTTCAGGTAGGTCATCAGCGGCAACGGTTCACCAAAGTTGACGTAACCCTGGCCGAGATTGCGCAGCTTGCTTAACCCACGCAGCATCTGCGGCAGGCTCTCTTTCTCTTTAGTCGCACCACGCAGTTCTTTTGCGTAAGTCCCCACTTCCATCACGTGCTCATAGCCGATGTAGATTGGTACGAGGGTGATAGGTCGGGTGCCGCCGCGCAGCATTGCCTGAATAGTCATCGACAGGGTGCCGGTTTTCGGGTCCAGCAGACGACCGGTACGGGAACGACCGCCTTCCACGAAGTATTCTACGGAGTAACCACGGCTGAACAGCTCGCCGAGGTATTCACGGAACACAGTGGAATAGAGCTTGTTGCCCTTGAAGGTACGACGGATAAAGAACGCGCCCAGACGACGGAAAATCGGGCCGGCTGGCCAGAAGTTCAGGTTGATGCCCGCGGCGATATGCGGCGGCACCAGCCCCTGGTGATAGAGCACGTAAGACAGCAGCATGTAGTCCATGTGGCTGCGGTGGCAGGGCACATACACAATTTCATGGCCATCGTGAGCCAGTTGGCGCACGCGCTCGGCGTTATTCACGTTGATCCCCTGGTACAAACGGTTCCAGGTGAAGCCCAGCACGCGGTCGGTGAGGCGAATCATTTCGTAAGAGAAGTTGGCGGCAATCTCTTCCATCAGGGCGACGGCGTTTTGCTGCGCTTTCTCATGGGAAATTTTCTTGCTGCGCGCTTCGTCTTCTACCGCGCGGGCAATCGCTTTGGACGCCAGCAGCTTGTTAAACAAGTCCTGACGTGCAGGTAGGCGTGGGCCTACGGCCGCCAGACGCTGACGGGCAAAGTGCGTTCGTGCCACACGGGCCAGCTTCTGTGCGATAATTTTGTCGGTGCCGTGCTCGGTGGCCATGCGGCGCAGCGAAACGGACGGCGAGAAACGCACGAAGCTATCGCGACCAAGCCAGGTCACGGCAAAGAACTTCTGGAAGCCATTCATCATGCGCAGCGGCGGGTTGACTTCGCCTTTTTCGCGGCCCGGAGAGCGCCCAAACATCACGGACACCGGCACCATCTGCACATCAAGTTCTGGATTGCTGCGATGCAAATCCAGATAATTGTGGAACAGCTTGATAGACTCTTCTTTCGGCGTGTAATACGTAAACGCACGCGGGCCGCCGTGAATGAACACATAACGCGGCAGCTCGGTGCCGTCGATCACGAGCGGCTCCAGCGGGTCTGGAAGACCATGCGCCAGACATTGGGCGCGTAAAGTCAGCAGATCTGCCTTCGAGTTATACGGCAGAACGTACATAATAGGGCGTGAGGTATCGAGTCCCAGTTCCTCAGCAGGATTTGCCGGGATAGACTTGCTTTTTACCAGCACGCTTAATGGTAAATTCAGTAATTTGTAGTAAATTCGTGGCCAGCCAGACATAAACGATGTAAAGCCTCTGGTTAATCATGCAAATGCGCCGCAAGGATAACAGAAAGTGCACAGAATATCTGTTCTACCGCGTCCGGCGCGCAGTGACATTGACGCTAAATAATGTAAAAGGTTCTTTTGATGGCTAATGATACCACCGGGTTAACCCGAATCTTCAAAGCAGCAGGCTACTCCTGGAAAGGTTTTCGCGCCGCATGGCAAAACGAAGCCGCTTTTCGCCAGGAAGGTGTTGCCGCCGTTATCGCCATCATTCTCGCCTGTTGGTTAGATGTGGATGCCATTACCCGAGTGTTACTGATTGGTTCAGTGCTTCTGGTGATGATAGTGGAAATTATCAACAGTGCGATTGAAGCGGTGGTTGACCGCATCGGGACGGAACGCCACGAACTGTCGGGCCGTGCAAAAGATATGGGGTCCGCCGCCGTGTTTCTGGCGATTGCTATCGCCACACTCACTTGGGTCACGCTGTTGTGGTCGCATTATCGATAACGTCCGCATAATTACGCAAACGTCTGGTTTTTTGTGCGTTTTGCGGTTCCAAATTCGCCATTAGCTGTATATACTCACAGCATAACTGTATATACACCCAGGGGGCGGAATGAAAGCGTTAACGACCAGGCAGCAAGAGGTGTTCGATCTTATCCGGGATCACATCAGCCAGACGGGCATGCCGCCAACGCGTGCGGAAATCGCGCAGCGCTTGGGGTTCCGTTCCCCGAACGCGGCTGAAGAGCACTTGAAAGCGCTGGCACGTAAAGGCGTTCTCGAGATTGTTTCCGGTGCCTCTCGCGGCATTCGTCTTCTGGTAGAAGAAGAGACCGGTATCCCGCTGATCGGGCGAGTGGCGGCGGGTGAACCCCTGCTTGCACAGCAGCATATCGAAGGCCATTACCAGGTCGATCCGGCGATGTTCAAGCCGAGTGCCGATTTCCTGCTGCGCGTCAGCGGAATGTCGATGCGTGATATCGGTATTCTCGACGGCGATTTGCTCGCGGTTCACAAAACGCAGGATGTGCATAACGGTCAGGTTGTTGTCGCCCGTATCGACGATGAAGTGACGGTTAAGCGCCTGAAAAAACAGGGCAGCACCGTTGAGTTACTGCCTGAAAACAGCGAGTTCTCTCCGATTGTGGTCGATCTGCGTCAGCAGAACTTCTCCATCGAAGGGCTGGCGGTTGGCGTTATTCGCAACGGCGAGTGGCTGTAACCGTCTCGTCAGGCCGGAATTAAGTATTTTCAGTGGCGCCGTTCTGGCGCCATTTTGTTATCTTTTTTACCCCATTCACATTCACAGGTTTTCTCATGTCGCTCTTCACCACTGCAGACAAGGCATTGTGGCGTCTCGCGCTGCCGATGATTTTCTCCAATATCACAGTGCCGCTGTTGGGGCTGGTGGATACGGCGGTCATCGGTCATCTCGACAGTCCTGTTTATCTTGGCGGCGTGGCGATCGGCTCCATGGCGACCAGTTTCCTGTTCATGTTGCTGTTATTCCTGCGCATGAGCACCACCGGCCTCACCGCACAAGCCTATGGCGCTAAAGACCCTGTGCGTCTGGCTCGCGCGCTGGTACAGCCTCTGCTACTGGCGCTGGGGGCGGGCCTGGTAATAGTGGTGCTCCGTACCCCGCTGATTGACCTGGCGCTGCACATTGTCGGCGGCAGCGATGCTGTGCTGGAACAGGCGCGGCGTTTCCTTGAAATCCGTTGGTTAAGCGCACCTGCGTCCCTGGCAAACCTGGTACTGCTTGGCTGGCTGCTCGGCGTGCAGTACGCGCGTGCTCCGGTGATTTTGCTGGTGGTCGGCAACGTCTTAAATATCGTGCTCGATTTATGGCTGGTGATGGGCCTGCACATGAACGTGCAGGGCGCGGCGCTGGCGACGGCATGTTCCGAATATGCGACCTTTTTCATCGGCTTGCTGATGGTGCGGCGCGTTCTGCACCTGCGCGGTATATCGCTGGATATGCTCAAAGACGCCTGGCGAGGCAACATCCGCCGCCTGCTGGCGTTGAACCGCGACATCATGTTGCGCTCGCTGCTCCTGCAACTCTGTTTTGGTGCGCTCACGGTATTTGGCGCGCGTCTGGGCAGCGATATCGTCGCGGTGAACGCAGTGTTGATGACGATGCTCACCTTCACCGCCTACGCGCTGGATGGCTTCGCCTATGCGGTGGAAGCGCATTCCGGGCAGGCTTACGGCGCGCGGGATGACAGCCAGTTGCTGGACGTCTGGAAAGCGGCCTGCCGCCAGTCCGGTATTGTTGCCCTGGCCTTTGCGCTGATTTATTCGGTGGCGGGGGAGCACATCGTCGCGATGCTGACCTCGATAACCCAATTGCGCGAGCTGGCCGACCACTACGTCATCTGGCAGGTGGTGTTACCGGTGATCGGCGTGTGGTGTTATCTGCTCGACGGGATGTTTATCGGTGCAACGCGTGGGGCGGAAATGCGGAACAGCATGGCGGTGGCCGCTGCCGGTTTTGCCCTCACGCTGCTGACGGTGCCGGTGTTGGGCAACCACGGATTGTGGCTGGCACTGGCGGTGTTCCTGGCGCTGCGCGGCCTGTCTCTGGCGTGGATTTGGCGGCGTCACTGGCAGCAGGGAACGTGGTTTTCGTAATGGCTTAATTTTCACCCGATGGTTAAAGATTCTGAATAATCCCCGGATGGCGAAATGCTTACCTATACTCTTTATCACGTCCAGCAGAAAACGGTGTTAACGGACGACGTATCTTCACTCTGCACCACCGAACTGATGAGGAATAGATCATGAATAAAGACGAAGTCGGCGGCAACTGGAAACAGCTGAAAGGTAAAGTGAAAGAGAAATGGGGTAAGCTCACCGATGATGACTTCACGGTTATCGAAGGTAAGCGTGACCAGCTGGTTGGGAAAATCCAGGAGCGTTACGGATACGCGAAAGATCAGGCCGAGGACGAGGTCAAAGACTGGGAAACCCGCAACGATTACCGCTGGTAAACAAATGCACTACCCGTGCGTACAAGGAAGTACAACCCTCAGGGCGGCTTAAGGCCGCCCTCTCTTTTTTCTGGGCTTACTTCTGACCAGGCTTACGTTTGATTTGAATCGTATGATCATGACCGCAGCAGTCCTGCGTGCGGCAAGCTTCCACTTCGACACACCCTGAGCACAGCCCATGTGCCTCAATCACATTATGACGCAGCGCAAACCCCATGCGGGCCGCCAGCGTATGCATAATGTCTTCCACCCCGTCAGCCGCTTCTTCCTTCACCACGCCACAGCGATCGCAGATAAACATCGCCGACGTATGCGACGGTTTATCAAACAGATGGCACAGCACGTAGCTATTGGTCGATTCCACCTTATGTACAAACCCCTGCTCGAGTAAAAACTCCAGCGCGCGGTATACGGTAGGCGGTTTCGCCTGCGGCTCGCTGACTTTCAGCAGGTCCAGCAGATCGTACGCACTGATTGCGCCCTGTTGCAGCGTCATCAGGCGTAATACTTCGAGGCGTTGCGGTGTCAGACGAACGCCACGTTGTGTGCAAAGCTTTTCGGCCTGCACGAGCATGTCTTGTGGAGTGATCGGGTCCATAGGCGCCTCGAAATCGGGTGTAAAGTAAACGTCTACTTTATCATGTTATGGCCGAAACGCCGATAACCTGCCGGGTATGCTATACCTGACGCATCACTACCCGAGGGAACATCATGAAAAGACCAGACTGTATTCGACACTGGCGCGAGCTGGAAGAGCCTGATAACGCCGGTTATCCCGATAGCAAAGAGCTGATTTCCGTTGGCGCGCCGCTGGCTCGCAAACTGGGCCTGATGCGTCTTGGCATTCATCACGAACGCTTGCCGCCTGGCCGACGCACCTCTTATCCCCACGCTGAAAGCGACGAAGAAGAGTTTATCTACGTGATTGAAGGCCGCCCTCAGGCGTGGATCAACGGCTACCTGTGGCAGCTGGAACCCGGCGACAGCGTAGGCTTTCCGTCAGGAACAGGGGTCTGCCACACCTTCATCAATAATACTGAGGAAGAGGTGGAGCTACTGGTCGTCGGTGAAGCGAATAAAAAGCAAAACAGGATATATTATCCGTTGAATCCGGAATACGCCGCGACCCGCCAGGACCGATGGGTGGACCATCCGCCACAATTTTTTGGCCCGCATGACGGGAAACCTTCACGAAAATAACAATCTCTTCTATAAATATTGAGGGGCGTCACATATTACAACGTTAACACAGCGCCCCTTAACTCAAATCACCCTAATTGGCTGCTTTTTATATCGTTATTCACAGCAATAGATCGACCCTTTTCAGCGGATAACTGAAAGGGGATTAACGTTCATCTGCAAATAACGAGTATACCGTGAAAAAAAATATCAAATATTCTGTGGTGTCTGCGGCTGTCTCCCTGTTTATGGCAAATCAGGCGGGAGCGGCCAATACGTGGTCAGAGGCAAGAAATGATGCGATGGGGGGAACCGGCGTGGCGTCGGCCAACTATGGGAGTGCGGTGCTGATCAACCCCGCGCTGCTGGCGAAGTCACAACCGGATGATGATGTCTCTGTCGTTATTCCATCTGTCGGAGGGCAGATTACCGACAAAGACAATCTTCGTGATCAAATTGATGATATCAGCGATGAGATCGACCACTACAAAAATGTCCTGGATAACCTGACGCCGGAAGGGATCCTGCTGGATCCGGGCGGCACATTAAATCAGTTCCAGAGTGCGGCGGGAGATCTGGCCGGGCAGCTGAACGATCTGCGTGGCAAAACGGCGCGAGCCAATGCTGGCGCGGGGATCGCCGTGAGCGTGCCGACCTCGGCGGTCTCGCTGGCATTCGTGACCAAAGCCTACGCCCATGCTCGGGTCAGTTCGAACATCGATCAGAGCGATATCGACTACCTGCGCAACATTCAAAACTCTGACGCGTTTGCTGCCACCGAGGCAGCGAATGCGGTGCTGAACGGTAGCGATCAGATAACCAATAACCTGAACTCCACCGCGTCGGGGAAAGCAGCGATTGTGTCCGACTACGGCATCGCCATTGCGCGTAAGTTTGATATCGGCGGCGTGCCGGTGTCGTTTGGCGTAACGCCGAAGCTGCAACAAACCTGGGTTTATAACTACACCACCTCTATCGACAATTATCACAGCGACGACTGGAAGGACAGCAAGTACCGCAACGACGACACCGGCTTTAACGTCGATGCCGGTATTGCGGCGGACTTTGGTGAAAACTGGACCGTCGGCCTGAGCGGGCAGAACCTGATGTCACGCGATATCGACACCAAAGACGTGCGCATCAAAAACAACGCCACCGGCGTAACCACCAACTACAAAGACACATACCAAATCCGACCGTTGGTGACTGCGGGCGTGGCATGGCATACCGATTTGTTGACGCTGACCGCCGACGGCGACCTGACGGAAACCAAAGGCTTCAAAACCGAAGACGATTCGCAATACGTCGGCGTCGGGGCGGAAGTGACGCCGCTGAGCTGGCTGGCGGTGCGAGCGGGTTACCGGGCGGACGTCAAAGGCAACGACAGCAATGTCTTCACCGCCGGTGTGGGCTTCGCCCCGCTGAACACGGTGCATGTCGACCTGATGGGTCTGTACGGCGAGGATCAAACCTGGGGTGCGGGGGTGCAGTTGGGTCTGACATTCTGACAATCGCGGAGGCCATGCGCCTCCGCTTTTTCTTTGTGCTATAGTAGCGCCCCATTTTCCACCGGATGCTCAATACTTCGCCATGCTGCCAGAAACACAATCCTCCGCTTATCCTGCGCACCGTTTCTCCATCGCACCGATGCTCGACTGGACGGACAGGCATTGTCGTTACTTCCTGCGCCTGTTGTCCCGCCACACGCTGCTGTACACCGAAATGGTGACCACCGGGGCGATTATTCATGGCAAAGGCGATTACCTGGCGTACAGCGAAGAAGAACATCCGCTGGCCCTGCAGCTGGGCGGCAGCGACCCGGCTGCACTGGCGCATTGTGCCAAGCTTGCGGAAGAACGCGGCTACGACGAAATTAACCTCAACGTCGGCTGTCCGTCCGACCGCGTACAAAACGGCATGTTTGGCGCCTGCCTGATGGGCAACGCCCAGCTGGTTGCCGACAGCGTTAAAGCGATGCGTGATGTGGTATCGATTCCGGTGACGGTCAAAACTCGCATCGGCATTGATGACCAGGACAGCTACGAATTTCTCTGCGACTTTATCAACACCGTGTCCGGTAACGGCGAGTGCGAGATGTTTATTATCCACGCGCGTAAAGCCTGGCTTTCTGGCCTCAGCCCGAAAGAAAACCGTGAAATTCCGCCGCTGGATTACCCGCGTGTGTATCAGCTCAAGCGTGACTTCCCGCACCTGACGATGTCGATTAACGGCGGCATTAAATCGCTGGCTGAATCCAACGAACATTTGCAGCATATGGACGGCGTGATGGTGGGCCGAGAGGCGTATCAGAATCCGGGCATTCTGGCATCGGTCGACCGTGAAATTTTTGGCGTTGAAGGCGTCGATCCAGATCCGGTTGATGTGGTTCGCGCCATGTATCCTTACATCGAACGTGAGCTAAGCAATGGCACCTATCTCGGCCACGTGACGCGTCACATGCTCGGTTTGTTCCAGGGCATTCCAGGTGCACGCCAGTGGCGTCGTTACCTCAGTGAAAACGCCCACAAAGCGGGTGCGAATATCGACGTGCTTGAACAGGCGCTACAACTGGTGGCGAATAAGCGTTAAGAAATACGCTAAAAGTTAGTCTGATTGACCACGCCTCGCAGGCTTCTGCGGGGCGTTTTTGTTTAAAATCAGGTAAATACGTTTTGGCATGATTTTTGTAATGGTAAAGGCAGTGGGTTATTATTTTTAAGGGGAAACGCCATGCTGGAACTGTTATTTTTCATCGGATTCTTTGTCATGCTGCTGGTTACCGGAGTTTCCGTACTGGGCATTCTGGCAGCGATAGTGGTTGCGACCGCGCTGATGTTCGTCGGTGGCCTGTTTGCCCTGATGATCAAACTGCTGCCGTGGCTGCTGCTTGCCGTCGCCGTGGTGTGGATTATCCGGGCGGTCAAAACGCCGAAAGTCCCGGCCTATCGACGTGACGATCGCTGGCGCTATTAAGGGTTTGCGGTGTGCGTCACAACCTGAGAATGGCAGCGTAGGCATTGCGTCATAAATCTGTCATTCTTAGCGCGATAATGAATTCATCGCGCTGTACCCTACATACAGCGAACGATAAAAAAAGGGCTTCCGAAAGGAAGCCCTACTAATTTCTGCTCTACCTGAATTACGGCAGCAGCAAACTCGAGCCTTGTGTTGCCCGGCTTTCCAGCGTTTCATGCGCTTTCTGCGCATCGTGCAACGCGAATTTCTGGCTATCGGCCACGTCCACTTTAATCACGCCGCTGGCGATCAGCGAAAACAGCTCATTGCTGGCTTCTTCCAGTTCTTCGCGGGTGGTGATGTAACCCTGAAGGGAAGGGCGGGTGGCAAACAGAGAGCCTTTCTGATTCAGAATACCGAGATTCACGCCGGTGACCGCGCCGGAGGAATTACCAAAGCTGACCATCAGGCCGCGACGCTGCAGGCAATCCAGCGACGCTTCCCAGGTGTCTTTCCCCACCGAGTCATACACCACGCGCAGCTTTTTGCCGTTCGTCATCTCTTTCACGCGTTCCACCAGGTTTTCTTCCCGGTAGTTAATTACCTGCCAGGCCCCGGCCTGTAACGCGCGCTGCGCTTTTTGCGCCGAGCCCACGGTACCAATCAGCTGAGCCCCCAATGCTTTTGCCCACTGGCAGGCAATCAGCCCCACGCCACCGGCAGCGGCGTGGAACAGGAACGGTTCGTTCGGCTTAATTTCGTAGGTTTTGCGCAGGAGGTAAAACACCGTCAGCCCTTTGAGGAATGAGGCGGCGGCTTGTTCATAGGAAATTGCGGCGGGCAGAATCGCGGCTTTATCGGCAGGCACGTTATGGACTGAGCTGTAAGCCCCAAGCGATGACTGCGCGTAGACCACGCGGTCGCCCGCTTTAATGTGCTTCACGCCGCTGCCGACTTTGCTGACCACGCCTGCGGCTTCCGTTCCCAGACCACTCGGCAAAGAGGGCGGCGGATACAGCCCGCTGCGGATGTAAGTATCGATATAGTTAATGCCGATGGCCTTGTTCTCCACCTGGATCTCGTTCTCTTTCGGATCCGTTGGGGTAAATTCCGCGGCGTTGAGTACGTCAGGCCCACCGTGCTGATGAAATTCTATTCGCGTTGCCATGCTTCCTCCGTACATATCGTTTAGTAGGGGCATCAGATATGATAATCTTACGACCCACTCTTCAACCCGGTAACTCCATTCACTATGGCAGGAAATAAACCCTTCAACAAACAACAGACTGAGCCACGTGACCGCGATCCAATGGTCTCCGGGCTGAAAGTACCCCCGCACTCGATTGAAGCGGAACAGTCGGTGTTGGGCGGTTTAATGCTGGATAACCAGCGCTGGGATGACGTCGCCGAACGCGTCGTAGCAGAAGATTTTTATACCCGTCCGCATCGCCATATTTTTACCGAAATGGCGCGTTTGCAGGAAAAAGGCAGCCCGATTGACCTGATTACGCTCGCGGAATCGCTTGAGCGGGAAGGGCAACTGGATACCTGCGGCGGGTTCGCTTATCTGGCGGAATTGTCGAAAAACACCCCAAGTGCGGCGAACATCAGCGCTTACGCGGACATCGTGCGCGAACGTGCGGTTGTGCGTGACATGATCTCGGTGGCGAATGAAATCGCCGAAGCCGGTTTTGATCCCCAGGGCCGCACCAGTGAAGACCTGCTGGATTTGGCCGAAAGCCGGGTATTCAAAATCGCCGAAAGCCGCGCCAATAAAGACGAAGGCCCGAAAAATATCGCCGAGGTGCTCGACGCCACCGTGGCGCGTATCGAGCAGCTTTTCCAGCAGCCGCACGACGGCGTAACGGGCGTGAACACCGGTTATGACGATCTGAATAAAAAGACCGCCGGTTTGCAGCCGTCGGATTTGATTATCGTCGCGGCACGTCCGTCGATGGGTAAAACGACGTTTGCGATGAACCTCGTCGAAAACGCGGCGATGTTGCAGGATAAGCCGGTGCTTATCTTCAGTCTCGAAATGCCCTCCGAACAAATTATGATGCGTTGCCTGGCGTCGCTCTCGCGTGTCGACCAGACCCGTATTCGTACTGGTCAGCTGGATGATGAAGACTGGGCGCGCATTTCAGGCACCATGGGCATTTTGCTCGAAAAACGTAATATCTACATTGATGATTCCTCCGGCCTGACGCCGACGGAAGTGCGCTCCCGCGCGCGTCGTATCGCCCGCGAACATGGCGGCATTGGCCTGATCATGATCGACTACCTGCAGCTGATGCGCGTCCCGTCGTTGTCGGACAACCGTACCCTGGAAATTGCCGAAATTTCTCGCTCGCTCAAGGCATTAGCGAAAGAGCTTCAGGTGCCGGTAGTGGCGCTGTCGCAGCTTAACCGTTCCCTGGAGCAGCGCGCCGATAAGCGCCCGGTCAACTCCGACCTGCGTGAATCCGGCTCCATCGAGCAGGATGCCGACTTAATCATGTTCATCTACCGGGATGAGGTTTATCACGAGAACAGCGACCTGAAAGGCATCGCCGAAATCATTCTGGGTAAACAGCGTAACGGCCCGATCGGCACCGTACGCCTGACGTTCAACGGGCAATGGTCGCGCTTTGATAATTACGCCGGGCCACAATATGATGATGAGTGATATCTAAGGAATTCACATGCAAGCGGCAACTGTTGTTATTAACCGCCGCGCTCTGCGACACAATCTGCAACGCCTGCGCGAACTGGCTCCCGCCAGTAAGCTCGTTGCGGTCGTGAAAGCGAACGCTTACGGACACGGTCTCCTGGAGACCGCGCGAACGCTCCCCGACGCCGATGCCTTTGGCGTCGCCCGCCTGGAAGAGGCCCTGCACCTGCGCGAGGGCGGCATTTCCCAGCCGGTTCTGCTGCTGGAAGGTTTTTTCAATGGAAGCGATCTGCCGCTGATTTCCGCTCAGGCTTTCCACACCGTGGTGCACAACCCCGAACAGCTGGAAGCGCTGGAGCAGGCTGATTTGCCAGAGCCGGTTACCGTCTGGATGAAGCTGGATACCGGTATGCACCGCTTAGGCGTGCGCCCGGAAGAAGCGAATGCGTTTTATCAGCGCCTGAGCCAGTGCAAAAACGTGCGTCAGCCGGTGAACGTGGTCAGCCATTTTGCTCGCGCCGACGAGCCAGAATGCGGTGCGACCGAACAACAGCTCGATATATTTCTGACTTTCACCGAAGGCAAGCCGGGGCAGCGTTCCATTGCCGCGTCCGGTGGGATTCTGCTGTGGCCACAGTCGCATTTTGACTGGGTGCGCCCGGGGATCATCCTGTACGGCGTATCGCCACTCGAGAACAAACCCTGGGCCGACGAATTTGGCTTCAAACCGGTGATGTCGCTGACGTCTAACCTGATTGCCGTGCGCGAGCACAAAGCGGGTGAACCAGTGGGCTACGGCGGCACCTGGTCCAGCGAACGCGACACCCGTCTCGGGGTGGTTGCCATGGGCTACGGGGATGGCTATCCGCGTGCCGCACCGTCCGGAACGCCGGTGCTGGTGAACGGTCGGGAAGTTAAGATTGTCGGTCGCGTGGCGATGGACATGATTTGCGTCGATTTAGGCCCGGTATCCACCGATAAAGCTGGCGACCCGGTTATTTTGTGGGGCGAAGGGCTGCCGGTTGAGCGCATTGCTGAAATGACAAAGGTGAGTGCTTACGAACTTATCACGCGCCTGACGTCAAGGGTTGCGATGAAATACATCGACTGAAATACCTGATTTCACCCTCTTCGCTGCGGAGAGGGTGAACGCCTCCGTTTGCTTTCCCTTAACATCCCCTCGATCTTCCCTCGCATCCGGTTTATTGTGTTAATCCCTGCCCTGTATGACATCTGGAGAAACATCGCGTGTTTCAGAACGTTGACGCCTACGCTGGCGATCCCATCCTTTCGCTGATGGAAAAATTCAAAGAAGATCCCCGTAGTGACAAAGTGAATCTCAGCATCGGCCTTTATTACAACGAAGATGGGATTATCCCGCAATTACAGGCTGTTGCCGAAGCGGAAGCGCAGTTGAATGCGCAGCCGCACGGAGCGTCGGTGTATTTGCCGATGGAAGGGTTAAACACTTACCGCAACGGGATTGCGCCGCTGCTGTTTGGGGCTGACCATCCGGTTCTGCAACAAAAACGCGTGGCGACTATCCAGACGTTAGGCGGTTCGGGTGCGCTGAAAGTCGGTGCCGATTTCCTGAAATACTACTTCCCGGGTTCAAACGTGTGGGTCAGTGACCCGACCTGGGAAAACCACATCGCCATATTTGAAGGGGCTGGCTTCGAAGTAAGTACTTACCCTTGGTTTGATAATCAGACCAACGGTGTGCGTTTCGAGGCGCTGTTGGAAAAGCTGAATACGCTGCCTGAAAAAGACATCGTGCTGCTGCATCCGTGCTGCCACAACCCAACCGGGGCTGATCTCACCCATGCCCAGTGGGATGCGGTCACGGAAGTGCTGAAAGCGCGTAACCTGATCCCGTTCCTCGACATCGCCTATCAGGGCTTTGGCGCAGGCATGGAAGACGATGCGTACGCCATCCGCACCATCGCGAGCGCGGGTCTGCCGATGCTGGTCAGCAACTCATTTTCCAAGATTTTCTCGCTGTACGGTGAGCGCGTGGGCGGCCTGTCCGTGGTCTGTGAAGACAGCGAGACCGCAGGTCGCGTGCTGGGTCAGCTAAAAGCGACCGTTCGCCGCAACTACTCCAGCCCACCGAATTTCGGTGCGCAGGTGGTGTCGGCGGTGCTGAACAGCGCTGAGCTCAAAGCCTCGTGGCTGGCGGAAGTGGAAGCCATGCGCACCCGCATCCTGGAGATGCGTCAGGCGCTGGTCAACGTGCTGAAGCAGGAGATGCCGAACGGCAACTTTGACTACCTGCTGCAACAGCGCGGCATGTTCAGCTATACAGGGTTAAGTGCCGCTCAGGTTGATCGTCTGCGCGAAGAGTTTGGCGTGTACCTGATTGCCAGCGGCCGTATGTGCGTGGCTGGCCTGAACTCTCGCAATGTTCAACGCGTGGCGCGGGCGTTCTCTGCTGTAATGTAAGTGCTTACTTACTTTCTCTCTCCCTTCGGGGAGAGAGTGATTAACAATAGGATGTTTAAGGGATTAATATGCGCAAGGTTTCAGTGGCGCTCAGCGCTATTTGCTTGTTGTTTACGATAAACAGCACCGTTGTTGACGCTCATGCGTCGTCGCCATCTCCACTGTATATTGGCACAAATGTCGCGAAACTCGCCGAACAGGCGCCGATCCATTGGGTTTCCGTGGCGCAGATTGAAAACAGTCTGTTGGGCCGGGCCCCGATGTCCGTCGGATTTGATATTGATGATACCGTGCTGTTTTCAAGCCCAGGCTTCTGGCGCGGTAAAAAGACCTTTTCCCCTGACAGTGAAGACTACCTGAAGAACCCGGAATTCTGGGAAAAGATGAACAACGGCTGGGATGATTTCAGCATCCCGAAAGAAGTGGCGCGCGCGTTGATTGCTCTGCACGTCAAACGCGGTGACAGCATTTATTTCGTCACCGGCCGCAGCCAGACCAAAACCGAAACCGTCAGCAAAACGCTGCAGGACGATTTCCTGATCCCGGCCGCCAACATGAACCCGGTTATTTTTGCCGGGGACAAAGCCGGGCAAAACACCAAGGTTCAGTGGCTGAAAGAGAAGAATATCAAAGTCTTCTACGGTGACTCCGACAATGACATCACCGCCGCCCATGACGTTGGTGCGCGCGGCATCCGCGTATTACGCGCGTCAAACTCCACCTACAAACCGTTGCCAAACGCCGGGGCGTACGGGGAAGAAGTTATCGTCAATTCCGAATACTGACCGCAAATAACGGCAATCGATAAGGTTGCCGTTTTTTTAATCAGAACCGTTTCCCTTTCTTCCGTCTTGTTGCACACTAAGAAAAGACTCATTTCGCATTCCTTCGGGGGATAAAGATGACCATTTCGGAGTTGCTGCAATATTGCATGAACAAGCCAGGCGCAGAACAGAGCGTTCACAGCGACTGGAAGGCCACGCAGATTAAAGTGTCTGATGTGTTGTTTGCGATGGTGAAAGAGGTGGAGGGCCGTCCCGCGACGTCGCTCAAAACCAGCCCGGAACTGGCAGATTTACTGCGTCAGCAGCACAGCGATGTGCGTCCCAGTCAGCATCTGAATAAAGCGCACTGGAGCACGGTGTATCTCGACGGGTCACTGCCGGATTCGCAGATTTACTATCTGGTTGATGCGTCTTATCAACAAGCGATGGGCATGCTGCCTGACCAGGTCAGGCAGCATCTTTCAGAGTGATTACAGCAACGGCTTAAGGAAGCGCGCAGTATGCGAGGCTTCGCAGTCTGCGACCGTTTCCGGCGTACCGGAGACGAGAATTTCCCCGCCGCCGCTGCCGCCTTCCGGGCCGAGATCGACAATCCAGTCCGCGGTTTTAATCACGTCCAGATTATGCTCGATAACCACGATGGTATTGCCCTGATCGCGCAGCTTATGCAGCACGTCCAGCAACTGCTGGATGTCGGCAAAATGCAGGCCAGTGGTCGGTTCATCGAGGATATACAGCGTCTGCCCGGTACCGCGTTTGGACAGCTCACGCGCTAACTTCACGCGCTGAGCTTCACCGCCGGAGAGCGTTGTCGCCGACTGGCCGAGACGAATGTAGGTCAGGCCCACATCCATCAGCGTTTGCAGTTTACGCGCCAGCGCCGGAACGGCATCAAAGAACTCACGCGCTTCTTCAATGGTCATATCCAGCACTTCGTGGATAGTCTTGCCTTTGTACTTAATCTCTAGCGTTTCGCGGTTATAGCGCTTGCCTTTGCACTGGTCGCACGGCACGTAGATATCCGGCAGGAAGTGCATTTCCACCTTGATGACGCCATCGCCCTGACACGCTTCGCAGCGGCCGCCACGGACGTTAAAGCTAAAACGCCCCGGCGTATAACCGCGCGCACGCGATTCCGGCACGCCCGCGAACAGTTCACGCACTGGCGTAAAGATGCCGGTGTACGTGGCCGGGTTAGAGCGCGGCGTACGGCCAATCGGGCTCTGGTCGATATCGATAACTTTGTCGAAATGCTCGAGGCCCGTGACATCGCGATACGGCGCAGGCTCGGCGATGGTCGCGCCGTTGAGCTGGCGCTGTGCAATCGGGAACAGCGTGTCGTTAATCAGCGTTGATTTACCGGAACCGGATACACCCGTCACGCAGGTAAACAGGCCAACAGGTACTGTCAGCGTGACGTCTTTCAGATTGTTACCGCGTGCGCCGGTCAGTTTCAGCACTTTTGACGGGTCAGCCGGAACGCGATCGTTCGGCACTTCGATTTTACGTTTGCCACTCATGTACTGACCGGTCAACGATTCGGGTACCGCCATAATGTCTTCCAGCGTACCTTCCGCCACCACTTCGCCGCCGTGGACGCCAGCGCCCGGGCCGATATCAATCACGTGGTCAGCCGCGCGGATAGCATCTTCGTCGTGCTCTACCACAATCACCGTGTTACCGAGGTTACGCAGGTGAATCAGGGTGCCGAGCAGGCGTTCGTTATCGCGCTGATGCAGGCCGATAGACGGTTCATCCAGCACGTACATCACACCCACCAGACCGGCACCAATTTGGCTAGCCAGACGAATACGCTGGGCTTCACCGCCGGAGAGGGTTTCCGCCGAGCGGGAAAGGGAAAGATAGTTCAGGCCAACGTTGACCAGGAACTTCAGGCGATCGCCAATCTCTTTCAGCACTTTTTCCGCAATCTTGGCGCGTTGCCCGGACAGCTTCATGTTCTGGAAGAACTCCATCGCATGGCCGATGCTCATGTCTGAAATGGTTGGCAGCGGGGTGTTTTCGACAAACACGTGGCGCGCTTCGCGGTTCAGACGAGTGCCGTCGCAGCTGGTGCACGGCCGGTTGCTGATGAATTTCGCCAGCTCCTCGCGCACCGCGTTAGATTCGGTCTCTTTGTAGCGGCGCTCCATATTATGCAGCACGCCTTCGAACGGATGGCGGCGCACGGAGGTATCGCCCCGGTCGTTCATGTATTTGAATTCAATTGACTCTTTGCCTGAACCATACAGCACCACTTTATGCACATTTGCGTTCAGGCTGCCCCACGGGGCTTCGATATCGAATTCATAATGCTCCGCCAGCGAGCGCAGCATCTGGAAATAGTAGAAGTTACGGCGATCCCAGCCGCGGATTGCGCCCCCGGCAAGGGAAAGCTCCGGGTTCTGGATGATGCGGTCCGGGTCGAAATACTGCTGCACGCCGAGGCCGTCACAGGTTGGGCAGGCACCGGCCGGGTTGTTGAACGAGAACAGACGCGGTTCGAGTTCACGCATGCTGTAGCCGCAAATCGGACAGGCGAAGTTGGCGGAGAACAGCAGTTCATCGGCTTTCGGATCGTCCATTTCTGAAACGATCGCGGTGCCGCCGGAGAGATCCAGCGCGGTTTCAAATGATTCGGCCAGGCGCTGGGCCAGATCTTCGCGCACTTTGAAGCGGTCAATCACGACTTCAATAGTGTGCTTTTTCTGCAGCTCAAGCTTTGGCGGATCGGACAGGTCGCAGACTTCGCCGTCAATGCGGGCGCGGATATAACCCTGGCTCGCCAGGTTTTCCAGCGTCTTAGTGTGCTCGCCTTTACGCTCTTTTATCATCGGCGCCAGCAGCATCAGGCGCTTGCCTTCAGGCTGTGACAGCACGTTATCGACCATCTGGCTGACGGTCTGCGCCGCCAGCGGCACATCGTGATCCGGGCAGCGCGGTTCGCCCACGCGGGCAAACAGCAGACGCAGATAATCGTGGATTTCAGTGATGGTCCCGACGGTGGAACGCGGGTTGTGAGACGTTGACTTTTGCTCAATAGAAATCGCGGGCGACAGCCCTTCGATGTGGTCAACGTCAGGTTTTTCCATCAATGACAGGAACTGACGCGCATAGGCGGAGAGTGATTCAACGTAGCGCCGCTGGCCTTCGGCATACAGCGTATCGAACGCCAGCGAAGATTTACCTGACCCAGAAAGCCCGGTCACGACAATCAGTTTGTCGCGAGGGATGACGATGTTGATGTTTTTGAGATTATGGGTGCGGGCGCCCCGAACTTCGATCTTATCCATTCACCTTTCCCGGTAGAGACTCGGAATGCCTGGTTTGCTTGAAGGACAAACGGCGGAAACGGCTAATTATGACACAGAATGACCTGAATGAATATACAGTACTGGAATCGTGCTTCCGCGCTTCGCTGCAACGACAACAGTCCACAACGTAATCCTGGAATACGGCTCGCAAACTATCAAATCGACACTTTGTAATGCTACAATCCCCCGTTTACACTATTAAGAAATGTTTTCAGGAGACACGATCATGGCCAGCAGAGGCGTAAACAAGGTGATTCTCGTCGGTAATCTGGGTCAGGACCCGGAAGTACGCTACATGCCGAGTGGTGGTGCAGTTGCCAACATTACGCTGGCTACTTCTGAATCCTGGCGTGATAAAGCGACCGGCGAAATGAAAGAGCAGACTGAATGGCACCGTGTCGTGCTGTTCGGCAAACTGGCAGAAGTGGCCGGTGAATATCTGCGTAAAGGTTCCCAGGTCTACATCGAAGGCCAGCTGCGTACCCGCAAATGGACCGATCAGAGCGGTGCTGAAAAATACACCACTGAAGTGGTTGTTAACGTAGGCGGCACCATGCAGATGCTCGGCGGCCGTCAAGGCGGCGGTGCACCAGCAGGTGGCGGTCAGCAGCAGGGTGGAAGCTGGGGTCAACCACAGCAGCCACAGGGCGGCGGCAATCAGTTCAGCGGCGGCGCGCAGTCTCGTCCGCAGCAGCAGCCAGCCGCTGCACCGGCTCCGTCTAACGAACCGCCGATGGATTTCGACGACGATATCCCGTTCTGATAACGATGCATATTGTCTGACAGAAACGTCACGCATTAAAAAAGCGCTTCCCGTAAAGGAGGCGCTTTTTTTATTCTGCTAACTCAGGCGGCGTCGCTGAAATCAGGTCACGACCATCGGCCATGCTGATGGGGTTGGAGTCTGGCTCATGACTTCCATCATCACGTCTTTGATGTTGTTCCAGACCAGCGTCAGGTCGACCAGGGTAATCCCCAGTAAACCCGTGGCGAACCAGCAGGAGGCCGCAACGCCAAAGAGACTGCAGATAACCGCCAGCCCGGCGTAATCGGATTTACGGAACTGAATTTTTAATGTGCTCGCCAAAAACATCAGCACTGCGCTCGTGAGTGGCCAGCGGAGGAGAACAACGCCGGTGGTGACAGACATCATGAAACGTACCCTCTGAAAACGAAGCCAGGGATAGCGCGGCGTTGCTCATCAGGGGCATCACACTCTGGCTATCGACAGGCATCGACCAATGAAATGAAACACTGTTTTGTGTTTCATAAGATTGTGTGAACTATATCACATTCGCTGTTTTATTCGCCACTGGTATGGTGAAATTTTACATACCGAGAAATCGAAAAACTAAGCCTATATATTGATATTGAGAATATATTCTTGGCGTTCTTTGGCGGGGATATCAGATATTTCAGTGAGATAGGAAATTGTTACGATAGTTTAGCATTTGTACAATATTTACATTATAAATTACATGGCATATGCTTTCTGGATAAATATATTTACTTGCGATCAATTAATCAGCCATTGATTTCATTGAGTATTTTGTTTATTTGTAATTTTTTTAAGACAACACAGTGTGTTTTGTTTGTCTGAATGTACACCTTCATGATTAACCTGTGCTTAATCATGCGAATCAGTATCTGATTTATTCATTGCAGGTTTTTGTCCTTAACGAACCTGTGACTGAAAAATGAAAAAAGACAGATTACACACAGCAATTAATGATGCAGAGCTTTGTCTGCATCGTCTGGCCAAGCTCATGCCCGGTTTGTCGGCACATCGTACGCTGGCCGATGTTTTGCAGCTCATCCACGAGGTATTCGGCGCGCGGCTGTCCTGGATCATGCTGGAAATTGACGACGTTCAGCAGTTAGAGGTGTTGGGCGATCCTTTGTATGCCAAAGAAAGCGCCGGACGTTTGCTGGTGGCTCTACGTCAGCAGCAGGCTCCTTGGCGGGTGAAATGTTGGCATCGGGACGTGGGGCGGTTACTTTATACCGACACGCACCCGCTGGCGCAGGAATTACAATGTGGCGTGCTGTGCCGAATATTCCCGCTACAGGAAGACGCTCGCGCCTTTATTTTTCTGGCGTTCGACCAGCCTTTATTAGCGCCAGCGGTATTACGCAGCGTGGCGCTGATAATTGCGGAGAAATTACATGACGCGATGACTGAATTAATAACTCGCGAGCGCACCGCCGTAGAATTGAAAAACATCGTTAATCAATATCGTATTCTTTTCGAACGCGCACCGGTATTAATGAATTCCTTTGATAAACATAATCGCTGCATATTATGGAACGGAGAATGTGAGCGAGTATTCGGCTGGACGCTGGAGGAAATAAATCGTCAGCCGGACCCGCTGGCGCTATTTTATCCCGATCCTGAAGTACGTCGCGGGGTGCGAGAGTCGGTGAACTACTCTCCTACACTTGAGATGCATGAATGGTATCCGCACCGACGCGATGGTGAGGTGCTGGCCACGCTGTGGTCAAATATCATGTTACCCGACGGCGAAATAATGAATATCGGCGTGGACATCACCGAGCGTAAACGTGCGGAAAACCTGCTGGCCTTCCAGGCCACTACCGACGCGCTGACCTGCTGTTTCAACCGGCTGGCAATCCTCAATCACTTACAGAAAAGCCTCGATAATTGTCAGTCAGAACAAAAAGATACGCACTTTGTCATGGTCATGATTGACCTTGATCACTTCAAACAAATTAATGACCGTTGGGGGCATCAGGCGGGTGACGATGCGCTGGTGTACTTCTGCCAGCATATCCGCGAACAGTGTGAGGGCCAGTCACGGCTAGGACGGTTAGGCGGGGAGGAGTTTCTGCTAATGCTGCCGTTTGCTGAAACCGACGAAGCCGTTGCGTTTACCGACCGGCTGCGGGCGCAGCTGCGCTCCGTGCCCTTTGAGGTTGCCGGTGCCTCAGTGGCGTTGTCCTTTAGCGCAGGCGCGATGGTGGTCAGTGAAAATAATACCGAACGTGCGGTGCTATTAACGCTGGTCGATAACGCACTTTATGACGCCAAGCGCACCGGACGCGGCAAAACAGTGGTGACTTCATTGACATCTTAATCCTACAGCGGGCGGCATTTTTTTAACTGCCTGCTGTGGTGATTAGATTTTACTTAATTCCATGGCACCTGCCTTTTAAACAACATTATCAAGCATTGCTTAATAAATAGCAGGCTTAATAAAAACGCTGGCACAACTTTTAGTTTGCCTTACGGGCAAATATTATCGTCATAACCACATATTCGAATTTTGAGGGCAAAAGACGGTTGCTAATGTTGAATGATTCATGCAACGTTATCCCCTGTCAGAAAGCGTCCAGCCTGAGTGTCAGGCACATTAAATGCAGGGATATCAGGCTGAATATGAACCAGAGTGCGCGAAGCATCGTGCAGAGGGGCTTGGGGGTGATCATCGTCGTGCTCTTGCCGGTGATGCTTGCGCTTTGGTTTTCGCAGTTCAGAGCCGAGTCTGAAACCCACAGTCAGCTTAATACATTCGCTCACATCGCCCTGAATAAAACGGAACAGGTTATTCGCCAGGCCGATCTCGCCAGAGACGCCGCCGAACATTACACCGGCATGCTGTGCTCGCCAGAACATCAGAAGCAGATGTTAAATATCGTTCGCGGACGCCTGTACGTTGAAGATTTAATTTATGCGCAGGGCGATCGGTTTGTCTGCTCCACATCGGTGCATCCGGATAAAGCCTGGTCGATGCCCGCGCCTAATTACCGCCGCAAACCTGATATTGCTATTTATTATTATCGCGATACCCCGTTTTTTCCCGGCTATAACATGACGTATATGCAGCGCGGGAATTATGTCGCGGTGATTAACCCGCTGTCCTATAGCGAAATCGTGACGGATGACGATAGCCTCGCCTTTGGTGCCTACGACACCAAAACCAAAACCTTCTTTTCCGTCAGCGAAAACACCAGTCTGAATACCTTAAAACCGCTAATCCGTGACAGCGGGTCTGCGTTTCAGCACGATGGCCGTTTTTATACCATCGCGCTTTCTGAACGTCGGCCGATTGCTATTATTATTTCGACATCAGATGCGCGTTATTTCCAAAACTTCCGCCATCAAGCGATGCTGACCCTGCCGCTGGGATTCATTTGCAGCATACTTATCCTGCTGGCCTGGGCTCGCAGCCGTCAGCGGTTTAATTCGCCGAAGCGCTTATTACAGCGAGCGCTGAATAAGCAGCAGCTGCGGCTGCATTATCAGCCCATTATCGATATCAAAAACAATCAATGCGTTGGCGCTGAAGCGCTACTGCGCTGGCCCGGGTTTGACGGCCCGGTAATGAGCCCGGCTGAATTTATTCCGTTGGCGGAGAAAGAAGGTTTAATTGAGCAGGTGACGGATTACGTCGTGGAATCGGTGTTCACTGACTTAGGTGATTTTCTACAGCACAACCCTCAGCTGTATATCTCCATTAACCTCTCGGCCTCTGATTTCCACTCTTCGCGTCTGATTGCGATGATTTCCGATAAGGCCTTGCAGTATGGGGTTCGGGCTCAGCAAATCAAAATTGAGGTGACGGAGCGCGGGTTTATTGATGTGCCCAAAACGACACCGGTTATTCAGGCGTTTCGTCAGGCGGGTTATGAAGTGGCCATCGATGATTTCGGCACTGGCTATTCCAACCTGCACAACCTCTATTCGTTGAACGTCGATATCCTGAAAATCGATAAATCGTTCGTCGACACGCTCACCACCAATAGCACCAGCCATCTGATTGCGGAACATATCATCGAAATGGCGCAAAGCCTGCGTCTGAAGACCATCGCGGAAGGCGTCGAAACCGCCGAGCAGGTCAGTTGGCTTCTAAAGCGTGGGGTACAGTTCTGTCAGGGCTGGCATTTCGCAAAAGCCATGCCGCCGCACGAGTTTGTTGAGTGGCAGCAGGGCTCAATGCCGTGGGCAAGCCTTCAGACGGCTCACGCTGAGATCTGATGGCGGTAGTCGCTCGGGGTGCGGTCGAACTCCCGGCGAAAGACGCGCGAAAAGGTCTGCTGCGACACGTAACCCAAATCCATCGCAATATCAAAAATCGGACGTTTCGTCGTGCGCAGTTCTTCTGCCGCCATCAGCAACCGCCGCTGGCGAATGTATTCCCCTAACGTCTGATGCATCACTGCGCGAAACATCCGCTGCAAATACCATTTTGAATAGCCCGATTTTCTGGCGACCACATCAATATTAAGCGGTTGATCAATATGGTCATCAATCCATTCAATCAGCGTTTCAATGATGTCGTGATGGGACATAAGCGGCCTCTCTTTCACAATTTCGGTTCGTCGTTTTGTCTGCGGGCGAGTATAATTCCTCAAGTTAACTTGAGGTAAAGCGCTTTATGGAAAAGAAATCATCCCGCATTAAAACCCTGCTGACGCCGGGTGAAGTGGCAAGGCGTAGCGGCGTTGCCGTGTCTGCGCTGCATTTCTATGAAAGCAAAGGATTAATTGAGAGCACGCGTAACGAAGGCAACCAGCGTCGATACCGTCGTGACGTGCTGCGTTATGTGGCGATCATCAAGATTGCCCAGCGAATCGGCATTCCGCTTTCCACCATTAGCGACGCGCTGGGCGTGCTGCCGGAAGGGCATAACCTGAGTCCAAAAGCATGGAAACAGCTGTCGTCCCAATGGCGCGAGGAACTGGATAGCCGCATCCACACGTTGGTCGCTTTGCGCGACCAGCTTGATGGCTGCATCGGTTGCGGCTGCCTGTCGCATCGCGACTGCCCGCTGCGCAACCCGGGCGATATGCTCGGTGAGAAAGGGCCCGGCGCGCACTTCCCGGATGAGAATGCCTAAAAAAACTAAAGCGCCACAATTGGGCGCTTTAGTTGTTTTCCGGTCTTTGTCTTTCTCTCTATCCCGTTGCTTCACAGGAGGGTTTCCCCCGACATCAGCACGCCTCAGTCGATCAAAAGTAGTTGGAGGTTCCGGTTTGTACTGACACTTTAATTGTAAGTCGCACCCCGATTTTTGCCACCGCCATTGGCGATTATTTAGCCGAATTTTTTCACGGCTTTCGCCACAGTTCCTATAGTTATTTTGAACAACTCACAGGAGACCGCCATGCTGACGGTACATCATCTTAATTTGTCGCGCTCCCAGCGCGTGCTTTGGGCCTTAGAAGAACTGGAATTGCCTTACCAGATAGTACGTTACCAGCGCGAGCCGACCATGTTGGCGCCTGAGGCGTTGAAAAAAGTGCATCCGCTAGGTAAATCGCCAGTGCTGGAAGACGACGGGCTGATCCTCGCCGAGTCGGGCGCGATTCTGGAATATTTGCAGGAGACGCACGATCCCGGACAAACGCTAAAACCCTTGAACCCGGAGGAGCGCATTCAGTACCGCTTTTGGCTGCATTACGCCGAGGGCTCGTTGATGCCGTTCCTGGTCATGAAGCTGGTGTTTGGGCGTCTCGGTAAGCCGCCGGTGCCGATTGGATTGCGAACGGTGGGCAAATTGTTGTCCCAGGGTGTGCAGAAGGGATATCTCAATAAACAGCTGGCCACGCATGCGGCCTTTATTGAATCGCACCTGGCACAAAACACGTGGTTTGCCGGAGAGCAGCTCAGTATGGCGGATATTCAGATGAGCTATCCGGCGATGGCATTACTGGCGCGTGGAGAAAAGGGCACGATGCCGAATCTGACGGCGTGGACAAAACGCGTTGAAAATCGTCCCGCCTGGCAGAGAGCCATTCAACAAGGTGGCCCACTCGATTTTCCCGGCAGTTGATTCATCATCACAAAAACCGATGACCCGGAGAAATGAAAACAAACGTTCGCAAAAATGTTAGCAGATTGCGCATGGACGATATCGTTTGCGCACACGTTGTCTATTTCTTCGCCGTCATAAGGGAAATTTAGCGAAATGGCCTAATCATCAGTTGAAAAGCACCGGATAAAAACCAGATAATCGTTTGCCTTCTTTTACCGATGCCTTTCGGGCCGCATTTTTGTTGGCTGCTTTTGCTCACCCCAGTCACATAGTTTTCTATGCTCCTGGGGATTCGCGCAGTTGCCGCCGCAATGCAACTCGAAATTCATTCGGTAAAATTCACTGTTCTGAAGAAATGATTGAGAACAGTTCACTTTGCACACCGTTTTTGTTTGCGTGGAGCTAATCGTTTGCTTTTTTGCGGCCCCCCTTGGTCGCGATGTTGCACAAGGAGATAACGCTTAGCTGGCAGTGGATTGTCCACCATGCAAACGGACGAATGATAAAAATTCTCAGGGGATGTTTTCTATGTCTACGCCTTCAGCGCGTACCGGCGGTTTGGACGCCTGGTTCAAAATTTCAGCTCGTGGCAGCACCGTACGTCAGGAGATCCTTGCCGGTTTAACCACCTTCCTGGCAATGGTGTACTCCGTTATCGTCGTACCGGGCATGCTCGGTAAAGCGGGCTTCCCTCCGGCGGCCGTCTTCGTGGCGACCTGTCTGGTGGCGGGTGTCGGTTCTCTGGTCATGGGTCTGTGGGCGAATCTGCCGCTGGCGATTGGCTGTGCCATCTCGCTGACCGCGTTCACCGCCTTCAGCCTGGTGCTGGGCCAGCACATCAGCATTCCTGTGGCGCTGGGTGCCGTGTTCCTGATGGGTGTGCTGTTCACCATCATCTCCGCCACCGGTATCCGTAGCTGGATCCTGCGCAACCTGCCGCAGGGCGTTGCGCACGGCACCGGGATTGGTATCGGCCTGTTCCTGCTGCTGATCGCGGCGAACGGCGTGGGTCTGGTTATCAAAAACCCGCTGGACGGCCTGCCGGTGACCTTGGGTCACTTCGCGAGCTTCCCGGTTATCATGTCGCTGATTGGTCTGGCGGTGATTATCGGTCTGGAAAAACTGAAAGTGCCGGGCGGCATTTTGCTGACTATCGTCGGCGTGTCCCTTGTCGGCCTGATTTTCGATCCGACCGTGCATTTCTCCGGTATCTTCGCCATGCCTTCCCTCAGCGATGAGCACGGCAATTCGCTGATTGGCAGCCTCGATATCATGGGCGCGCTGAACCCGGTGGTTCTGCCAAGCGTGCTGGCATTAGTGATGACTGCGGTGTTTGACGCCACGGGTACCATCCGTGCCGTCGCCGGTCAGGCGAACCTGCTGGATAAAGACGGGCAGATTATCAATGGCGGCAAAGCGCTGACCACTGACTCCCTGAGCAGCGTGTTCTCCGGTCTGGTGGGCGCTGCGCCAGCCGCGGTTTACATCGAATCTGCTGCCGGTACTGCTGCGGGTGGTAAAACCGGCCTGACAGCTATTACCGTTGGCGTATTGTTCCTGCTGATCCTGTTCCTGTCCCCGCTCTCTTATCTGGTGCCTGCTTATGCAACCGCACCGGCGCTGATGTACGTGGGTCTGCTGATGCTGAGCAATGTGGCGAAAATCGACTTCGGTGATTTCGTCGATGCGATGGCAGGGCTGATCACTGCGGTGTTTATCGTTCTGACCTGTAACATCGTGACCGGTATCATGATCGGTTTCGCGACGCTGGTGATTGGCCGCGTGGTATCCGGTGAATGGCGTAAGCTGAACATCGGCACCGTGGTTATTGCCCTGGCGCTGGTAGCCTTCTACGCGGGCGGCTGGGCTATCTAAGTCCATTTTTGCCCGATGGCGCTGACGCTTATCGGGCCTACTTTTTAGGCCTGGCAAGCGTAGTACCGCAGGCACTGAGGGCGACCATGGGTCGCCCTTTTTGTTTTTTAGGGCACATCCTGCCGTTCTTTGCGATAAGCTTGAAGGCGTATTATCAGAGGTTGCAACAGATATAAGACATCGCAAACAGGGATAGCATGGAAATATTCTTCACAATACTGATCATGACCCTCGTGGTCTCCCTTTCCGGGGTCATCACCCGCGTCCTCCCTTTTCAGGTTCCACTGCCACTGATGCAAATTGGTATCGGGGCCGTGCTGGCGTGGCCTACGTTCGGGCTTCACGTCGAGTTTGACCCGGAATTGTTCCTCGTTCTGTTTATTCCGCCACTGCTTTTTGCCGACGGATGGAAAACGCCGACCCGTGAATTTCTTGAGCACGGGCGAGAGATTTTTGGCCTTGCACTGGCGTTAGTGTTGGTGACGGTCGTGGGTATCGGTTTCCTGATTTACTGGGCGGTGCCGGGGATTCCGCTGTTACCGGCGTTTGCGTTGGCGGCGGTACTGTCGCCCACCGATGCCGTGGCGCTGTCCGGGATCGTCGGGGAAGGGCGCATCCCGAAAAAGATTATGGGCATCTTGCAGGGCGAGGCGCTGATGAACGATGCGTCCGGTCTGGTGGCATTAAAATTTGCCGTCGCCGTGGTGATGGGCACCATGGTGTTCACCGTCGGCGGGGCCGCACTGGAGTTCGTCAAAGTGGCAACCGGCGGTATCCTGGCCGGGTTTATCGTCAGTTGGTCATACGGACGCTCATTACGTTTCCTCAGCCGCTGGGGCGGCGATGAACCAGCGACACAAATTGTGCTGCTGTTCCTGCTGCCGTTCGCGTCTTACCTGATTGCCGAACACATCGGCGTGTCGGGTATTCTGGCTGCCGTCGCCGCCGGGATGACCATCACCCGTTCTGGCGTGATGCGCACCGCGCCGCTGGCCATGCGTCTGCGCGCCAACAGCACCTGGGCGATGCTGGAGTTCGTGTTTAACGGCATGGTATTCCTGCTGTTGGGCCTGCAGCTGCCGGGCATTCTCGAAACGTCACTGGTGGCGGCAGAAGCGGATCCGAACGTCGACACCTGGGTGTTATTCGCCGACGTTATCCTGATTTATGCCGCCCTGATGCTGGTGCGTTTTGGCTGGCTGTGGACCATGCAGCGCTTCAGCCTGCGGTTCCTGAAAAAGAAACCGATGGAGTTCGGGAGCTGGACCACGCGCGAGCTGCTGATTGCCTCATTTGCTGGCGTACGCGGGGCGATTACGCTGGCCGGTGTGCTCTCTATTCCGTTGTTATTGCCGAATGGCAATATCTTCCCGGCGCGCTATGAGCTGGTGTTCCTCTCGGCGGGCGTGATCCTGTTCTCGCTGTTTGTTGGGGTGGTGATTCTGCCAATATTGTTGCGCCACATTGAGGTTGCCGACCAGTCTCAGCAGCACAAAGAAGAGCGTCTGGCGCGGTCCGCCACGGCAGATGTCGCCATTGTCGCTATTCAGAAAATGGAAGAACGGCTGGCAGCAGACACCAAAGAAAACATCGATAACCAGCTGCTCACCGAGGTGAGTTCGCGGGTAATCGGTAACCTGCGACGCCGGGCAGACGGGCGCAAAGATGTGGAAACCTCAATGCTGGAAGAGAGCCTTGAACGCCGTTTCCGCCTTGCGGCTCTGCGCTCCGAGCGCGGTGAGCTTTACCATCTGCGTGCCACCCGACAAATCAGCAATGAGACCCTGCAAAAGCTGCTGCACGATCTCGATTTGCTGGAAGCCTTGCTGATAGAAGACCAGTAAATTCAGCCCAAAAAAAAGCCGCCTAAATGGCGGCTTAAAGGGGGGGGGGGGGAATATCGCCGACCGTTATTGCAGGTCGACGTTTTTACTGCCAAAGAACCAGGTCAAAACAAAACCGGCCAGATACGAAATCAGAATACCCGCCACGTACACCGCCATTCCGGCGAAAATACCCTGCGATGACGTCATCAGCGGAATCGACACCAGGCCAGACGGGCCGAAGACGGTGTTGAGGCCAACTGGCAGTCCCAGCCACGAAATCATGCCAATGAAGAAGCCGCCGACCGCGCCGCCGAGACAGGCCGTCACGAACGGTTTCAGGCGCGGCAGCGTCACGCCGTAAATCAGCGGTTCGCCAATCCCCAGCAGGCCCGGGAAAATGGCGCCTTTAATCTGTGTGCGTAACAGCGAGCCGTGTTTGGCGCGGAAGTACAGCGCCAGTGACGCACCGACCTGTCCGGCACCAGCCATCGCCAGAATCGGGAACAGAGAGTTAAAGCCCTGCGCGTCCATCAGCGCGAAATACACGGGCACAAAGCCCTGATGAATGCCGAACACAACGGCTATCAGGAACAGTCCAGCCAGTAGCGCAGTGCCAAACGGGTTGCCGTTCAGGTGCAGGAACAGCCACGACATGCCTTTAAACAGCTCGCCGCCAATCGGCATAATCACCGTGAAGGTGATGGCCCCGGTAATCAGCAGCGTAATGGCCGACGTCAGGATCATATCCAGCGAATCATGAATACAGCGCCGCACCTGGCGCTCAATCCACGCCCCGAGAATACAGGCCAGCAGCACGCCGATAATGTTGCCGCGCGGGTCGATAACCAGCCCGAAAAAGTCCTGCATTCCCGCGTAATAGCCGACTTTACCTTCCGGCACATAGCGCAAAATAAACAGCGAGGCGATGATCGCGCCGTTCACGCCCGAGCCGCCAAACGCTTTTTGGGTGTTAAAGCCGATCAGAATGCTGAGGAAGGTGAACAGGCCGATGCTGAACACCTTCATATAGGCGATCAGGTCCACGAGCCAGGTCGCGGGTGATGCGCTATCGTTGATGAGCATTTGCTGTAACAGCGTCGCGATACCCAGCAAAAGGCCCGCGGCGATAAAGCCCGGGATCAGCGGGGTAAAGATGGTGGCAAACTTGGTCAAAAAGTTATGCACCGCGCTGTTCTGCTTGCCTTTCATCTTCGCTTTATTCTGGCTGGCCTGCATTCTCAGGTCGGCGTCTGAGGTTGGTGTAGCCGCCTCAGCACCTTCTGATTTCAACAGGTCATTCATCATTTCACTGGCAGTTTGCGCTTTACCCGGCCCGAGAATAATTTGCAGCTGATCGTCGCCGTTAACCACGCCGAGGACGCCGGGCACCGCTTTGAGCTGTGCGATATCGGCGGCATCCCGATCGACCAGCGTCAGGCGCAGGCGCGTCATGCAGTTGCCACACACACTGATGTTCGCCGGTCCTCCCGCCAATCGCAGAAGTTGCTCGATCATCGAGCCGGTTATTTTCGCCATGATCAGTTGCTCCCGATGCCCTGGATGGCACTGCGAATGAAGCCGTTGTTGTTATTCAGCATCGCGCTGGCATCGGCGGCGCTGACGCCCGCCAGAACCATCACAATGGCGGTTTTACAGTGGCGATCGCAGGCGTTCAGCGCAGCTTCCGCCGTCGCCGGGTCGCACTCGGTCGCCTGCACCACGATGTTCACCTGGCGTTGCAGCAGCTTGGCATTGGTGGCTTCCACATCGACCATCAGGTTGCCGAACACTTTGCCGGAGCGGATCATCGCCCCGGTGGTCAACATATTGAGCACCAGTTTCTGGGCGGTGCCGGCTTTCATACGGGAAGATCCGGTGACCACTTCCGGGCCGACCATCGGTTCGATGGCGATGTCGGCCAGTTTGCCAATTTCGCTGCCGCGGTTGCAGGCGATTGCGCCGGTCGTCGCGCCCACGCTGCGAGCGTAGTTCAGGGCGCCAATCACATACGGCGTGCGCCCGCTGGCCGCTATGCCGATGACCACGTCGCGTTCGTTCAGGGCCAAATCACGCAGATCCTGCTCGCCCATTTGCGGGCTGTCTTCGGCGTTTTCGACCGCCTGCAAAATGGCGGTTTTACCGCCCGCAATCAGGCCAACCACCATTTCGCGCGGCGTGCCGTAGGTCGGTGGGCATTCGCTGGCATCCAGAATACCGAGGCGGCCCGAGGTGCCCGCGCCGCAGTAAATCAGGCGTCCGCCGCAGGCAAAGGCTTGAGTAATCGCATCGACGGTCTTCGCGATGGCGGGCAGCTGTTCTTCAACCGCCAGCGCGACCTTTTGGTCTTCCGCATTAATGACTTTCAGCATCTCCAGCGTCGACAGGGTGTCAATGTTCTCGCTCGCCTGGTTGCGGCTCTCTGTAGTCAGTGCGGATAAATCAATTTTCATAACGACCTCGATGAATAGCGTTCTCTATGGTTTGGAATAATATATTCCAAATAAAGTAACAAGAAGTAATATTTTATCCCAATGCGGGAACTGTGATCGGGCGCAGTCTGCACCGCCGAATGAGCAATAGGGAAAGCGAGGAACCAGGCTAGCCTCCCGGTAGCCAAAATCCTTCGCAGCACTGGAGCCAGGCCTGGGCGCTGTGCGAGAGGTACGTGCCTTCGCGCCAGATCATGCCCAGTTGCCAGTGCAGCTCGCTGTCGAGGGGGATCCAGCGCAGGGTGTTTTTGTCGAGTCGCTGGCAAATCGGTTCCGGTAATATCGCCACGCCAACGCCCGCCTGTACCATCGCCGCCAAAAAATCCCACTGGCCGCTGCGCACCGCGATGCGCGGCTTGACGTCATGCTCGGCAAACAGGGTCATCAACTGGCGGCTAAGCGCGAAATCTTCGTTATAAATCAGCAGCGGGTGCGCGGCTAACTGTGCCGGGCTGATGGACTCAACGTGTAGCCATTCACCGGATTTCGGCACCAGCACGCACAGCGGATGGCTGAACAACGGCATCGTCGACAGGCCGCTGTCTTCATCCACGGGCAGGGCAGTCATCGCCACATCCAGCTCGCCGTTCATCACCGCCTGTTGCACCGTCAGGCCGCCGAATTCGGCAATTTTGAGTTCCACGCCGGGGTAGCGCTGGCGAAACAAACTGATCGGGCCGGCCATTAACATGCCAACCATAGGCGGGATTCCGAGGCGCAGTATTCCTTTTTGCAGGTGATTGATATCACTGAGTTCCGCTTCAAGCTGGCGAAATTCGGCCAGAATCGCCAGGCCGCGCTCAAACACCACGCGTCCGGTATCGGTCAGAAGCAGTTTGCGCCCGTCACGGATGAGTAGGGTACAGTTGAGGTCATCTTCTAAATTTTTCAACATCTTACTGATGGTGGGTTGTGTGACAAACAGCTTCTCTGCCGCACGGGTAAAGCTCTGTTGCCGGACCACTTCAACGAAATAGCGAAGCGTTCTTATATCCATGATTATTCCTCGAAACTATACCTTCAATGATTTTAATTCATTTCAGTCGCACTCGGCGGCTCTCTATACTGAACACCTTCATTTTTTTCAGGAATTCCTTTCATGGCTGTGGCCTTAGGGCGCGTAACGCCTGCTGTCCTGCATCATCTTCAAATCCCGGTGCAGGTGGTGTTGTACGCCGGATTGTTTGTGCTGGCGGAACATCTGGTGGCGTGGGGCGATCTTCCGCTGCCTGCCAATCTGGTCGGTTTAGTGCTGATGCTGGCGCTGATTGTGTGTCGCATTTTGCCGCTCAACTGGGTACGCGCCGGTTCGCGCTGGCTGCTGGCGGAAATGCTGCTGTTTTTCGTTCCGGCGGTGGTGGCGGTGGTGAATTACGCACAATTGCTGATGGTCGACGGCTGGCGCATTTTTCTGGTGATTGCCTTGAGCACCCTGATGGTACTGGGCGCAACTGCCTGGGTGGTTGATAAGGTGTATCGGTACGAGCTGAGCAGGCTAAACCGTGAATAGTCTTGCCCTGAGCTTGCTGTGTCTGGCAATGACCCTCGGACTCTATTACGCCAACAAACGCCTGTATCGTCGCTTTCGCAAACTGCCGTTGATGCCGCTGGTTTTCACTCCGCTGTTGCTGGTGCTGATTTTGGTATTCGGCCACATTTCTTATCAGAGTTACATGGGCGAAGCGCACTGGCTGCTGTGGCTGCTCGGCCCGGCGACCCTCGCCTTTGCGGTGCCGGTGTATGACAATCTGGCGGTGATCAAACGCCACTGGATGTCCCTCAGTGCAGGTGTGCTGACGGCGAATGTGGTGGCGGTGTGCAGCTCAGTGTGGCTGGCGCGGCTGTTTACGTTGTCCGATGAAATACAGCGTAGCCTGGCGGTGCGTTCCATCACCACACCGTTTGCTCTCGCCGCCGCGAAGCCGCTGGGCGGACAGCCGGAACTGGTGGCGCTGTTCGTGGTGATTACCGGGGTGTTTGGCATGGCGGTCGGCGATATGCTGTTTTTGCGTCTCGCCATTCGGGAAGGTATGGCGAAAGGCGCAGGCTTTGGCGCGGCATCACACGGCGCAGGCACCGCCCGTTCTTATGAACTTGGCCCACAGGAAGGGGTGATTGCCAGTCTGGTCATGATGCTTTCCGGCGTCACGATGGTGCTGTGTGCGCCGTTAGTCGCGTGGGCGATGTTCTGAGAAATCCCCGGCCTGAAGGCCGGGGAGATGTGCTTAGTGCGCCCGACCCTGGTCGATGCCAATCCCGGTTTGAGAACGAATAAACTGCGCGCGGAACTGCTCGCGTTCGCGCATTCCGGCTTCGGAGTTGTCCGTGGCAGAGAACACCCAGATCCCGATAAACGCCACGGCGATGGAGAACAGCGCCGGGTATTCATACGGGAAGATGGCTTTTTCATGACCGAGGATCTGCACCCAAATTGTCGGGCCGAGGACCATCAGCACAATCGCCGTCAGCAGCCCCAACCAGCCCCCAAGCATTGCGCCGCGCGTGGTCAGTTTCGACCAGTACATCGAGAGCAGGATGATCGGGAAGTTGCAGCTCGCGGCAATCGAGAATGCCAGGCCAACCATGAAGGCGATGTTCTGCTTCTCAAACAAAATCCCTAATAGAATGGCGACCACGCCGAGGATAAGCACGGTGATTTTCGATACCCGCAGCTCATCGCGCTCGGACGCGCCTTTGCGGAATACGTTGGCATAAAGGTCATGCGATACCGCGGAAGCGCCCGCCAGCGTCAGGCCTGCGACCACCGCCAGAATGGTGGCGAACGCCACGGCTGAAATGAAGCCGAGGAACAGATTGCCGCCCACCGCATCGGCCAGATGCACCGCCGCCATATTGTTACCGCCAATCAGCTGGCCCGCCGCGTCTTTAAACGCCGGGTTCGCCCCGACCAGCATGATCGCGCCAAAGCCGATAATGAAGGTCAGAATGTAGAAGTAACCCATAAATCCGGTGGCGTAGAACACGCTTTTACGCGCTTCACGGGCATCGCTGACGGTGAAGAAACGCATCAGAATGTGCGGCAGACCAGCGGTGCCGAACATCAGACCCAACCCTAACGACAGCGCAGATATCGGGTCTTTCACCAACCCGCCCGGGCTCATGATTGCCGCACCTTTCGGGTGGACCGCCATCGCCTGGGTGAACAGGTTATTGAAGCTGAAGCCCACGTGTTTCATGACCATAAACGCCATAAAGCTGGCGCCGAACAGCAGCAGCACTGCTTTGATGATTTGCACCCAGGTGGTGGCTAACATGCCGCCGAACAGGACGTACATCACCATCAGCACGCCGACCAGCACCACGGCGACGTGGTAGTTCAGGCCGAACAGCAGTTCGATGAGCTTCCCGGCACCGACCATCTGGGCAATCAGATACAGCGCCACGACCACCAGCGATCCGCAGGCAGCCAGAATACGAATCGGCCCTTGTTTCAGGCGATACGAGGCCACGTCGGCAAAGGTAAAGCGCCCGAGGTTACGCAGGCGTTCGGCTATCAGGAACAGGATAATCGGCCAGCCGACGAGGAAGCCGAGAGAGTAAATCAGCCCGTCGTAGCCGGAGGTATACACCAGCGCGGAAATGCCGAGGAAAGAGGCCGCAGACATAAAGTCCCCGGCAATCGCCAGGCCGTTCTGGAAACCGGTGATATTGCCGCCCGCGGTGTAGTAATCGTTGCGCGAGCGGACGCGTTTGGAGGCCCAGTAGGTGATGTACAGCGTCAGCAGCACGAAAACCAGGAACATGATGATCGCCTGCCAGTTGGTCGGCTGGCGCTGCACTTCACCGCTAATGGAATCGGCCGCGTTCGCCGCCAGCGGGAGCGCAGTGGCCAGTGCCGTCAGTATTTTTTTCATGGGGCCTTCACCTCACGCAGAACGGCCTTCGTCAGCCGGTCAAATTCACCGTTTGCCCGCCAGACGTACACGCCGGTGAGCACGAAAGAAATGATGATCACGCCAATCCCGATGGGAATGCCGCGCGTGACGCTGGTACCCGGATGCAGCGGCGTACCGAGCCAGCCGGGGGCGAAAGCAATTAACAGAATAAAACCGACGTAGACCACCAGCATGATGATCGACAGGAGGGTGGCAAACCGTTGCCGTTTTTCGACGAGCTCCCTGAAATGCGCACTGTTTTCTATCTGCTGACAAATATCTTGATTCATCACCGCGTCTCCAGAGGTTCCCCGTCGTCTTTCAGTAGCACGAAATTCAAACGGGAAGGTAAGGTATTGTTATTATTAGTAGGCCCGGTTAGCGGAGCGCCACCGGGCAAGAATGTTAATGCCCGGCGGCGCGCTGCTTGCCGGGCCTACACAACCCCTCGCCGATCGTTAAGAAGGCATTGAGATGGACTGCTTCTCTTCGAGCAGTTTTTCCACCACGCCTGGATCGGCAAGCGTTGAAGTATCGCCAAAGTTGCTGGTATCCCCGGCGGCAATTTTGCGCAGAATGCGGCGCATGATTTTGCCGGAGCGGGTTTTCGGCAGCGAGTCGGTCCAGTGCAGCACGTCAGGCGTCGCCAGCGGGCCAATCTCTTTGCGCACCCAGTTACGCACTTCGGTATACAGTTCCGCGCTCGGCTCTTCGCCGTGGTTCAGCGTGACGTAGGCATAAATCGCCTGGCCCTTAATGCTGTGCGGAATGCCGACCACCGCCGCTTCGGCGATTTTCGGGTGCGAGACCAGCGCAGATTCAATCTCTGCGGTGCCCAGACGGTGGCCGGACACGTTCAGCACGTCATCGACGCGGCCCGTAATCCAGAAGTAACCGTCTTCATCACGGCGTGCGCCGTCTCCGCTGAAGTACATGTTTTTGAAGGTCGAGAAATAGGTCTGCTCGAAACGTTCATGATCGCCAAACAGCGTGCGCGCCTGGCCCGGCCAGGAATCGGTGATCACCAGGTTGCCTTCGGTTGCCCCTTCCAGCACATGGCCTTCGTTATCGACCAGCGCCGGTTGTACGCCGAAGAACGGACGGGTCGCGGAACCGGCTTTCAGCTCGGTCGCGCCTGGGAGTGGGGTGATCATGAAGCCGCCGGTTTCGGTCTGCCACCAGGTGTCGATGACCGGGCATTTTTCGTTGCCGATTTTCTTCCAGTACCACTCCCAGGCTTCCGGGTTGATAGGCTCGCCCACGGAACCGAGAATGCGCAGGGAAGAGCGGTCGGTGCCCTGAATCGCCTTATCGCCTTCGGCCATCAGGGCGCGAATCGCGGTTGGGGCGGTGTAGAGAATATTCACTTTGTGTTTGTCGACCACTTCGCTCATGCGCGCAGGCGTCGGCCAGTTTGGCACGCCTTCAAACATCAGCGTGGTCGCGCCGCAGGCCAGCGGGCCGTACAGCAGATAGCTGTGACCGGTGACCCAGCCGACGTCGGCGGTACACCAGTAGATATCGCCCTGATGGTAATCAAAGACGTATTTGAAGGTGGTCGCCGCATACACCAGATAGCCGCCGGTGGTGTGCAGCACGCCTTTCGGTTTGCCGGTAGACCCAGAGGTATAGAGGATAAACAGCGGGTCTTCCGCGCCGACTTCAACCGGCTGGTGCTGGTCGCTGGCTTTTTCAACCAACTCGCTCCACCACAGGTCGCGGCCTTCCTGCCAGGCGATAGTTCCGCCGGTACGTTTCAGGACCACCACGTGTTCAATGGTATTAACGTTCGGGTTTTTCAGCGCGTCATCGACGTTTTTCTTCAGCGGAATGGAACGGCCCGCGCGCACGCCTTCATCGGCAGTGATCACCAGGCGCGAGCTGGAATCGATAATGCGTCCGGCAACCGCTTCTGGTGAGAAGCCGCCGAAAATGACCGAATGCACGGCGCCAATGCGCGCACAGGCGAGCATCGCCACCGCCGCTTCAGGCACCATCGGCATGTAAATCGCCACCACATCGCCTTTTTTGATGCCGAGTTCGGTCAGCACGTTGGCGAAGCGGCACACGCCGGCGTGCAGTTCTTTATAAGAGATATGTTTGCTCTGGGTGGCGTCATCGCCTTCCCAGATAATAGCGGTCTGGTCGCCGCGTTCGGCCAGATGGCGGTCGAGGCAGTTGGCCGCCAGATTCAGGGTGCCGTCTTCATACCATTTGATTGAGACGTTCCCGGGGGCGAAAGAGGTGTTTTTGACGTTCTGATAGGGCTTCATCCAGTCGAGGATTTTTCCCTGCTCGCCCCAAAAGGCATCAGGGTCGCTTACCGACTGTTGATACTTCGCCGCATACTGCTCCGGGTTGATCAGGCAATTTTCCGCAATGTTTGCGGGAATAGAATGTTTGTGTATTTGGCTCATGCTTTTTTTCTCCCTGTAGAATGTTAATAATATGTCAAGCAAACGTTAATTATAGGGGTTTAAGCGGCTTTGTTTATTATTTGGGCGACAGATCACGCATTAATTGCAGAGTATGAAAATTCGCCAAACGAACGTTAGAAGAGAAATAATAACCATGGTGAATTTATGTATTTTTAAACTAAAAAATGTTTGCTATAACAAAAGGTTATTTTAGGTAACCGGATTTAATCCCCCTTAATCCCTATTTTGTTGGTCCAAACCCCCGTTCTGAAAGGCTTGCGCAGGATGCCGTACAGGTGGTACTGATACGCCGCGTAATAATTCGTCTTAAATAAAACAACACAAATCATCCCCCGTTTCAGTGGGAAACATGCGTGACAAAATGTCTCCCTGCGTTGAGGAAGTCTGTAGTTATGAAAAAAGCGAAAGTCAGCCTGGCCTGGCAGATACTGCTGGCGTTAGTGCTGGGTATCCTTCTGGGTAGTTATCTTCATTATCAAAGTGATAGCCGTGAATGGCTGATTACTAATCTGTTATCACCCGCCGGTGATATCTTCATTCATCTGATCAAAATGATTGTGGTACCGATTGTGATTTCGACACTGGTGGTCGGGATTGCGGGCGTGGGCGATGCTAAGTCGCTGGGTCGTATCGGTGCGAAAACCATTATCTATTTCGAAATCATCACTACCATTGCCATCGTGCTGGGTATTACGCTGGCGAATGTGTTCCAGCCGGGGTCAGGCATTGATATGTCGACGCTGGCGACGGTGGATATTTCGAAATACCAGAGCACTGCGACCGATGTACAAAGCCACGCGCATGGCCTGATGGGCACGATCCTGTCGTTGGTGCCGACCAACATTTTCGCCTCAATGGCGAAAGGCGACATGCTGCCGATTATCTTCTTCTCGGTGCTGTTTGGTCTGGGGCTGTCATCGCTGCCGTCGGCGCATCGCGAGCCGCTGGTCACCGTTTTCCGTTCGGTTTCCGAAACGATGTTCAAAGTGACGCACATGGTGATGCGCTATGCGCCAGTCGGCGTGTTCGCGCTGATTTCCGTCACCGTCGCCAACTTTGGTTTCGCCTCCCTGTGGCCGCTCGCCAAGCTGGTGATTCTGGTGTACGCCGCCATCGTGTTCTTCGCGCTGGTGGTGCTGGGTGCGGTCGCGAAAATGTGCGGGTTTAGCATCTGGATTTTGATTCGCATCCTGAAGGACGAGCTGATTCTGGCGTACTCGACGGCGAGCTCCGAAAGCGTACTGCCGCGAATTATCGAGAAGATGGAAGCCTACGGTGCACCGGCGTCGATCACCAGTTTCGTGGTGCCGACGGGCTACTCCTTCAACCTTGATGGCTCGACGCTGTACCAAAGCATCGCGGCGATTTTCATCGCTCAGCTGTACGGCATTGACCTGTCCATCGGCCAGGAAATCATTCTGGTGCTGACGTTAATGGTGACCTCGAAAGGGATCGCGGGCGTGCCTGGGGTGTCGTTCGTGGTGCTACTGGCGACACTCGGTAGCGTGGGGATCCCACTGGAAGGGCTGGCGTTTATCGCAGGCGTAGACCGCCTCCTCGACATGGCGCGTACCGCGCTGAACGTGGTGGGTAACGCGCTGGCAGTGCTGGTAATTTCCAAGTGGGAACACAAATTTGACCGCAAAAAAGCGCAGGCGTACGAGCGTGAAATGTTGGGCAAATTCAGTAAAACCGCGAACCGTTAAGCACGGTTAAAACGTTCGCCCGATGGCGCTTATCGGGCCTACTTTTGTAGGCCCGGCAAGCATCGCGCCGCCGGGCGTTACTCCCCGCTCAATGCATCTAATTCTTCACATCCGGTATCAAACCCTTCCAGACAGCTGACGTTAAACCAGTTCAGCGCTTTCTGTTTATTCGGCTTGATGAAGCCGTTTTCCCCTTCGTGGAACATTATTCCGGCCCAGTATTCGGCGTAACCGGTGCGCGACAGCGCGGAGCTGCGCTTAAACCAGTACGTGGCTTTGGCGTCATCTTCCGCCACTTCGCCGCCGTTGGCGTAAATCAGCCCCAGCAGCATTTGCGCATCCACCGCGGTGTCGCTGTCGGTATCTTCCGCGGCTTTTTGCAGCAGCGACAGGGCGCGCGGGTAATCGGTTTTTCCGGCCTCGGTGTTCAGCAGCGTATGGGCGAGGGTGATTTCTCCGTTGGCGCTGCCCGCCAGCGTCGCCTGTTCGGCCAGCTTACGCGCGTTAGGCAGGCTCGTTTTCATCATCATTTGCGCCAGTAGCGCAACGGCGTCCGGCTCACCGGCCTGGGCCGCTTTTTCAGCCCAATAGCGAGCATGCGGCTCATCACCGGAGCTGTAATAGGTATCAGCCAGATAATACTGGGCGCGTTTGTCGCCCGCTTCGGCCTGCTCTTTATACTGGGTGCCGATTTCGTCGGCATGCGCCAGTAAAGGGAATAACAATAACCAGCCACAGCGCTTAATCATTCTTTTTCTTCCGCATGCAAGGAGCCGCAGTATAAAGGGCGCCGCAAGGGAATTAAATGGGGCAAACAGCGTAAAAAAAGAGCGGCTCGTCAGTTTTGACGTGTCGAATGCCACCGGGATGTGACAGCGGTTATAAATTCGTCACCCGGCGCTGGAATTGGCTGGAGCGCGCCCCAGAATCATCCAGACTTACTCCATGGCGTTCAGAGCAGGGGCTGATGATGAAACCGGTCATACTGGTGATTGATGACGACACGGCAATCTGCGAACTCCTTCGGGATGTGCTCGCCGAGCATGTGTTTGACGTGGTGGTGTGCCATCTGGGCCAGCAGGGCGTGGCGACGGTGGCCCAGCGGCCAGACATCGCGCTGGTGCTGCTCGACATGATGCTGCCGGATATCAACGGCCTGCAAGTGCTAATGCAGGTGCAGAAAATCCGCCCGGCGCTGCCGGTGGTAATGCTCACCGGAATGGGCAGCGAGTCGGACGTGGTGGTTGGGCTAGAAATGGGCGCCGATGACTATATCGGCAAACCGTTTAACCCACGGATTGTGGTGGCGCGCCTGAAAGCGGTATTACGCCGCAGTGGCGCGCTGGCGGGGGATGTGCGCAGCGGGCAGGGCGCTGGGATCAGCTTTAACGGCTGGCGACTCGACACCGAGCGCTGCGAGCTGTTCGACCCCTCGCAAAATGCGGTCGTGCTGACCCAGGGCGAATACGGTTTGCTGCTGGCGCTGGCGCAAAACGCCCGGCGCGTGCTCAGCCGGGAACAGCTGCTGGAGCTGACCCACAGCGAAAGCACCGAGGTATTTGACCGGACGATAGACGTGCTGATCATGCGCCTGCGGCGCAAAATCGAAATCAACCCGCACCAGCCGACGCTGATCAAAACCCTGCGCGGGCTGGGCTATGTCTTTGCCGCCGATGTGAAAGAGGCGGCCGCAGGCCCGTGTAAGCACAGCGCCGCCGGGCAATTCTGACCCGTTACACGCTGTTTTCACTGATAAACAGCGTCAACTCATCGAGGCTTTTCGCCCCGTCAATCGCATTGGCGCACAGCAGGCTGGCGCGCGCGCAGGCGTGGGCCAGGAGCACGCTTTTCCGCAGCGTCCAGCCTTCGTGACAGCCGTACAGGAACCCGGCGCAAAAGGCATCGCCTGCGCCGACGCTGCCGATAATCTCGTTTTGCGCCAGCTGCCAGGACGGCACCCATTCGCCTGGCTGGCCGGGCGCTTCGCACCACGCGCCTTCCGGGCAGTGGATAACCACCCGCTTTTTCACGCCCGCCGCCAGCAGTAGCGCCGCCGCCTGGGCGATGTTGTCGATGATGGGCTCCCCGTTTTCGATGCGGATCGGCAGCTCGCTAAACTCCCCGGCTTCCAGTTCGTTAATCACCAGGTAATCGAGATACGCCAGCGCCGGACGCACCAGCGGCTGATAGCGCGGGTCGCCTTTGCGTGACACCAAATCCAGCGACGTTTCGTAGCCTTTCTCGCGCATCTGCGCCAACAGCCGCGCGGCCCGCGTGCCGTACTCTTTATCGGCCAGATCCAGGCTGTCGAGCAGTAACAAATAGCCGAGATGGAAGATCTTCATCGATCCTTCCAGCCGATCAAAGGCCGGAAGATCCAACAGCCGGTTGGCGCCGGGAGAATGGAAAAAAGTGCGCTGCCCGTCGGGATCGGTCATCACCTGCGACATCGATGTCGGAGCAAATGAGGTGCGCTGCACGTGCTGACGATTGACGTGATACTGGTCGAGCATCGCCATGATGTAATCGCCGTCCGTGTCTTCGCCAACTAACCCCACCGCCTGCAACGGCATATGGCTGCGCATTTTCGCCAGCGTCAGCAGCACGTTCAGCGGCGCGCCGCCGGTGGAGCGTTCGCTATGAGTGATCTCCGCCAGCCAGCCGCGCTCCGGCCACTGCACGATGCGGTGCACGTGATCGACCAGCATATTTCCGGCGGCAATAATGCCCTGGCGTTCCATTACACTTTCCCCGCGCTGCCGAAAATCCGCATCTGTTCGGCGACGGTATCGGTAATGGCGGTTTCGATGCCCAGCAGCAGCTCGGCAAACTCATCGTAAATCGGCTGACGCTGTGCCATGCGCTGCTCAACCGCGCCCAGCGCCGCCTGCGACATGCCGGTGTAGAAATTGATTTTGTGGATACCGAGTTCAATGGCGCGACGGAAATCCGCATCGCTAATGCCCGATCCGCCGTGCAGCACCAGCGGTAAGCCCGTTTGCTGGCGAATGGCGTCGAGGCGCGCGAAATCGAGTTTTGGCTCGCCTTTGTATTTGCCATGCGCGTTGCCGATGGCGACGGCTAACGCATCAATGCCGGTTCTGTCGACAAACTCGCGGGCCAGATCCGGGTCGGTGAAAAAGGCTTCATCGGCGTGACCGTACAACGCACCGCCTTCATCGCCGCCAACCGCGCCGAGTTCCGCTTCCACTGAAACGCCCACCGCATGACACATCTTCACCACTTCGCGGGTCTGGCGGATGTTTTCGTCGTAGTCGAGGGTCGAGCCGTCAAACATGACCGAGCTGAAACCGAGGCGCAGGGCGCGTACTACCGCCTCAAAATGCAGACCGTGATCGAGATTCAGCACCACCGGAATGTCGTGCCGTGCGGCCTCAAAACGCACCGCCTCCACCAGCGATTCCAGCGACAGATATTTAAAATGCACCTCGGCAATATTGATGATGAACGGCGAGCGTTCCTGTTCGGCGGCGGCAAACAGCGCCCGCAGGAAGTGCGAATCGAGCACGTTAAACGCGCCCAGCGCATAGCGGTGTTCCCGGGCGTGGGCCAGTCCTTCGGCAAGAGAAATCATCGGCATAGCGTTCTCCTTTAGCGGCGAAACAGACGGTATTCATTGCACAGCACCAGATGGGCCGGCTCGTCTTCTTCAATGTTGTTATAGCGGTCGAGGGGCGTCAGGAAGTGGTTATCGTGTTCGTCATCGTTCACCGTCGACACTTCGCCCACCAGCACGTCGCCAAAACCGGGTTCACCCCAGAAGCTGTGATACAGCCCCGGCGTCAGGCAAATGCTTTCGCCCGGCGCTAAGCGTAGCTGGCTGCCTGCGGCGTGGGTTTGTCGACAGCCGTCGAGCGTCACCGTCACGTCGCTATTTTCTGTTTGCTCAAGGGCGTCGGCGTTCCACAGTTCGACAATCAGATTGCCGCCGCCGCGATTGATAATGTCTTCCCGCTTGCGCCAGTGAAAATGCATTGGTGTCACCTGCCCGTCGCGCACGTGCATGATTTTTTCAGCATAGCTCTTTTCGTAGGGCATCCCGTTAGGTGAGCCATTGCGGAGGGTAAACAGAGTCAGCCCTTGGGCCGCGAAATTGTTGCCGCCAAAGCTAGTGACGTCCCAGCCGAGTTTGAGGGCAAACACTTCGTGCCAGGTATCGGGGTCGAGCTGCTGCCATTGCGTCGGAGGGAAGCTGGCGAACGGCGGGAGATGCACGTCATGCAAGGAGAAAAATTGCCGCGTCAGGCCGAGTATGTTGTTAATGTCGGAGCGTTTCATTTCACCTCCAAAAAGGAGACGTTGCGGCCTCATTGTCGGGTGGCGCTTCGCTTACCCGACCTACAATTCCTGTAGGCCTGATAAGCGTAGCGCCATCAGGCACTTTCTTGCGCACAAATCTTACTTAACCGTCCATCCCTTATATGACCCGACACTTTTCTTGTCGATCATCGTCACCGGGATCAGCACCGGCGCGGTAGGCGCGGGTTTGCCCTGCAAAATGTCATAACCAATCTCCACCGCTTTCGCCGCCATGACCTGCGGGTCCTGCGCTGGCGTCGCGACAAACAGCGAATTTTGGCGCTTCAGCGCTTCTTCCCCATCCGGCGAACCATCCACGCCAACGATAAAGAACTCTTTACGTTGCGCCTGTTTTGCGGCCAGATCGGCACCGATCGCCGTCGGATCGTTAATCGCAAATACCCCGTCGATCTTCGGATTCGCCGCCAGCAGCGACGTCATCACTTCCAGCCCGCCTTCGCGACTGCCTTTGGCGTTCTGGTTGTCAGACAGCACTTTGATATCCGGATGTTTTTTGAATTCTGACTGACAGCCTTCGACGCGGTTTTGCACCGCTGATACCGGCGGTCCGTTGATGATAACCACGTTGCCTTTACCGTTCAGGCGGTCGGTGATGTATTTACAGGCCATCGCACCCGCCTGGGTGTTATCGGATGTAATGGTCGCATCGGCCCCAACGGCTGCCACGTCAACCGCCACCACCACAATGCCGGCCTCTTTCGCCCGTTTAACCGCCGGGCCAATGCCCTTCGAATCGGCGGCGTTGAGGATAATCATATCGACCTTAGCGGCGATAAAGTTATCAATCTGCGAGACCTGCTGGCCCAGATCGTAGCCGCTGGAAACCAGCGTCACTTTGACGTTATCTCCGGCGAGTTTACGGGCTTCCAGCTCTGCGCCTTTGGTGATTTGCACGAAGAACGGGTTGGCGAGATCGCCCACCGTCACGCCGATAGATTTCAGCTCTTTTGCCTGCACAAACGGCGCGGCGGCGAGCAGGGTGCCAGCACAGAGTGCAATGGCGATTGGCTTCAAACGCATGTTGTTTTCCTCACAGGTAAGATGTTGTTGTTATGCACTTTGATGGTGTCGGGTACGGTATTTGTCGATCAGAACCGCAATGATGATCACCGCCCCTTTGATCACCAGTTGCCAGAAATAGGAGACGCCCATCAGCGTCATGCCGTTGTTGAGGGTGGCGATGATCAGCGCCCCCACCAGCGTCCCGGTGATGGTGCCGATGCCGCCGACGAAGCTTGTTCCGCCGAGGATAACGGCGGCGATGGCGTCCAGCTCATAGCCCATGCCGAGGTTGCCGTTGGCACTGTACAGCCGCGAAGCGCTCATCACTCCGCCAAGCCCCGACAGCAGGCCGCTCATGCCGTACACGAACAGCAACACCAGCCACACTTTGATGCCGGTCAGGCGCGCTGCCTGCATATTGCCGCCGACCGCGTAGATATGAACCCCGAGCGTGGTACGGCGCAGAATGAACCAGCACACCGCGATCACCGCCAGCGCAATCACCACCAGCCAAGGGATCGGCCCGAGGTAGTTGTTGCCTATCCATTCAAAACTGATGTCGGAGTTAATGACCGTGGTGCCGTCGGCCAGTAAGTACGCCGCGCCGCGTAGCGCCGTATAGGTGCCGAGCGTGACGATAAAGGGCGGTAGTCCGGCAAACGCCACCAGCGCACCGTTGAACAGCCCAAGGATCAGCCCAAGCATCAGCGCCGCCGGAATGGACAGCAGAGCGAATTCAGGTATGAGCGATACCACCATCGCCGCCACCGCCGTGGTGCCAAGAATCGAGCCGACGGAAAGGTCGATCCCGCCGGTCAAAATGATGAACGTCATCCCCGCCGCCAGCACGATGTTGATCGACGCCTGGCGGGTAATGTTCAGTAGATTGCTTTCGGTGAAGAAGTTCGGCGTGATAAAACCAAATACCGCCACAATTAAGATCAGGATCGGCAAGATCCCCACGGTTTGCATCAGATCGCCCATCAGCATTTTTCGGGCGGACGCCTTAGCAACTTGCTGCGGCGAGGGCACGGAATGTTCTTTTTGCGTGGTCATGGTTGCACCGCCTGGTGATGGGATTCGTTGACGCCGGTCGCCAGCGTCATAATATTTTCCTGGGTGATGTCATGCTCCAGCAGCTCCCCGGCAATGCTGCCTTCGCGCATCACGTAGACCCGGTCGCTCATGCCGACGATTTCTGGCAATTCACTGGAAATCATCAGGATCGCCACGCCCTGGCGCGCCATCTGATTCATGATGCGATAAATTTCACTTTTGGCCCCCACGTCCACGCCGCGCGTGGGTTCATCGAGGATCAGAATGCGCGGGCCAATCGACACCCAGCGGGAAATCAGCAGTTTTTGCTGATTGCCACCGGATAAACCGCCCGCGCGCACCTGTGCATGCGGCACGCGAATATTCAGCAGCTTGATGGCATCGTCAGAAATGGTCTGGGCTTTTTTGCGGTCGAGCATTCCGTAGTGCGAGTCGCGCTCCAGCGTCGCCATGGTGATGTTTTCCTGCGCCGCCAGTTCGAGAAACAGGCCCTGTTCTTTGCGGTTTTCCGTTAAAAAACCGATGCCTAAATCAATGGCTTCCCGTGGGGAATGAATCAGCACCGGTTCGCCGTCGACTTCAATCACGCCGCCGGTGGCCTTTCGCACGCCGAAAATCAGCTGCGCCAGCTCGGAACGCCCGGCCCCGACCAGCCCCGCCAGCCCGACGATTTCGCCCGAACGCACCAGCAGGCTGCACGGCTGCACTTTGCCGCCGTCGGTCAGGTGGTGAACATTCAGACGCGGTTGGCCGTGCGGGATATCGCGCTCTTTGTTGAACAAATCGCTTAACGGGCGGCCGACCATCATCCGCACCAGTTCGGAGGCGTTGAGCTTGTCGCGGGTCAGGCTGCCGACGTACTGCCCGTCGCGCAGCACGCTGACGCGGTCGGACAGTTCATACACTTCCGCCATCCGATGGCTGATGTAGATAATCGCCATTCCTTCGTCGCGCAGGCGCAGGATCAGTTCAAACAGGCGCTGGGTTTCACGAGAGGAGAGGGCGGCGGTGGGTTCATCCATCACCAGAATGCGGCTGTTACGGTGCAGCGCGCGGGCGATTTCGACCTGCTGCTGCTCGGCGATGGTGAGCTTCATCACCCGATCGGTGGCTTTGAACTGCGCCCCGAGGCGGTTAATCACTTCCTGCGCATGAAGCACCATGGTTTTGCGCTGTACCAGGCCGCCGCGCGATAACTCGCTCCCGAGGAATATGTTTTCAGCGACGGTGAGATTGGGTGCGAGCTGCATCTCCTGATAAATCAGGGTAATGCCTGCGGCCAGGGCGTCTTTCGGGCCTTTGATCGCATGGGGTTTGCCGTCAATCAGGATCTCACCGCTGGTGGCGGTGTAGGCGCCCGCGAGAATTTTCATCAGCGTGCTTTTTCCGGCGCCGTTTTCCCCCATTAACGCGTGGATTTCGCCGGGAAAGACCGTCAGGTCGACCCCTTTCAGCGCATAAAACTTGCCAAAGGCCTTGGCGATGTTGCGCATCTCCAGCACCGGCGTCTGACTCATGGCTACACTCCTGAGGGTTTTCGATATCAGCAGTCCATCACAGGAAAGTAAATGCAAAATGTCAGAGGCCGTTCATATTTGTCATAGTGTTGGAAATTCGATTCTCCTCACCGTTTTCCCACTCACCCCGGCCAGCTCGTACAGTCTGAGGGGAAGCACACAACCGCCGGAGTCACTATGCCCCTACGCCGTCCCTCGTTTTTCGCCAGTGCCCGCGGCCGCCTGCTGTTTTTCAATCTGCTGGTGGTGGCGGTCACGCTAATGGTGTGCGCAGCGGCGGTGCTCGGTTTTCGTCATGCGAGCCAAATCCAGGAGCAGGTGCAGCAGCAAACCTTCGACGACATGACCGGCAGTATGAATCTGGCGCGTGACACCGCCAACGTCGCCACCGCCGCGGTCCGGCTGTCGCAGGTCGTCGGCGCGCTGGAATACAAAGGCGAAGCGGAGCGCCTGCAGGCCACGCAAAAGGCGCTGAAACATTCGCTCGATCAATTGGCTACCGCGCCGCTGGCACAGCGTGAACCGGAACTGGTGCAACGCATTATCCAGCGCAGTAATGAACTCCAGCAAAGCGTGGCGGGCATGTTGCAGCGCGGGCAGCAACGCCATCTGGAACGCAATGCGCTGCTCAGCTCGCTGTATCAAAATCAGAGCTACCTGCGTCATTTGCAGGAGATTAACCGGCGGCAGGGCGAAGGCTCGCTGGACGGGCGTTTGCTGATGGAAATGGACCGGCTGATTACCGCGGCGATCGAAACGCCGACCCCGCGCTCGACAGTGCGTCAGATTGATGGCGTGATGCATGCCATTCCAACGGAAAGCGCAGACTCGACAATCGCCTTCATATTGCCGGATTTCAATGCAGAACTGCGTAAACTCGCCCCGCTTTCCCAGCATCTTGAACAAAGCGATTTGGCGATCAGCTGGTACATGTTCCACATCAAGGCGCTGGTGGCGATCCTCAACGGCGACATTAACCAGTACGTGGCGCAGGTGGCGCAGGCGTCCGAACAGCGGGTGGCGCAAAGTCATCGCGAACTGGGGTCGATTATCGATTTAATTCTTGGCTTCGCCCTGCTGGCGCTGGTGATAACGGGCTTTGCGGGCTGGTATATCTATCGCAATCTGGGTTCGAACCTGACCGCGATTTCTGATGCGATGTCGCGGCTGGCGCATGGGGAACAAGACGTCTCGGTTCCCGCCTTGCAGCGACGCGATGAGCTGGGGGAACTCGCCCGTGCGTTCAGCGTTTTTGCCCGCAATAAATCGACGCTGGAGCACACCACCCGGTTGTTGAAGGAAAACACCACGCAGCTGGAAACCGGTCGAATCGAGCGGCAGGGGCTGGAAGAAGCGCTGCTGCACAGCCAGAAAATGAAAGCCGTCGGACAGCTAACGGGCGGTCTGGCCCATGATTTCAACAACCTGCTGGCGGTGATTATCGGCAGTCTCGAACTGGTCAAACCGAATGAGGTCGATGCGCCGCGTATTTCCCGAGCGTTGCAGGCCGCCGAGCGCGGGGCGCTGCTGACTCAGCGCCTGCTGGCGTTCTCGCGCAAACAGTCGCTGCACCCGCATGCGGTGGAGATGAAAGGGCTGCTGGAAAATCTCGGCGAACTGATGCGCCACTCGCTGCCTGCCACGCTGACGCTAGAAATTGAGGCGCAAACCCCGGCATGGTCGGCGTGGATAGACGTCGGGCAGCTCGAAAATGCCATCATTAACATGGTGATGAACGCCCGCGATGCGATGGAAGGCCAGGCGGGTGTCATCAAAATCCGCACCTGGAATCAGCGTGTGAACCGCAGCGACGGGCGCAAACAGGACATGGTGGCGCTGGAGGTGATCGACCACGGGAGCGGCATGTCGCAGGCGATAAAAGCCCAGGTGTTCGAACCGTTCTTCACCACCAAACAGACCGGCAGCGGCTCCGGGTTGGGCCTGTCGATGGTGTACGGTTTTGTGCGCCAGTCCGGCGGGCGGGTAGAAATCGAAAGTGCGCCGGGACAGGGCACCACCGTCCGGTTACAGCTACCGCGTTCAATTTTGCCGGCCGTCGAGCGTGCGAATGAAAACGTGGTCGACGATGAAATGTCCACCGAACGGCTGGCGCTGGTGCTGGAAGACGAAGCCGACGTGCGCCAGACTCTCTGCGAACAGCTGCACCAACTGGGCTGGCTGACGCTGGAGGCGAGCCGTGGCGAACAGGCGATTGCGATGCTGGATGCATCCGAGGATATCGCGATGCTGGTCAGTGATTTGATGCTGCCGGGCAGGCTCAGCGGGGTGGAGGTGGTTAATCACGCCCGTAAGCACCATCCGCAGGTGGCGGTGCTGTTGATCAGCGGCCAGGATTTACGTCCGGCGCACAACCCGCAGCTGCCGGACGTCGAACTGCTGCGCAAACCGTTTACCCGAGCGCAGCTGGCACAGGCGCTGAGGCAGGCTCATAACGGTATTAACCCGTGATTATTCTCGCTCAACTGGGTGCTTTCTTTGGTACTGGGAGACCAAAATCCAAATGAGTAAGCAGTTTAGAAAAATTGCTACCAGCATTAGGATCATTGTATATCCGTCATACCATTCGTTTTCCGCCATCATCCCGTATTTATCTTCATATCGCGAAAAAATTTCCTCATCAGGAACTATGAAGCAGAGGATGCTGAAAATTATGGAAAGTGACAGAAGCTCAAGAAGCCATGTAATTATATAATTAAGGGGTTTCATAACGCGGCATGCTTCCGATTGTACAGGGAGACAACAATCCAAATGAGGATGCAACTTATGAAAATGGCGACCAGCATTATGAGCATCATATATCTCCCATACCATTGATTTTCCACCATCACTCCATATCTCTCTACATACCACGAATAGATTTTTTCATCCGATACAAAGTAGATGAGGAGGCTGTAAATTATGTAAAGTGATAGAAGGTTAAGAAGCCAGGTAATGACATGATTAAGGGGTTTCATCTCATTAATATACCTGTATGGTTCCCAATGCTCTTAATTGACTCGTCACTAACATCATCGGCTGCGTCAAAAGTGCCTGTAAAAGGATGGCGTAGTCCGAATGGCTTGGAAGAGTGATACAGCTTTCGCTTATTCCTGACGTGCCTGCGGGATGTAAACGAAAGTGCCCCCGTTTTACATCATTGATAAATGTTGAATCGTCTATGCTCCCGTCGTCGCGATAGAGTGCAAACCATAAATCCCGGTCAGAACCACTTTCAAGGCCATGAATCATATCATTCCAGCGCGATTTTAAACCGCCACGTGGTCGCGTAACTATATAATATCGCCCTGGTGGCAACGGACCTTTTTTCTGAATTGCCATCGAATTAGGGTTGTTTCTATGGTGTCCCGTCGTGCCAGAATATGCGGCAAAGAACCCGACGCCAGGGCAGCTCAGCGTTGATAACTGGCCTCCGTTCAAGTGAAACGTGCAGCGAATCATCGTTCATTCCACGCATCAGAGAAAAGAATATTACCGTCGCAATGCTTCCAGGTTATTTTTTCATAGCGCAGTGAAATGCTCTCAAGATGATTATGCTTTTCTGTTGCCGGATTTTTTACATCCAGCATATGAGGAAAGATAGAGACCACTTTCACGTTCTCCTTACGTCCACAGATCCTTTGATATCTGCCCCGCCGTCGTCTTTGAGCCACAGATAAGCTGGTATTGCCATAACGATTAAATCCCTTTTATTAATGAATAGTGTCACGCCAACGTTTAATCGAACACTCAGTAACTTGGCGGTTAAGACGTAATATTTCATGTGGGAAATATATAAAACAATGAGATATATCGACGCGATGAATGATGACTGTCATGCAATTTATATTAATGCGTCATCTCATTTTTATTATTTCCGTTAGAAAGTGTAAGCCTTCTATGAGGGTGAGTAAATATGATATTAATAATGTACAGAATTAATATGCTCGATTTGAGAACGAACAATATCGACAATGTGAACGCAAAAAAGGACGCTGTGAACGAAGTGGCAATGTCCATTAAGGCCACATAGCATTTCCGCAATTGAGATTCCTCCGCTACCCGGCACTGTGCGCGTTGATTACGCTGAAGTCAGTTCAACCCAGAGTCTGACCCGATGAAAAGACCCGCAACGGCGCTGCTGTTTGGCACGCTCGCCCTGGCAAGCCAGCTGGCTCATGCCGATATTATTGATGACGCGATTGGCAATGTTCAGCAGGCCATCAGCGATGCGTATAAGCCGAATAACGATAACGTCTACCATGACGACCGCGACGATAATGATGACAATGCCGACAATCGCCGGCAGGACAGCGACCGCGATCGGCAATATGACGACCGCTATCGTCAGCTCGAAGACCGTCGCCGTCAGTTAGACGACAGACAGCGCCAGCTCGACCAGGAAAGTCATCAGCTTGACGACGAAGAGAGCCGACTGCGCAACGAGTACGATCGCTAATACGCGTTACCGTTTAGCGCTGGGGACTCTCTTATTGATTAACATCACCAGCAGCGCGGTCAGCGCTGCGGAGAGCAGGCTGATGACCATCAGCATGACGACCAGGGTAATGCACAACTGCGCAGAATATCGGTGCCAGTGGAGAAGTGTAGATAAGTGGGTGACTGACATTAACCAACGCCATTGCACGACATAATAAAACAACGTGAAGAACATCGTCGGCAACGATAATGGTATTATTAGCACGGTAATAATCATAGGCTTTGTTATTATATCCATAACGTATCTTTGTCCGTTTATCATGGCACGATTATTTCACCTCTTCACGATTCTCATATCTCTGAAGATATCGCAATTATTATTAAGTTTAAAAATAAACTTAAACTTTTTGTTATATTTCGTTTAAGGTTTGGTGATACAAAACAGGTAAGCCTTTACTAGTGTTATTTGTGTCGAGCGGATAATTAAAGACATCTGCTGGCGAAGAAGAGAACTCGAATTATTTATCCGTAAGATGTCCGAATCTGAACGGGGAATATTTAAAAATACGAGCTCCTGAAACAGACACAATGACACTTCAATAAAGGTAAGCATGATGATCAATAAAACATTCATTTTTGCAGCACTGATGACTGCCAGCACACTTTCATTCGCATCCACTGAAATTCGTGATTCTCAAATGGCTGATATGAATCAAAAAATCGGCAACATTTCTGTCAATGTCAAGAATGGCACCTTTGAAGAGGCCATGGCGGCATTGAGCAAAAAAGCCGATCAGAAAGGCGCCGGTCATTACCATATTACCTCTTTAGAACGTACCGGGATGAGCGCCGACATCAGGGCAACAGCGATAATCTACAAATAATAAATCCTCTCCTGGCGTAACCTTTGGACTGTGATATATCCCGTGTGCAATATCACAGTTCTTTTTTAAGGATGAATCAATGTCTATATCAAAAAAGGCCATGCTGGCCGTTATTATTCCCACTCTAATGTTATCCCCGTTGGCTATTGCCAGCCATCATTTTGAAAGCGCGCAAGCCATTCAAACTCCTTCACTGAATCAGTTAGATAATTTCGTGTTTCCGTCAGCAACGGCGGGATATACCGCTTTAGTGATGACGGTAAATAACTCGCCAACGGCCGGGGCGGGAGGGGTATTCAACCCTGATGCGTTGTATCACATTCATATTGCTGAATCAGCCGATTATAAGCAGGGTAAAACATTTACCTTCAAATTTGATAATCAGGGCAATGTCGTGGTGTATCAAGAAAATACCGCGGACAGTCCGGTCGGTGCGACAGATGAAATGCTGGGGAAAGGGAAAGCGAATCATAGCGCGACGCTGAGCAACGGCATAAAAATCTGGACTGGGGCCGCCCAGGATCCGTTTACCGGAAATTCGCCGGGGCTGCACCGCTTCCGCAAGGACCTGGCGAAAGGAAAATATGACCCGGGGATCTGGACGTCGACGCAGGGCAAAAATATTTTCGCTGCCCGAAATTGTGGAGCCATCGTCCTTGAGGTGCCGAACAAACTGCTGGCCGCCAACATCAGCGTTTACATGACCACCGATTTCCACAGTGATAATGCGTGGAAGCAGGTGCAGTATTCCGCTAACCCCCTATTTTCACACACGATGCTGTTTGAAAATGCCGCCCTTAAACGTGAGCATGATGAAAGTCGGCCGCAAAATAGCGCGGATATGAAGGACTTTGTCTCTGCTCGTACGGCGCGTGCCAGCGCCATGGCGCACTCACAGGCCGATCCTTTCGCGTACGGCGACAAAGTAGCGAACCTGCTGGTGCCGGACGTTTTGACCTACACGGTGGGCGAAAAGGCGGTCTTTAGCGCTGAAAAGCGCAACGGACGCAGCCTGGATGACGATGCCATGAGCGCCATGCTCAGTCTGCTGATCGGGCAACCCACCGATCAGGCGGTCACCAGCCTGAAACGTTATCGTCACGACTTCCCGTACGTTATCCCTGTCACGCTGAAATAAGGGGTAATACGCCTGATGAAACGCCAATTTAGCGCGTTAAAACAGGGTATGGCGGCCGTGGCGTTGAGTCTGCTCAGCGTCACGGCCGTACAG